>NZ_JAHOOZ010000003.1 GCF_019075875.1 Novosphingobium sp. G106 | reverse complement strand
CTCATACCGGCAACCGATGACAACATAGTCGTCTTCGTCATAGCATTTGATCTTGAGCCAGCTCGTCTGCCGGCAGCTGCGATAGCGGCTGTCGAGCCGCTTGCTTACGTGCCCTCAAGGCCCATCGCGCAGGCCGCGGCGAGCAGATCGCGTCCGAAACCCTGCTGGCTCTCTGAGAACTGGATCGGTGTGCCGGGATCATGATTGCCAACGAGGCGGTGCAGCTTCAGCCGGCGCAGGCGTAGGGGCTCGGATCTCAGATCCTCGCCGTCCAGTTCGATCAGATCGAACGCCATGAAGACTCAGGCGATGCGGCTCGCCCTCGATGGCGAACGGAGGCCGGCGAAGTCGGAGCGTCCGTGCTCGTCCTGACGATGATCTCGCCATCGATCGACGCGGTCTTGCAGCAGCTGGCGCGGCGCCGACGACAGGGGCATAGCGGTCAGTCCACTGGTGCCCATTGCCGGTGAACGCTCGGGCCTTGCCATGATCCAAGACAATTAGCGTGCGATAGCCATCATATTTGCTCCCACTCCTCGCCCTCGGGCGGCTCGGTGACGAGCGTCGACTAAGGAGGCACGAAAAGATGCCGGGATCGCGCCGGTACCCGGCCCGCGAGGGGTTGAGGATGCGATCGTACAGCATCGCTTCTCGGACCTCATCTGCGCCGAGTCGTGTTCCACGCGAGTCGAAATGAATTTCTGCTTCTAAGCTGGGCCTTCGCAAGTGGTTGAAAGGCTCACTTGCGTGCGTCTGAAAAGTCCATTGATTGCTGTTAGTTCGAGGATTACGCTTGTTGGGCGAGGCTTCCGAGGGGAAGCCTCGCCGATAGGGTTGCAACAAATTGCTCACTCAAACGGCGGAGCAGTAGTCATGCCAAGCTACAAGATATTGCCGACCGAGCCGTCACGATCCGCGGAATTTAAGGCTTGTGATGCGGCGGCAGTGTTCCAGTTGGTCAGCCGGCTGGAATGCAAGGAAGCGGATGTGCTGGCCGATGATGCCTATGCATTTTCGGTTCGTTTGGGCGACAATGGCCTCTGGACAATCTTCAATCGTGGCGGCGATTTTAGTCGAGATGACATCTCAGCCTGGGGCTCGGGTATCCACGCGCTCTGATCGCCGACGGCTCTTTCGTAGATTTCTCCGACAGTGCGCCTACAGAAAGGTTAACCAAGATTGGAAAAACACAATCGGCATCCTTGCCCGTTCATTCTGCAAATTTTGGACACCATATCAATATTTTAAAAGGGAGGCCAATCGCCTTCTCGAAATGGCACAGGCTTAATTCATATTTGGGAGATTTATGGGAGGGAACCGCCGCGACTGGCTCAAGTTGCGACAATGATCAGGCAATGGGGCTTTGATCAACTTGTGGAAGGGGTTTCCGCCATGAAAAGAAGCTTTGACCGCCGCCATCACATGCCTCGCTATGAGCAGCGCGACGGCACATGCGACTACCGTATTTTTTGGAGGGCGTGACGCCGGTCGACTCGGAGTTTCGATTTAGTTATGGTGGCTCCCTCTCGCCAACTGAGGGCGTGAAGTCCGGCTCGATGCTGGTCGTTTACGATTTCGCCGGTTACGTCGATGGCTCGATTGCAGCGACTTCGCCGAATATCTCCGCAACTACAGCGTTCACGTCGAACGGTCTCATCCTTGATCCGAGTTTCACCGATGATCCCAACATCGTGAATCTCGTGTTCACCTACACAGGGCCTAATTTCCAAACCACGCCGGCTCCCCCGGCATCGCCCTATCCTGCCCTTGATTTCACCGGTCTTTCCGCTCGCTCCATCTACGGAAAGGTGAACTTCGACGGCTTCTCGACATTGACCGTAAAAAATACTCCGTTTGAAGCTGGCACAAATGTTTTCTCGACGGGAAGCGTAGGCATTCCTAGCCCCGTTCCGGAATCGGCAACCTGGGCGATGCTGATCGCCGGCATCGGCATGGTGGGAGCCGCTATGCGGCGACGCCAGGCAGCAGTATCGTTTTTGGCTTATTGAGCCTGATCGGCTGATGAAGGGGCGGCGTGGCCTCATCGCTCCGCCGTCGCGATCTACGAGATCTGATGACAAATGCGTCGCACCTGCTATGGGCGCCGCCGGCTGCCGTCCGTGCAAAACCCAAACCTTCGGGCGGCAGCGCCCGGCCCAAACGAAAAGGGCGCCCCGGATGAAGCCCGGAACGCCCTTCCTTGTAGCCAACCTTGGAGGGGTCGGAGATCAGGCCTTGGTCGAGTTTCACCCGATTGGCAAATCCTGTTATCGGCGGCCTACTTGCGATTACGATAATCGTTGCACCTCAGTTGGATTTGGATCGACGCAGACGCAGGATGTCGAGGACATCCAACACCTGCTTATCGTTCGCATCCTTCAATGCCGCCGCTAACCCGGTCATGTGCTTCGCATGCGCTTCGATCCGCAAGCGCAGATCGCGCTTGGACTTTGCGCTGGGGTCGGCTGCTATCAAGATGGCAAGGGCGGTGGCGAGGATCGTCTCCAGTTCGGCGTTTTCAATCGTGATCTCACCGGGCGAGATTTCGCGATCCCCTAAGGAATAGAACGCCGCCTGGATTACCGTCTGAGCACGCATGTACAGCTTCGTCATCGGGTCCGCGTCCTCGGGAATCCTTCAAACAGCTCGATCGGCACCTCATTATCGCCGGCCATGTCCTACTTCCTCTCAGGCAGATCGCGAGGCGCCACCTTGCCGTGCCTGTGGAGCCCGACCCGGTTGAGCGCGGCATTCATGCTCTGCGAACGCCCGATCTCGTTCTCGGCTTGGCATGACCTCCAGAAATAGCTGATCGCTTCTGCGGGTATTCCAACGAACCGCAGCGCGCGAAGTGCCAAGCGAACGTCGGCACCGGTCTGCAGCCCCTCGTGGCTGCGTGCAACCGCGGCCCGAAGCACGGCGAGGGCGTCATCCATGGCCGAGCATTTTGATCGTGGCTTCTGCGAACTGCATCATTGCCTGATGCCAGTAGGCGCTGACATCCTTCCAGGCGGGATCGATCTCCTGATCCCGCTGCCTCTCCCACATCCGCTCAGCAAGCTCCTCTGCCAGGGCCGCGAGATCGTTCGAAGTGCAGAGGCGACAACGGCCGGGGGCGACTCAGACGGCATGCCCTATTTTAGAACAAAGAAAGACCACACTGCAAGGCAGCCTTTGCCAACCGATGCTAATTCCCGAAAAGCCGCCGCAGCCAAAACCGCTTCCGTGTCGCCGGTGCTCGTTGCCCGGCCAGCTCGTAGAGACAGTGGCCAAGTTGGACCGCCTGGTTCTTGTCCATCATGAAGTAGGCCGAATGGACATCCGATTCAGAGTGAGGCGTCGGCGTGGTTACGCTTTGCAGGCGTATCACCACTTTCGAACCGAGATCCTGTGTGGTCCAGCCTACTAGGGTTCCGTACGAATATTGATCGGGGGTTGACACTTTGTGCCTCTCATTCGGCAAAATCGGCCTACAGCAGCCTAAATGGCCAGCGTAAGCGAAAGGGCGCTTCCGTACCATCGGCGGCGGCGAGGAGATCAAGTGAGCGTGATCGAGCTAGCGAAGATGGCTGTCGCGGGCTTCGGGGTAGGCCTCGCCGCCTATGCGGCGATGGAAACCGAGCCCGAGCAAATCGCGCGCCGAGCGGGTTACGGCATCCTCGGGCTTGGGCTGTTCATCGCCGTTGTGCTGACTAGCTAGACGCAAGCCGCGTTTCGTCGCATTATCGCCGAATGCAATGGCTCAAGGATACCCTGCGCACGTGGCGGGCCGGCCTTAACCTGCTCCTGATCTTCGCGCCGATGTTCCTTCCCGCTTTTCTGGTCGGAGCGCTTGCGCTCTACGGTCTGTTCAGCGTCGGCTTGATCAGTGAGCCGACGAAGCGCGCCTACTGGTTCGCCGGTCTTCTCGTGCTGCCCTACTTCCTTGCTGTCGCCTCAGGTTCGATCATGGTGGCCGTGCGCGATATGGACTTGCCCCCCTCTCAAGCGCGAGGTCCACAAAGTGACCGGGCGTTCTGGGAAGTAGCGAGCCTAGCGGCGGCGTACCTTTGGCTTAGTCCGGTAAGCGGTCAGCTCTATTTCGTTGGCTATCTCGACGACCGCAGCAATCGCCTTCGCCTCATCCGGGGTCATGTCCTCAGGGCATTTGATTAGATCGCGACACCAGTCGGGCAAGCCCGTGCCGTCCGCCATGGAAGCCCGCAAGTCTTCAATGCTGCTCATGCCATCGAGAGACCCATCAGTCCGGCCCTCATCGTCAGGTCTGCGGAGATAGGTCCACATGGCCTCAATCGCACGCTCGACCACGGCCCGAACCTGAGAGCTGACGTTATCGAGTGAAGCGCGTTCGCGAAGGCGCTGTCGGTGGAGCTTCTGGCGCTCAGCATTGCTCATAGGAGACATGAGCGTGACGTAACGCACATCGGCTCAAAGTGCAATCCGTTACGTAACGCTATTGACGGTAGCATGATGCTCCGTTACGTAACGAGACGGCCCGACAACCCGCAGCAACGGGAAGCCGAGCCTAATCGCAACCTTGCAGCAACAAGGAAACGACTATGAACGCCACTAACATGGGCGTGCCGATCGTGCACGCCTTCGACGCCCAAGCCTGGCTTACGGACTTCGCCGCCCTCGGCGGTGGCTACGACGTCGGCGATAACAGCCTCGGCTTGGCCCTCATCATCGGCAATCAGACCGACGCCGAACTGGCGCTGGGTCAGATGATGATCACCAGCCTGACCGCCAACGAAAAGACGGCGCTGTTTCGTCACCTGCGTACAACCATCGCAAACGCGGGAGGCGGCAATAACTGAGCTGAACAGGCGAGCATTGCTCATGGCCACCCCCCGCAATCGCCATGCTGGCAACCATGCCGGCTTTTGCAATCGAAGCCGCTAATAACGCGGACTGGGATGCCGCCATGCGCGTGCACCTTGAAGCCAAAGGAAGCCAGCGACGCGTTCACGCCCGGCTTCCTGAAACTGCTGGAGGAATACTCGCGACAGACCGAAGCCTTGCCGCACGTTGTGGTCGGATATTCCGGGCCAATCGAGCTTGCCACGCACGATCAGTGGCAGGTCACCCGCTCGCGCAGGAGGCTGGCCGACGTGGCCGAAGGGCGTTGCAGGCTCGATGATATCCCCGATGTCCAAGAGCGCTTCCGGCTCGACAGGCTGCTGGTGCAGGCGGCGGACGAGCGGCAAGCCCAACTCGACGCGATCCGGGATCGGCTGGGCTATGGCGAGGCCGACGACAAGGCCGACAAGCTGGGAGACCGAGAGCACGAAACGCGTTGGGCGTTGATGGAGATACCAGCGCCGACCCTGCCGGCGCTTCTCTGGAAGCTCGAATATCTTCTGGCGAGCGCGGACGCTCAGACCGGATCGTGGTCAGACCAAGCTATTGCGCAGACCGTCGCGGACATGCGCCACGTACTCGGGGAGGCACGCTGATGGGTGCCGTTCTCCAATTCCCCGACGCACGTGCAAAGGGCCGCAAGCGTCAGCGCGGTAGCTACAAGTCGATGGGCGAGTGGGCGCTTGATGCTCTCGACGATGGTGACCGCCCGGGTAACGTCCTGCGCTTCGCCAGCGTCCGTGCCAAGGCTGAGCGCCATTCAGGTGCCAAACTGGCGTTTATGTTGGTGGTTACGATGCTGCGCACCGCACCGCTGGCGCAACAAGAAGAGGTGCTTCATCAACTTCGCGCGATAGAGTCCATGACCCGCGACACTATCGCAACCTCGCTGCTCGACGCCCTCGACAAGCGGAGGCGGTGACCATGGGCAACCAAGTCCGCAACATAGGGGGCACTTACGCGCTCCCCCACCAACCTGTTGGGTCAGGCCACCCGCTGGCTCACCCGCGCCGAGCAAGAAGACCTGATCGAGCGCCTCATCGCCCATATCGACGCGCTGGGCTTCTCCTCACGGCAGAACAAATATGCCGTTGGTAAGGGTGAGTATTTCTGACCGTAGCGGCGTCTCAAACTTGTCGGCAATATCGCCGGCATTCACTTTTCCGACATGCCAAAACCTCTACCCTCGCCTCGGCGGGGGTATTTTTTTGTCCGGAGGGAACGTCCGATCAGGCCAGCGTTATTGAACTACCTTAGCTTGCTGACCTCGACAAGCGAAGGCATGGCGCGTTGGTATGGACACTCCCACCGCCCGAGCGCCCTGCTGCCGCTTCACCCTGGCAGCAAGGACGCTTGTAGCGCCAAGGCTTAAACCTCGGAAGCAAGCACCGTTCTTCCTCTGACTGGCCGAAACGCTCATCGGCTGTTCGATTAACCTTAGAGGCCGCTTGTCCATGCAAGCGGCCTCTTTGGCTTCTGAGTTTCGTTCAGTCAGCTTGGCAAACGGCAATTAGGCGCTTCCGCGGGGAAGGCGTAGGTTTGGAATATCATGGGCATGCGACCTGCCTAGGCCTTACGCACCTGCCCCCGCTTCGGCGGGGGTTTCTTTTGCGCGCCGGATACACTTTGGGGTCGAGTGCGTTTTACCAATGTGCCGCCGCTCACCCCCTGACGCGGCATGCGACACGAGGGTTGACCGACCTTCCACCTTGCCCCCGACCCTGCCGGCCGGGGGGCTTTTTCAAGGTTAACACGGTTTCCCAACTGAGGATGCCACGACCGCGCGCCGTCATGCCTACAGCGTTCCCAGGGGCAAATCGGGAGTGCTTGGCCGGCGGTGGGGAAACCCTGGCCATTAGCTTTGTAGGAACCTGCTGCTCCAAGCTTCGGCGGAGCTTCGTCAAGATCGCACCGACCCTCGAACCATGAAAACTCATCACCCGGTCGCCCGCGCTTTCGAGTTGGCGAAGAGCGGCAAATTCCGAAACGTCAAAGAAATCGAGCGTGTGATGATACGAGAGGGCTACAGCGCTGTCCTTGGTCACCTCGCTAGCCCGAGCCTTAGGAAGCAACTCCTGGCGGTGATCCGGTCGAACGAGAACCGTTCGCAATGAACTTCGCGGCACGGCGCTGCGGAACGTCTCTCACTTATCCCCATGGATCGATGTGTGCCGCCGCCCCAATCTGGTCAACGGCTTGGGGGCCTGGATCATTACGACAGCACGGGCGCATAGACCGTCAAATGTCTTAAGCATTGGTGATGTTGGGAATAACCAACCAGGCAGCAAGGTGCACCTGTAACAAGCACCAACTGCTGGGAACTTTTAGCCCACCGGACGGTTTTGGCGCGCGAAAAAAGGGACGCGCGATGACGGTGACCGAGGTTGTAACTATCTCGATTTTTGGAACGGACGGTGAAATTCGAACGTTCCGCGAGATCGAGGCCGACATTATCGAGTATGCAATGCGTCGCTACGAAGGCAATGCGAGCGAGGTTGCCCGCCGGCTCAAAATCGGCCGGTCAACGTTGTCTCGCAGGCTAGGTTGTGTGGACACTTATCTGAGCCATAGGACGATTGCGGCGAGGGTGACGACGGCGCGATAGTTTCGAGCGGTTTTCTCGAAGCGAGTGGCGACCCGACGGAACTGCTTGAGCTTGCTGAAGCAGCATTCGACGAGATGGCGTTGCGCGTAGAGATGCTTGTCGAGTGGATGCTTGCGGGCGCGCGACGGGTTACTGGGTATGACAGCGACAGCGCCCTTTGCCGCGATGGCCTGACGGAAGTGGTCGGCATCGTAGGCGGTATCGGCCATGACGACCTTGGCGGGGAGCCCTCCGATCAGCGGTGCGGCTTGCGGCACATCGCCGCGATGACCGGCGGTAAGAGCAAAACCGTACTGGGCAGCCCAGACCGCGAACCGCAAGGTGGATCTTGGTGCTCAAGCCGCCGCGGGAACGGCCGATGGCTTGATCTTCAGACCCCTTTTTGGCCCCCGCTGCATGTTGGTGAGCGCGAACCACGGTGGAATCTACGATCAGATACTCGAAGTCCGGATCATCGGACATCGCCTCGAATATCCGCCACCAGACACCCTTCGCGCTCCATCGGCTGAAGCGCCGGAACACGCTGTTCCAGTCTCCGAACACCTCAGGAAGGTCGCGCCAGGGCGAACCCGTCCGCACGATCCAGAGAACTGCCTCGACGAACATGCGGTTGTCCCGGCCGGTCGAGCCCTTCTGATCAGGGCGTCCGATGATCAAAGGAGCCATCCGCTCCCACGCCGCATCGCTCAACACCAATCGGTCCATCACACCCAAAGCCGCCTCCAAAAGACAGCCTTGAATCAGACTTTGCCAAAAATGGGAATCCTAAGAGTCCACACAACCTAGAGCGATACGTGGACATGAAGCGTCGACCGGTGAGCAGCGACCATGTGGCTGACGCCTTATTTCAATCCGCCGCTTAAGTGAGATCGTAGAGAGGCAGCGTTGCTGGCTGATTGATGCGGCAGCAGAACGGCAAAGTTGGACTAGCAGTCCTTGCGCCATCGTTCTTCGGCACCCTGCGAGCAGCTTCAGAACGCTCTTCCGCCGTCATTGTTACCATGCGTTGACTGCCCCCTTTTTGCCCCGTTCGGCTGCCACCACACTTCTCCGCTCCGCATCTCCTTCCCTAATCAGCGCTTGGGCCTCAGCTCGAACCCTAAACTCCGAGGCCAGGTCGTCCCACCTCTCGGCAGATCGCAAGTGCTGTTCACGCACCCTTTGAAGGGTTGCAGCTTCGGCAAGGGCTCGCTCTGCTCCCGCACGAGCCAGACATTCTGAAGCGCTTTCGGCTGCCATTGGGTTCAATCCTCGCGCGCTGTTAGATTAGCGTAAGCCTTGTCGCCGCTCCATTGTTCGGCTTACCCCTGTCTAACTGCACTACGCGGAGTCGGTTCCTTCCATGCGGAGTCGTGGCGGGACGCCGAATACCGATCCGGAGCCTAGACGCATGGCCACATCTATTTCGGATTGCGCATTCCCAACGATTGCCCGGCAAACCCGTGTGTTACGGTCCAGTCACCTTAACCGCGTGCGATGCGATTGAGGCCCTGCACTTTGCCTCCGCTGAAGCGGGGACCTTCTTTTTCGGGCATGATCGTTAACTTGGATCAATCTTCAGGGCGCCATTCATGAATACCGCTCACGTCGAGGGGATAGTAGGTCGCCTTACCCCAGCACAGCGCCGGGCGCTTTTGTCGGATCGCTGCCAGTTAGGTACGCTGAATGTTTTGAGGACGCTCGGTCTCTGTGAAACGGCCGAGGTGTGCGAGCCCGTTGGTCCGCACGGTGATCGCTTCAAGCCAATTTGGTCCGCGCTCGGGCTTATAGTGAAAGCCCAGGTTGTCGAGGATCCAGCGCGCCTCGCATAATTCCTGTCAGCTCGTGGGCGCTCGATAGCCTGCCCGCGACACCGCGAACCGGAGTAGCTGCCTGACCGTGTGAAGCTGCCGGTTGATCGGTTTGCGCTCGGCGCGCGTCTTCGCCGCGGCCCGCTTCGCTTCAAGCTCTGCAATCCGGTCTTCGCATAGCTGGGCCATACCGTTCGGGCCGGGCGGATAGTCCGAGGGATCAAGCATCGGCCAGTTCCTTCAACAGTCGGGAGGCGGCACGGCGCAGGGCAATCGCGTCATTCGACCGACCTCCATGCTTCCAGGCGCCGTTGGCAGGACCGAGCGGACCACCGCCGCCGGCTCCATGGGATCTACAAACCGACTTTCCTTTGCTGCCGGGCAACCGCAGGACTTGCCCGCGCGGTTCGTCGCCTTGCATCTGCGCGCGCTCGCCAACTGCGGCGGCTGTAGGCTCATGGGGCTGGCGTTCATTTTCGGAGGTACCCCCTTTCAGGTGGACGTGTTGATGATGATGGACGTGCTTTTCATGGCGCACGGTGATGTTCTGCTTGCTGGTGCGCCGCTTGCCGCGAAGACCCTGGTAGGTCTCCATAAGCATGGCGTAGGTTCGGGCGAGCTTCCCGGTCAGCGCCGCGTCCCGCTCCATGATCATCCCGCCGCTGTTGAGTGCCTGCTTGCCCAGCCTCATCACCATCAGGTGGATAAGCACGATTTGCGCGGCCAAGCCCGCCTCCGCGGTATTCCGGGGCTGAAGATCGTTGACCATCGACAGGATCGCGGTGAACTCGCTTTCGTTGGTCTTCCAGGCCCGGTCCTGATCGTCCCATGCCCTGGTGCACAACGCTTCGAGCTGGATCAGAAACGCTCGCATCACGGACTGTGACCGCGTACCGAATGCCCTCGCGATTTGCAGGTCCCATAGGTCGTTGTCGTTGTGCGGGGCCGTGGCGATGTAGCCTTCACCCTCGCGCTCGAACATAATCGCCGGGGCGGAAGGACGCTTCAGAGCCTGGGCGAGCGCCTTTGGCTTGTCGGCTCGCAGCGAAGCACTTGGCTCTGGCCTGGCCCGATCCCGACGACGGCGCGGCCGGGCAGCTACGTCCTCACGCTGGGGGTCGATGTCTTCGGGCGGTCGCTTAGACATGGGCCGGGGCCTCCAACGAGTACCAGGCTATCGGCGGTTCAGCGAAGGGGCGACGCTTTTGAATCGGCCCAGCCACCCTTGCACCACACACCGACCCTCAGCACGTCGGACCCAGCGAACTGGACATGGCGATGTGGTTGACCTTGCTCGCCGGTTCTTCGGCGATGGGATGGTGCAGGAGGGGGAACCGCACCCCGAGGACGTTGAGTTCCATCAGCGGGTAGGCGCTGGCAGGCACGACCGGCTCGCTACCCACAGGGGTGGCAGCGCCAAGGCTTTCGCCCCTCACCTCCTCGACCATGGACCTCATCAAGATCGGCTTGGTCAGCGACAAACTCGATCCACGTCAGTTGCGCGCATTCGCCGACTGGACCGTGCGCCCGCGCCTTCTGGCGACACGAGGCGTCGCCGGGGCCACAGTCTATGGTTCGGCGGGATCGCGCTTCGAGGTGCGACTTCGTCCGGCCGAGCTTGCTGCCCGCCAAGTCTCACTTGCTGAAGTCTCCAACGCCATCGCTGCGCTGACCGCGGTACGCGGCGGCGGCTTCACTGAGACAGCCAATCAGCGCATTCTCGTTCGCCCGACAAACGGCATGATCGACGCGTCAACGCTGGGCTCCGCGCTGATCCCGGCCGGCAGCGGCGGTTCGATCGCTTTGCGCGACCTTGCCGACGTAACACTCGCCGCCGGACCGCAGTTCGGCGATGCGCTTGTGATGGGGCGGCCCGGCGTCCTCGTTTCTCTGTCGAGCCAATACGGCGCCAACACGCTCGAAGCGACCCGCGCGGTCGAGGCAACCCTTGCCGACATGAAACCCGTGTTCGCGGCACAGGGCATTCGGGTCTACCCGGCGTTGCACCGCCCGGCGAACTTCATTGAGACCGCGCTCCACGGAATGTCGATCGATCTCCTGATTGGCGCGGCCATGATCGGGCTGGTACTGTTCGCCTTTCTGCGCAACCTAAGGGTCGCGCTGATCGCCTTCGTTTCGATCCCGCTGTCGCTGCTCGCCGCGCTGATTGTGCTCTATGCGATGGACCAGACGATCAACACCATGACTCTGGGCGGCCTAACCGTTGCGCTCGGCGTGGTGGTCGATGACGCGGTGGTCGGCGTAGAGAACATCGTCCGCCGCCTGCGCGGGGCATCGCCGGCTGGACGTCGGGGGATCATTTCTGACGCTACGGTCGAAGTGCGCGCGCCGGTCGTCTATGCGACCTACCTGCTCGCCCTGACGATCGCCCCGATCCTTTTCCTTACCGGCTTGCAGGGCGCTTTCTTCGCGCCGCTTGCGCTGTCGTTCCTGCTCGCGGTGCTCGCCTCGCTGGCAGTTGCTGTAACGATCACTCCGGCGCTGGCGCTGCTCTTACTCGGCAAGACCGAGCCGCATCCCGAACCTACGTTCCTCTTTCGCGCCAAGGATAACCGATGTTCACGAGATTGCCCACCTGACAATCGAACAATCCTAAGCCGCAAATCCAGTGTTGATCGGATTAGATGCCTCGCAGGCCTTGATCGATTTGTTGATGCGACGCCGGCGAAGCCAAGCCCAGAGTCCAGTGGCATAGAGGAGGGGCAGAGACAGGCCTGCGAGAGCTACCAGTATGCGTCCGGGAAGCCCGGCGGCCTCCCCGCTGTGCACAGGAAAGGCGCTGTCCAGTATCCTGTTGGCCAAAGGCCCGTTTGCCGCATCGTAGGTGGAAAGGATCCTGCCGCTTCCCGCTTCGAGCATTACAAAGCTGCTGCCAGACCAGATTCGCCACTCCCCGGGACGCCGGAGGCGCACTTGATAGACCGGGGATTTGGGGCTCGGCAGGCTGACCGAAGTCAGACGCATCGGGAAGCGCACTGATTGCCAGCTCCAGCGCTGCGACTCGTTCGCAGTATCAGTAGCGGTAGCGCCGACAGGAGGAATCATCAATGAGAATCGAACTTCGACCAGGTCGGCCATGGCCGCCCTTTTTAATGCCCTTGGTGTCCCAGCGATTGCCGCCGAGGCTGAAGCTGCGGGAGCGGATGTACTCCTCCTGCAGGGGTTTTGCGCAGGCCGACGCGCGCAGGCTACAGGTTAACAGCTGTCCCGACATGTTGCGACCTCGCATTCTTCGGCGATACACGGAACAATACGAATTGTGGCCATCGATGGCACAGTCACTGACCGACACCCTCGAAGGATATCATTTAACTTCTATGAGTCGGGCACCCGCCGAAATCACCGCACTTGCAGATTTTCGAGGGCGCTGGGGGTCAATCATCATCGTCGTCATCATTCTTATAGCGATACTGGTAATAATTGTCATATCCGTTGTAATCGCGATATACCGGGTATCCTTCATAGTAATATTGGTTGTAATGTCGGCGGTAATAATATCTCCGATGGCGAGGATAATAATAACCGCTATCGTAGTAATAATATCTCTCGTCATAGCGACGGTCATTGTTGGACGCGATGGCTGCGCCAACAGCCAGACCGATTATCCCCGCACCGATGGCAATCGCTGCACCGTCGTTGCCGTGATGATGACGATAATAGCGATCGTGCGCCGAGGCCGGAGAGGCGACGGCCAGTGTGGTAGCGGTCAGTGCCAAAGCAAGCGCAAACTTCCTGATTGTGGTAAGCATGATTCATCTCCCGCTCCGAACTGGGCTTCTCATGAGCTGAGTCGAAGCTAAGCTGTTAACAGGCCAAAATCCCGCTGAACCCAAACTTAACTTATTGCCCCTTGGACGGATTAATCCCGGCAGCGGCCTTTACGTGTCCTGTCCTGGTAAATCTGAGCGGATGAGACGGAGACGCTGTATGATAGCCCTGCGTTCAGGGTAGCCGAGGGCTTTCGAGCGAAGGCCGTCGTACAGACAATCAATTTCGGCAAGCTGGTGAAGGAGCCTGCACTCTTCCTTGGAGGTAATTTCACCCCGGTCAGCCGCTGTGATGATTTCCCGTTCTATTCGCCCAAACGTGCGCTCTAGTCTGTGGCCGTATCTATGGCCGTAGCCGCTTCCCCATCGGGCAAAGGCAACATCCGGTTTCGTGTCAGTTTTTGATGCTCGCGGACTAAAGTCGACAGGCATACAACTTGTCCCAGATCCATTTGGGAAGAATAGTGTTCCTTTGCCCGTCGACGCCCCCGAACATCAGCCGGGCCGTTGCTCAGCTGACCATTTTCATGGAACGGACAAGACCTTGATTAGCAATGTCTATTGCGCTCAATTTCGCGTCCGATAAGCGCCCCGCCACCGGCTCCGAGAATGGTGCCGACGGCCCGATCACCACTGCGGTCGACACCGCGGCCAAGCAGCGCGCCCAGGGCGCCACCGACGATCGCCCCGGTCGTGCCGCCGGAGCGGCAGCGATAGCGCGGACGGTTCACATAACGCGGACGCTCGCGATAGTAGTGAGGATCCTCATAGCTGTCGCGATAGCCCCGATGATCCCGCCAATCGCCATCCTGGTAGTATTCTTCCGAGTAGCGGTGCCCCCAATGATCGCGTGCAAATGCCGCCGACGGTAGGGAGGCGGCGGCACTCACCCCGAGCAGGCTCGCGAATACGATCGTTTTTGAAGTAGCCACGTCCATTCCCTTCGTTCATGATGTTGCAAGGGTAAGCTGACATAGCTCACTGAACGTGATGCTGAATTGGCCGTTGTCCGACGTTAAGTAACCGCTGACTGGTGGCGTGGCCGCATCCTAATCAAATGGACTTATCAAACGGCACACCGACAGACCGCCTTCATGGACGTTGCCGCACGCGCGTCTCGACGTCTTCCACTCGGCGATTCAGATACGCTTGCTCCTCGATGGAGGTGTTAGTTCGGGCATAGGCATCCGCGAGGCGCGTCAAGTCACCCAGCTCCACAAGAATCTGGGCGTTTGCCCCGCGAGTGAGGCCGCTGGCAGGAAGCGTACGTGCAATGGCATCGAGCCGTGCTCGTGGCGTTAAGTTCGCGCCTGGTGAGCCGCTATCACCAAGCTTGGCATCAAGTGCGTCTAGGCGGGCGTCGAGGTCATCTCGCTCGGCTGCAGTGATTGCGCCATCGCGCAAGTGCCTTGATTCGAGCTGAACTGCAGCCGCATAATCGGCCTTCAGGCGTGTTCCTTGAGTGCGTGTGATGCGACGCGCCGCCAAAGCCGCGTCCACCCGGCTGTTGAACTCCGCGCGGCCGGACGCGACGTCCGCAGTCGCAGTCGCTGCTGTCGTCGCTCCGCTGCCATAGCCGCGGTCCGCGAGCACTTGCGTCAAGGCGGTGTAGCGATCGGCCAAGTCCGCCCGCTCCTGAACGGCGAAGCAGCATACTGGCTCTCGAGCTGCACTAAATAGTGCATAATCGGATTTTAGGCGCGCGCCAGTGCTTCGGTCTGCATTCCCGGATCGAACTTCGACGTCGACGCGGCTCTCGAACTCAGACTGTTGATTGTTAGTAACCGATGTTCTCAGACCACGGCGGTCCAAGGCATGAGTTCGCCGACGGCATTGGCAGGATGTCCCCCGGCCAGCTTGGTGAGTACCCCGGTCAGCCAGGCGTGAGGGTTGAGACCGGAGATCTTGCAGTTCTCGATGAGGGTTGCGATCACCGCCCAGTTGTCGCCGCCTTCGTCAGAGCCAGCGAACAGGGCATTCTTCCGATTGAGGGCCAATGGCCTGATGCTCCGTTCGACAGTGTTGCTGTCGAGGTCGAGGCGGCCATCGTCGAGGAAGCGTGACAGGCCGTCCCAGCGGGTAAGTGCGTAGCGGATCGCCTCGCCGAGCTTCGCTTTGGCGCTGATCTGCCGGTGCCGGGCTTCGAGATACTGGCGAAGGTCATCGACGATGATGCGGCTGCGATCGTGCCGAACGGCACGGCGCTCTTCGGCCGGCAATCCCCGGACCTCTTCCTCAATGGCGTAGAGCGAGGCAACACGGCGCAGCACCTCCGTTGCGACCGGCGAGGTATCGGCGAGTTCGTAAAACTTCCGGCGCACATGCGCCCAGCAGAAGGCTAGGCGCACCTGCTGCCGACGCTTCGCGAGCGCGGCGTAACCGCCATAGCCATCGACCTGCAGGATGCCGGCAAAATCGCAAAGATGAGCCTCCGCCCGTTCGCTCTTCCGATCGGCGGCATAGACGTAGGCGATCATCGGCGGGTCATCACCGCCCCATGGCCGATCATCGCGCGCATAGGCCCATATCTGGCCAGTTTTGGTCCGCCCGCGCCCAGGATCGAGCACTGGTGCGGTGATCTCGTCGGCGAAGAGCCGATCCGATCGTCGAAGCCGTTCCAGCACATGATCGCGCAACGGGCGTAGATACCAGGCAGCCCGGCCAACCCAGTCGGCCAGTGTCGAGCGATCGAGCTGGATGCCTTGGCGGGCGTAGATCTGTGCCTGCCGGTACAATGGCAGGTGATCGGCGTACTTGGCGACAAGCACCTGCGCGATCAGGGCTTCGGTCGGAATGCCGCCTTCGATGATCCGCGCCGGCGCGGGAGCCTGCACGACCGCGCTCTCGCAAGAGCGACAACCATAGCGGGGGCGGCGCGTCACCAGCACACGGAAGGTGGTTGGCACGACGTCGAGGCGCTCGGCCACGTCTTCGCCAATCTGGTGGAGGGCACCGCCGCAGCAAGGGCAAGCCTTGTCATCGACATCGACGATCTGCTCGACCCGCTCGAGATGAGCCGGCAACGAACCCCGGTTGGTCTTGCGCGGCCGATCGGCCGGCATCCGGCGCGCCTTATCCAAGGCATGCTCAGCCTCGGCCAATGCCGTCTCGACTTCCTCCAGAGCCAGTTCGAACTGATCGGGATCAAGCTGTTCGGACCGGCGGCCGAAACGGTGGCGTTGCAGTGCGTCGATGATCGCCTTCAGGCGTTCGACCTCGGCTTGGAAATCCTTCAGGGCATCGAGCTCGCGGGCCTGTTCGAGCACCATCGCACGGAGCGCTTCGACGTCGTTGGGAAGGTCCGCTGCCATGAGCATGGAAGCAGTGAATCAGTCGAGGAAAGCCCCGTCAACCGGCAATCTGTGGGGCAATCGGGCGGCGGCCGCCATGGACGCGGCGCCAGTCGAGGCCCTCTAGAAGCGCGCCAAGTTGCGCCGACGTCAGCCGCATTACGCCGTCCTGGATGCCGGGCCACTTGAAGCCGCCTGACTCCAGCTTCTTGGCCATCAGGCAAAGGCCGGTGCCGTCCCACCAGACCAGCTTGATCCGGTCCGCGCGCTTTGCCCGGAACACGTAGATCACGCCGTAAAACGGATCACCGCCATAGTCGGCGCCGACCAGCGCCGCCAGGGCGTCAGGTCCCTTGCGAAAATCCACCGGGCGCGTCGCCACCATCACGCGAGCGCCAGCACCGGGTCCGATCATCGCCCAGCCTCAATCATCTTTGGGCCCTGAGCGCTTCAATAACTGCGGCAATCGTACCCACGTCGGCGCCTTGGCCGATCTTCACCGCCACGCCGTCGATCTCCAACTCGACCACCGCACCTGTTGCACGGCGTCGACGACGACGCCTGGGTGCAGGATCAGTCACAACACTCGGTTCGATTACGGCAGGCACGAAGGTCGCCACTTCCGGCTTCGGCGGCGGAATGATCACTCCCTCGGCTTCGAGCTGCTTACGCAAGTCCCGCCGCCAACCGTAAACCTGCGAAGGGTCCAGGCCATGCCGGCGCGCCACGGCGCTGACGCCCTCCCGGCCCGAAAAACACTCCGCGACAATCGATGCCTTCACTTCGGTCGGCCAATCCCGACGCTTGCCTGCCCCCGTGAATATCTCAAACCGCTGCGAGCCCTTGCTCACAGGATCATCAACCGAGATTATCATAGTAGCAGCGCACTCCCGCCCGATCAGGGCAAGGAGACTCGGCGCTGCGCCTCAACACTGCAAGGCGGGGCCGTGGCTCCGCTTACGATTGTTGAGCGGCGTCTGTCCGGACAACCACTGCCCATCAAGCGTCGTACCCGGACCTACGCGTCCGCCGCCGAACAGCTTGCCGAGGATCGAGCCGAGGATGTCCCCGGGGCGAGGTCTGCTGCGTAACTTGCGCTGTGGCTGGCAGCGCCATCAAAGTTATCATGGCCTCGGCGCTCAGGGGGGATTGTCTTACGCATGTCATCTCCTGCGTTGCCCCGAATGATACAACATCGGTGCATGCCGCCGATAGTTTCAGAACACCGGCACGACCTCCCCCGACGGCAACGGCCGCGACCAGAACCTATATGGCCGTGTTCTCACGCGCCGGAGATGCACCGCGCGACTATACGGTTGGACCCCGGCAAGGGTTCTTTGTTGTTATCCTTAATTTACTTGGGTGCAGTACGGCTCCCTGCCGTGAGCAGCGCTCGCTCAACCCAGGCGCTGCTCGGGTGGCCCCCCTCTGCCGCGGGTATCTCATCAATCGAGACCGCGTTAAAGGTTCCCGGATCGGGCCTAATCAAAACATTGGCCTCTGCCGCCTTGTTGCCGGAATCGCCGGTAGTGTGCGGGGAGTTCTGCAAAATCCATTGAGGATCTGAGCGGCCATGGCAGGCTGGTGATGTCTGACGTCACCAACTCCATAGGAGCCCCACCATGACCCGGAGCGAGAATAAGCCGTCGATAGCCGCCGTCAAAGAGTTGATGGGTGCGAACCACGATATGTTGCGGAAGATCGTACAAGATCTGCTGCAGGAGATGCTCGAAGGGGAGATGACAGAGGCGCTTGGCGCCTCGAAGAGCGAGCGCAGTGATGGCCGTGTCGGCTACCGCTCGGGTCATTACAACCGGACGCTGATCACCCGGGTGGGCAAGCTCGAACTGCGGGTGCCGCAGAACCGCGACGGGCGGTTCTCGACGGAGTTGTTTGAGCGCTATCAGCGCTCGGAGCAGGCGTTAGTAGCGACGCTGGCTGAGATGTATGTTCAGGGCGTCTCGACGCGGAAGGTGAAGGCGATCACCGAAGAGCTGTGCGGACACAGCTTCTCGGCCTCGACGATCTCGGCGATCAACAAGCGGCTGGATGAGAGTTTGACGGCCTTTGCCCGGCGCCGGCTGGATGAGCCTTTTGCCTATCTCATCATCGATGCGAAGTATGAGAAGGTCCGCCAGGCCGGCGTTGTTCGGTCTTGTGCGGTGCTCGTCGCGCTCGGTGTCGACTGGGAGGGCCGACGGCAGATTCTCGCTGTCGAGCTCGCCAACCGCGAGAGCCGCTCGTCGTGGAAGGACTTCCTTGTCAGCCTCCGAGACCGCGGCCTCCACGGCGTGGAATATGTTGTCGCCGACGACCATGCGGGCTTGCGTGCCGCCGTCCGCGAGGTGTTGCCCGACGCAGCGCTGTTACGTCCATTTCCTACGCAATGCGCTCGACCATCTGCCACGCAAGGCCGACGACGACTGTCTCCAGGAGCTGCGGTGGATTTACGACCGGCGCGCCTTGTCCGAGGCGAAGAGCGATCTTGCCGCATGGCTTAAGAAATGGTCGCCACGATACCCCAAGCTCACCACCTGGGCGGAGGAAACCATAGAGGAGACCTTCACCTTCTACCGACTGCCGCGCCAGCATCACAAACATATGAAGAGCACGAACATGCTCGAGCGCTTCAACGAGGAGATCAAGCGCAGGACCATCGTGTTGCGCATCTTCTTCAATGAAGACAGCTGTCTGCGCCTGATCCGATCGCTCGCCGTCGAGACCCACGAGAACTGGCTCGAGGCCAACCGCTACCTCAACATGAACGATCTGAAGGAGATGAAGAAAGCCGGTCTACGACAAGCCGCCTAACCAGCATGCCAAGCCGCTATTTACAGGACTTGCCGCACACTACCCGTTTGGCGCTGCGTTGGCTGCTGTTCGTCGTCGCGCCCGCGGCCAACGGCGATCCAAACCCGGCGAGGGCCGCGCGCAGTATCTGCGCGAGGGCATGTGGATCACCACGACCGTCCAGGACCAGGGGGCACGTCAGTGCCGCCCTTCCTTGCGAGCCTCCGATTATCGGAGCCCGAAACAGTCCCCTCATTCCACTCGATTGTGCGACCATCTTATATTCCACATTTGCACAAGCTTAGCTTTTGACGCCTCGACGCCAATAGTCTCGTGGTGCGGAAATCATTGGCAAGACTTCGCGTCATGACGATTTCGGATGTTCAAGGACATTATATCTTCCCAATGCAGGAACACCTCAACGGACCAACGCTTTCGGTGCCTGAGGTCCCTGAGGTCCGCTTTCGACGCTACTTCTCGCGGCCGGCCTTATGGTGTCCGATTGTCTCAGCAGCGACCGGACACCGATGTGGGGCAAGAAGGATCAAGGATGCCTGAAGCCGGTTGCGATGCCAGAAAGTTGGCAGGAACGAACAGTATGGTTAAGAGCCTGTCCCGATCAACTGCGTGGGCGGGTGCGCTATTAGCGCTCGCTATGAGCGTCGTACCTGCTGCTTCGCGGCAAGCCCGGCCCGCCATGCGCTCTTCGCCGGCAGCAAGCGCCGCGCCCTCGGCGGCGGCTGGCACCACCGACGAGGGCTATGTAATCGGCCCGGGCGACGTCGTCGATGTCAGCGTTCTTGGTCGCGAGGAATTTCACCCGCGCGTCCAGGTCCAAGCCGATGGCACGGTGCAACTTCCCTACCTGCATTCGGTCAAGGCGGCCGATCTGACAGTGATTCAGTTTCGCGAGCAGGTAAACAGGCTACTGCGCGACGGCGGCTTTTACACCGATCCAGTCGTCAACGTCGCTGTCGTCAGCTACATCAGCCGTTACGTGACGGTTTTGGGCGAATTCGGCAATCCTGGTCTCGTTCCAGTAGACCGCGTTTATCGCGTGTCCGAGATTCTGGCCCGCGCCGGTGGCGCCAAGCCTTCTGCGGCCGACGACATCCTGCTGCGCCGCGCGGACGGCAAAGAATTCCGCCTGCCGGTGACCGACGTAGCACGCGGCGGCGCTGCCGAAGATCCTTACGTTCAGCCCGGTGACAAGCTGTTTCTGGCGGCTGCGCCGATCTTCTACGTCTATGGCCAGGTCGGCGCCCCCGGCGCCTACAAGGTCGAGCGCGGCATGACGATCCGCATGGCGCTCGCGCGCAGCGGCGGTCTGACCCAGCGCGGTTCAGCCGGCAAGATCTCGGTCTATCGCAACGGCCAGAAGGTCAAAGCAACGATGGACATGAAGCTTAGTGAAAACGACACGATCTTTGTCGGAGAGCGCTTCTTCTAAGACGAGGCGATCAATAGCGACAAGGCGCCTGGCTCGATTTGAAGGCGCCGATAGCCCAGCGCCTACCTGATGAGACGGCCTCTAATGAAATGAGCGTCGCAATTCGAGCTGTCAGTTTCAAGGCACCGGCCTCCAGTACCTCAACCCGATCATCGTTGCCAGGAAGAACGTCACTTAGCCGAAAGAGCGGAATGGGTTTATTTGGGAATTTGTCTTCGAGACTTGATTTGGGAGATCTCGATTGTTGAACCAGAAACTACTCAATCAAGGCAGGCCTCCTGCCGAAGGTCGAATATTCAACCTCCATCTTAGCTAGATAGGCTTCGCTTACAACGGATCGCTCAGCCGCGCAGTTGCTTGACGATGCGCTGGAACTCGCCGCGCGGACCAAGGCCGCGAGGTCAAGACGCCGGGTTTCGAATGTTGGCACCGTCGGCCGACCCTGGGGCAGCTAGAAAGCGCCCTAGCCGCTTTCGGGCGAACTGAATTGGTTAATCCGAGGCACCAGCACACAGGGCCGACGCCGCCTCGCGTATATAGGACTTGCGAGCCCGGCGCCGCGCAGCGCTGACTTTTGAATAGACCCAGCTTCCAACCGCGCATCCCAGTCCGACGCCCAAACCAATGAACATCATTGAGCCGTCGCTCAGGTTGCCGTCCGCAGCGAAGTGCTTGGCGGAGAAGTAGCCAGGAGCGAACAGCGTCGGCACCCAGAGACTGGCCGACGCGACATTGGCGAGCTGGAAGGAGCGAGACGGCATGCGCGTCACGCCTGCGACCAGTGGAACAATCGCTCGCAGGGGTCCAAGGAAGCGTCCCGCGAAGACGGCGAAGAAGCCGTACCGACGGAAAAAGAGCCGAGCCTGTGCCACGGCAGTGCGATGCTCCCTCAGCGGCCAGTGCCGGTAAGCGGCAGGGCCAAGGCGCGCGCCGACAAGATAGGACACCCAGTCGCCAAACACCGAGCCGATGATCGCGGCGCCGACAATCCAAACGGGGTCTAGCCTCCCTGTCGCGAGCAAGCTACCAGTGGCGATCATGAGCGCCGTGGCGGGAATGAAGAGCCCGACCAGAACAAGCGATTCCCCGAAACAAAGCAGGCCGATTACCGCCGAAGCCCATCTGGCATTGTTCGTGATGATTTCGGCAATCCAGGCTGCAAACGATTCCACACTGAACTCCGAAACGGCGGCGCGCCTAGATCGACGCAAGTTCCGACCTCGCCTAGCCCGCTATCGACAAACCATGACTAACATGCGGTCATCTGAATTGTAGGCAGCTTTCCCTACCAAATCTGTGAAACTTTTCAAAGTTCCGCCGTGGGCATCGGTGGCGTCGCCGAGGGCGTGGACCGCACGATCGGGAAGGCGGAGCCGTTCTATCGCGGCTCATCCATTTCGTTCACCCGCCGGCCCAAACTGATCGGTTGTGCGCGAATAGCTTTCCGCCACGATCGAGGCCTTGATCCCGGATGGTCAGTCCCAACGCTTCCCCGCGCCGATGAAGACCTTGAACCGCTGTACCCTGCTAGTGCCAGCATCGTCCTTGACATCATCATGGCACTAACGACCTCCCCCCTGAAAAGGCTGTAAGACTTGCTCACGCGGTTCGCACCCGTAAGCTCGGGCTCAGGTTTCGCTAACGTCGCATTCTGTCGAACGTATCGTTCACGAATGGCTCCGATCAGCAAAATTGATCTATTAATTTTGCGCTGCGATCCTGGCGAGTTGTGCCTATATTTCGGTCGTTGGCCGGCTAGGACAGCAGATCCTTAACATTGCGCAGGCCAATGGGAAGCGGACGTACTCACTAACGGCGCGGCGAATAATTAAATTTATGTATCGAAATAGCGGGAGGGTCTAGCGTATCTGCGCGTTCAGGCATGGGGACCCTTTGCCTTATGTGATCTGCGCGGCCCATGCGCTACACAAATCGGTAGTGTCCGTCGCCAGTCCGCGAACCGCCGCTTCAACCACTCATCTGTGGTTTCAGGACATAGTAGATGTAAGCCATTATCATCACCAATCCCATAGCAGCCGGTATCACGTAACCTTCGTTCCCGGCGTAGTTGACTGCGGCGCAGCCGATGGCGGGTGGGACGTAGTGCCAAACTTTGTCCTTAGGAGCCGCCTGAGCAGATCTCTGCAGATATATCACAGCAAGGGCCGCGAAGGTCACGACCGTCAGCCAGTCGAAGATTGTTTCCATCGTTCCCCCACGTCGAAAGTAAGAAAATCTGGTAGCCTAAATCAAGGCCGAGCTTAGTAGTAGTCAGCAGTTCCATTCTGATGCTGACTAAGCCCGAGCGCTCGAAGACGCGATATGCGCACACCCGCGGGCGGATTTGCAGCGAGCGCGCCGCCGACCTGGCCGCGGCCGCCGGTGACGAGCCAAACCCTCTCGAAAGGGCCGCGCTCAGCCATTCACGCCCAGCCGCTCGCCCTGGTAGGTGCCGGCCTGGATCGCCTCCCACCAGTCGCGGTTGTCGAGGTACCAGCGCACCGTCCCCGCCATGCCGCTGCCGAAGCTTTCCTGCGGCGTCCAGCCCAGTTCGTCGCGGATGCGCGAGGCGTCGATCGCATAGCGATAGTCGTGCCCCGGGCGATCGGTGACGAAACCGATCTGCGTGCGCCGGCTCTGGCCGTCGTCACGCGGGGCGTTGGCATCGAGCAGGTCGCAGATCGCTTCGACGACCTGCAGGTTCGTTCGCTCGGCATTGCCGCCGATCAGGTAGGTCGCCCCCGGCGCACCGCGCTCCACCACCGCCGCCAGCGCGCGAGCATGGTCTTCGACGTGCAGCCAGTCGCGGACGTTCGAGCCGTCGCCGTAGACCGGCAGGCGGTCGCCCGACAGGCCCTTGAGGATCATCAGCGGGATGAGCTTCTCGGGAAAGTGATAGGGCCCGTAATTGTTCGAGCAGTTGGTGATCAGCACCGGCAGGCCATATGTATGGTGCCAGGCGCGGACGAGGTGGTCGGACCCGGCCTTGCTCGCCGAATAGGGCGAGCGCGGATCGTAGGCGGTGCTGTCGTCGAACTTGCCCTCGTCGCCCAGCGCCCCGAACACCTCGTCGGTCGAGATGTGGTGGAAGCGGAACCGGTCCTGGCCCGCGGCATCGAGCCCGCGCCAATAGGCGGTCGCCGCCTCCAGCATGCGGAAGGTACCGACCACGTTGGTCTCGATGAAGGCCGCCGGTCCGTCGATCGAGCGGTCGACATGGCTCTCGGCCGCGAGATGCATGATCGCATCGGGCTGGAACTCGCCGATCGCCGCGGCCACGGCCGATCCGTCGCAGATGTCGGCCCTGAGGAAGCGGTAGCGCGGATCGCTGACGACCGGCGCCAGCGAAGCGAGGTTGCCCGCATAGGTCAGCTTGTCGAGCACCAGCACGTCGGCGCCGAGATCGCCGACGAGATGGCGCACGACGGCCGAGCCGATGAAGCCGGCCCCTCCCGTCACCAGGACGCGGCGGCGGATCACAGCACGATCTCCTCGAGATCGCCGAGCGGGTCGCCCTCATAGGGAAACACCGCCGTCAGATCGGCAAACGCGGGGGCGACAGCGTCCTTGTCGGAAAGCACGGGGCAGCCACCGTCCAGCGGCCAGGCGATCGCGAGTTCGGGCGAGTCCCAGCGGATCGAACCCTCGCTCTCGGGCGCAAAAAGATCGCCGGCCTTGTAGAGCACGTGGGCATCTTCGGTCAGCGTGACGAAGCCGTGCGCAAAACCCACCGGGACATAGAGCTGTTCCCCGCCCTCGGCGGTCAACTCCGCGCCGACCCAGCGGCCGCGTGTAGGCGACCCGTCGCGAATATCGACCGCGACGTCCCAGATGGCACCCGCCACGCAGCGCACGAGCTTGGCCTGGGCGTTCGGGATGGCCTGGAAATGCAGCCCGCGGAGCGTTCCCTTGGGTGCCGAGAAGCTGTGGTTATCCTGCACGAACGTATCACGGATGCCGGCTTCGCCGTATCGCCTCGCGTTATAGCTTTCGGTAAACCAGCCCCTGTTGTCGCCGTAGCGGCGCGGCCGGATCAGCTTGGGCAACATCCGGTTCTCACCTTCGTTTCAGCCGCGTAGCATCGGCTGCTTGTCACAGTTTGGAGGTAGGGCATCGCTTAAGCGGCGGAACTTGCGCGGTCAATCGCATTGCCGTCGTGGGGCGGCCTTAGCCTTTGTGCCGCCTCGCTTTGTCCCAAAATGATGCGGCTGGCGGGCGACCTAGACGGCCTGGCAAGCCATCCCGCTAACGACTTCTGTGCTATCGGACGGGCAGTAAACGGACGAGCGCGAGGATGGATCGACCGAGTATGTCAGCTTCCAAAAAGTTGAAGATCGATTTCGTCTGCGCCGGGGACCCGCTCGATATCCACACTTGGTCTGGAACGCCTTTTCACATGCTGCAGGCATTGGGAAAGGAGTTCGATCTCGGCCTCGTCATCAGAAAGCCCTGGCGGCCCGGATTCCCGTTTTTCCGGCGCCTCATCCGCAGGTTGAGCCTGGGGAAGATCGACCTTTTCTGGTCACGGGCCTGGACCCGCTTCGGCGCGGGGCCGACGGTAGAGCAGCTCAAGCGCAGCGATTCCGACATGGTCTTCGTCGTCGCCGCGACGCCGATCTGCGCGCTCCTCACCGGCACGAACAAGACGGTCTTCGTGTCGGATGCGACGCAGTCGGCCATGGTCAACTACAACCCGCGGCACAACGCGCTCAGCGCCAACCTCAAGGCCAGCGCGGCCGAGCTGGAAACGACCAGCATTTCCGGATCGATCGCTGCGTTCTTCCCCCTCGCGTTGGGCCCAGGCTTCCGCAATCAAGGATCATGCGGCGGCGCCCGATCGGGCATTCCAGGTGCCGTGGGGCGCGAACCTGCCATCGGTCGATATCAAGCCGCCCGAGGAGCGGTCGCTCGACGAATGGCGCATCCTGTTCGTCGGGGTCGATTGGGTCGGGAAGGGCGGCGACATCGCCCTGAAGACCGCTGAACTGCTGCGTGACCGGGGATGCCGCGTCCATCTCGATATTGCCGGCTGCGTGCCTTCCACGCCCCCGCCGACGATCGAGGGCGTCACCTTCCATGGATTTCTGAACAAGAACGTCGAGGCTGACCGCGATCGCCTGACCGGACTTTTCCAGAACGCCCATATCCTGATGCTGCCGACGCAGTTCGAGGCGCTGGGCGTAGTCGTTGCCGAGGCGGCATCGTTCGGCGTGCCGTCCATCTCCTACGACACGGGTGGCGTGTCCGGGAATTTCGATCCCGGCAAAACCGGAATTCTGCTCGATACCTCCGCCGGCCCGGCAGAGTTCGCCAACGAGATAAACGCCCTGCTCAGCGACCGGGCGCGGTATATCGACATGGCTCACGCGGCAGCGGATTACAGCCAGCGCCGGTTGAACTGGCCGGCCTGGGCGCACGAAGTGGCTACTCTCCTTCGGCAGCAATGGCAGTCCGAGCGCCAGCGGGAATGGGGCGAGCAAGCGTGCTGAGCTTCCTTTCGCAATGCGCGCGCACGGGACTCAGTCCCTCTATGCGCCGCAGGGCGAAACATCTCGTCGAGCCGATTTTGTCGCCCATCGGTACGATAGAGCGGGTTCGCTCGGCCACGCCGGCCGTCGCGCTGACTTTCGACGATGGTCCCGATGACCGCGTTACGCCGATCGGCGCGGCCTCGATCTGCGCGGTGATCTGGTCGAGGCCCACCTGGCGGATCTCCTCGCCGAACGCGATCGTCTCGAAGATCGCGGCCCCGGTTTTTGACATTCGCGCTTCCGGAGGTGAAAGAAGGATTTCGATTGTGGGGTTTCACTGTGGTTGAAGCGGTTTCCAACTATCACGACCTCGTCCGCAGCGATGTCTTCGCTTTGGTACCCCAGAATGCAGGCCGCCTGCTCGATCTTGGCGGCGGGATCGGTGCTACCGGCGCAGCCTTGAAGGAACTAGGCCGGGCGAGCGAAGTCATCGTCATCGATCACGTGACCAGCGCCTGGGCGAAGGGCGTCGACAAGGGCTATGTCGCCGATCTCGAGGACACGGACTTCCTGGATGACGTCCTCGCCGAAAACGCGCCGTTCGATACGATCCTTTGCCTCGATGTTCTGGAACACCTTCGCGATCCCTGGGGCGCGATCAAGCATGTGCACAAATCCCTGCGGCCCGGCGGGGTGATGGTCATCAGCCTGCCCAACGTCAATCACTGGTCGCTGGTGGGTCCGCTGCTACTCCAAGGCCGATTCAATCTGGTAGAATCCGGCGTGATGGACCGCACCCATATCCGCTGGTTCGCACGGCACGGCGTGATCGAGCTTGCCACCAGCTCGGGCCTCGTTTGCGAGGAAATCCAGACGAATATCGGCAGGCGGCTGCACAAGGTTCTCGACAAGGTCTCGTTCGGGCTGCTGCGCCGCTTCGTCGCTGTCCAGTATGTCGTGCGGGTCCGCCGCCCCGCCTGATCGGCTCCGCCCTTGCTACTTCTGTGCGGGCGGCAGGCAGTTGTGTAGGCGCTGCGCTCAGGCCACGGCGGTCCATGACATGAGTTCGCCGATGGCATTCGCTGATGACCGCCGTGGCCTGTCACAGCACTTACGTTGCACCCCTTGAGGTTCGCGAAATGAGGGTGAAAGAGGAAAAGAAAGTTTTTTCGTCGGAACTTACTCAAAGTTAAGACCGACAACGCTCTATGCGTCCGTGCTGCTACGATGATCCAGGCCCCCAAGCCACTGACCAGATCAAGGTGGCAGCACACCAGGATACATTCGACGACGACGTGTCGACACATGTGGACTGAGTATTATGGCCCGCCTTGGCGTCAGTCGATATACCAGCGCCCTGAGGCTGACTGTCACTTTCGATATGCAAGCTCTCGCCCGCTTCACAGGGGGTTTTTCTTCGACGAGGTTAAACGGCGATACCGAGTTTGGCGAGTCGTCGCTCTCGATAGATGCTGGGTTGACAAATTGGCTCGCGGGCGCAGTGATCCAGAATGACGGCTACCGCTCGAAAACATTCCCCGTCTTCAACTACGTCTACACGGTGCCGGGCGTGTTCGCCCAGATCGAGACAAGGTTACCGACAATCTGACATTGTCTGGTAGCGCGCGGTGGGACGACCACGACAGGTACGGATCGCACCTCGCCCTCGCATTCCCGCAAACTACAAGCCCGACCCCTAGACGATCCGCGCGTTCTAAGGCCTTGGCTTCGATGCGCCCACGCCGTTCGTGGAGGAGGTCACAGCGGCGGGTCTCTCGCGTCTCGAACCTCTTTTCGGCCTGAAGGTGGAGACAGCAGAGACGGCATCGCTCGACCTTGCCTACCGCGCGGTGGCTTTTCGGCGAACGTCACGCTGTTCGGCTCGAAGGTCGATAATGCCGTGCAAGAACAGACTGTCGCTGTTGACCGCGTCGGGTTGATCAATGCCGGCGGAGTTACGCGCCCGCGCGCGGAGTTGTTACTGAAGTCTGCGCGGCAACGTATTCATGTCGCTTTGGCTTGTTCGCTGTGCCGAACCTCGATCTCTTTGTGCAGAACGGCTAGGTTGTGTGGACACTTATCTGAGCCATAGGACGATTGCGGCGAGGGTGACGACGGCGCGATAGTTTCGAGCGGTTTTCTCGAAGCGAGTGGCGACCCGACGGAACTGCTTGAGCTTGCTGAAGCAGCATTCGACGAGATGGCGTTGCACGTAGAGATGCTTGTCGAGCGGATGCTTGCGGGCGCGCGACGGGTTACTGGGTATGACAGCGACAGCGCCCTTTGCCGCGATGTAGGCGGTATCGGCCATGACGACCTTGGCGGGGAGCCCTCCGATCAGCGGTGCGGCTTGCGGCACATCGCCGCGATGACCGGCGGTAAGAGCAAACCGTACTGGGCAGCCCAGACCGCGAACCGCAAGGTGGATCTTGGTGCTCAAGCCGCCGCGGGAACGGCCGATGGCTTGATCTTCAGACCCCCTTTTTTGGCCCCCGCTGCATGTTGGTGAGCGCGAACCACGGTGGAATCTACGATCAGATACTCGAAGTCCGGATCATCGGACATCGCCTCGAATATCCGCCACCAGACACCCTTCGCGCTCCATCGGCTGAAGCGCCGGAACACGCTGTTCCAGTCTCCGAACACCTCAGGAAGGTCGCGCCAGGGCGAACCCGTCCGCACGATCCAGAGAACTGCCTCGACGAACATGCGGTTGTCCCGGCCGGTCGAGCCCTTCTGATCAGGGCGTCCGATGATCAAAGGAGCCATCCGCTCCCACGCCGCATCGCTCAACACCAATCGGTCCATCACACCCAAAGCCGCCTCCAAAAAGACAGCCTTGAATCAGACTTTGCCAAAAATGGGAATCCTAAGAGGCCACACAACCTAGAAGCTGAAGTCTGATCGAGCGCCCGGCGAGATACTCGCGGGCATTGAGATAGCCCTCCTTGTCCAGCTGAATGCTGACCTGCTTTATGTTCCTGTAGGCGCCGCTTTTTGCGAGCTCGAACGCCCGTTCGACGGCATTCTGGGGCAATCCTGATTTCGCGTCCGTCACCGTCCCGATCCGCAATCTCATTTGCGAGGACAAATGCCCTTGGCGAGATCGCACCTCGCCAAGGGCACCGAATGCCAGGGTCGCTATCAAACTGGCGTCATCAACATAACAGACATCTCCAACGTAACGACATTGGGAAATCCTAACGTCGCGATGCTTAGCGGTGAGATGCGATCAGCATGTTGGGGCGAGGAAGTTAGGGATACCACCCCCCTCATGGCAGCTTAGCCGGCGACACCTGACCTTCCGAAAGAACGGCCGCTCACATGACGAGGACGTCGGTCAAGGTTTAACTTGGTGACAGCATTGGTCGTCTCCTTGGCGATCGGATCCAGGCTTTGCCCGTTGCATGACGCGGATCGACGGATCGACCCATATCCAGCTCACATGCGGTCGCCGTCCGGAACGGCTGCACCATTATCCCGCTTGCGGCGGGCACGGGCTCAGGAGGGCGAGACCAGTCTTTCAGGCGGCATTTGAAGCCAACAGCCGTTTCGGTTCGCCTCCTGGATCCACGAAGCTGATCGGGCTCCGGGGATGGGTGGAAGGTGCCGGGTCAAGCTGCCTTCATAATGGCTCCTTCGATGACCACGCCAGCGGTCGCATACTTCCACAGGGCGATCAGGAGCTTGCGAGCAAGCGCGACGATTGCCGGCTTTTTGTGCCGACCACCGTTGTGTTGCACGCGCTCCTGGAACCAGCGCGCCAGTGCAGAGTCCGGCTGATAGCGGACCCAGAGCCATGACAGCTCCACCATGGTCGTTCGAAGCCTGGCGTTGCCAGCCTTGGAGACGCCCTGCTCGTGTCTGATCGAACCGCTTTGCCAGGGCGTGGGTGCCAGTCCAGCATAGGCTGCCAGCTGACGCCGATTATCAAAATGGCGAAACAGCCCCTCAGAATAAAGGATTATCGCGAACTCGGGTCCGATACCTTTAAGGTTGAGGAGCATCGCCGCGGGCGTATTGTCCGCCTGTGCAGCGATGAGCAAAGCGCGTTCGTCCTCGACGGCTTTGATCTGTTCGATGATCAGCTCGAGACGATCGAGTTCTCGATCAATCTGCGACCTGACATGAGCCGCGAGAACGCGTCCATCGCCTGTTCTGAGGTCTGAGAGGCGACCTCTGCGATCCCGACGGAGCGGCTCATATCCGGTGATGCCTTGGGTGAAGAGCAAACCTTTGATCCGGTTGATATGCTGGGTGCGCTCGATGATCAGCACCTGGCGCTCGCGGCAGATGCGACGCCGATCTTCCTCCTCGACGCTGGGTGGCCTGACCATCGCGCAGACGCGTGGTTCGCCTCGCTTGTAGGCGAGCAAGGCACGGACCAACGCTTCGCCCTCGATCTTGTCCGTCTTCGCGCGTCGGCGTCGGCGGGATGTCGCGATCGACGCCGGGTCAACGACATGGCTCTCGATACCTTCGCTTTCCAGGACCCGGTGGATCCAGAAACCATCGAGACCGGCCTCCTGGATGACAATGAAGCCGAACTCCTGTCCGGTTCGCGCCTGCGCCTTCGCACGAAGCTGGGCGAAGCGCTCCAATAACCCGGCAACATCGCCGGCGCGCACAACGTGCTTCGACATCCGCTCGCCGGCGCCCGGCGACAAAGACGTGATCAGCCACGTTGATTTAGACAGTTCCATCGAAACGAAGATCGCGCCAAGATCTATACGGATAGCGGCGGGCGCATGGGGTCGATCTGCTGCAAGCATGGTTGCCTCCACGGAGTTAGGGGTCAGCAACCGAACTCTGCCAGAGTGTCAGCCGCTATCCACCCTCGCCATGGGATCTTTTGCGGGAAGTCCTTCGGCGGCTTCTATAGCGCACTAGAAGTTGGCGCCAACTTAGAGCAAATCATCATCTACCCTTACATGTGCCGGTAGCGAGGATGCCCCGAAGGATTCTGAATGTCGCAGGGCTTTGCAGCACGAACATCTGAAAGATTGCTCGTTGCCATGCTTTTTCCAGCCCTCGGCTGTTCGAGCGGCCAGAGCCAAGCTAAGGGTGCAATCCATGGAGCGCGCAGCAACTGAAGTACCCATCGGCGGCCTTGTCGGCGGCGGCCAGGCGGGCGACTTGATTCGTGCCAAGGATTGGGCGTCGACGCCCCTTGGCCCGATCACGGATTGGCCCATCGAACTTAAGGCCAACGTCCAGACGGTGCTTTCCTCGCCGGTACCGATGGTTGTTATCTGGGGCGCTGACGGCATTCTCATTTACAACGATGGCTATGCTCAGGTGTGCGGGCCGCGCCATCCCGCATCGCTCGGCGGCAAGCTGCTGGACGTCTGGCCGGAAGCGCGCGCCTTCAACGCCAGAGTCATCGCGGCGGGCCTCGCAGGAGAGTCGCTCAGCTTCCACGCCCAGGAGCTGGAGCTGTGGCGGCACGCTCGCCCCGAGCAGGTCTTCATGGACCTCGAGTACATGCCGATCCGCGACGACCGGGGCACTCCGATCGGCAGCTTGGCCATGGTGTTCGACATCACCGAACGCGTAGTGGCCGAACGTCGGCTTGCGAAAAGCGAGGAGTTATACCGCTTCCTTGATGAGCTCGGCCAGGCGGTCGCTGGACTTGACGACTCCGATAACATTTTGGCGGTGACGACGAACCTGGTTGCAGCGCACCTAGGAATCTCAAACTGCGCCTACGCCGACATGGATGAGGATCAGGACGGTTTCACCATTCGGGGCAACTGGCACGCACGGGGATCGCCTTCCATTCTGGGTCATTAAAGTCTCGCCGATTTTGGCAAGATGGCTGTTCGGGAACTCGGCGTTGGCAGGCCGCTCATCATCAACGACAATCTGGCAGAAATCGCGCCGGAGGAAGCCAAGACCTTTCAGGACATCGGCATTGCCGCGACCATTTGCATGCCGCTGATTAAGAACGGGCGTCTTGCCGCGCTGATGGCGATCCACGAAAAGGCGCCGCACCACTGGAGCGATTACGAGCTCCACCTCATTCGCGAAGTCACCGCTCGCTCCTGGGCTCATGTCGAGCGGGTCGGAGCCCAAGCGAACCTGCGCGCCCGCGAAGAGCAGCTGCGTCTCGCGATCGAGGCTGGCGAGATCGGCCAGTGGGACGTCGATGTGATCGCTGGCACCTTGTTCTGGCCGCCTCGGGTAAAAGCCATGTTCGGGATTTCGCCTGACGTGCAAGTCACGATGGATGATTTCTATGCGGGACTGCACCCGGAGGATTTTGCCGCGACGGCCGCTGCGTATGCTTCGGCGACGGATCCGGTCCGTAGAGCCGTCTACGATGTCGAGTATCGCACGGTCGGGAAGGAAGACGGCTTGGTGCGGTGGGTCGCCGCCAAAGGCCGCGGCTTGTTCCAGGGCGAGGTCTGCTACCGCGTCATCGGCACGGCGATCGACATCACGGCGCGCAAAGCGACCGAGCAGTCGCTGCGCGAATTAAACGAGAACCTCGAGCAGCGCATTTCCGAGGGATTGGCCGAGCGCAAGCTGCTGACGGACGTCGTCGACAACACGACGGCAATCATCCTGGTCGCGGACAAGGAGTTCCGCTGGCTAGCTGTGAACAAAGCCGCGGCCATGGCCTTTGAGGATCTGTACGGAACGCGGCCGCAGGTCGGTGCCTCGATGCTCGATGCCCTCGCCGACCTGCCCGAGGAGCGTGAGCACGTGCGGCAGACCTGGGCACGTGCGTTCGGCGGCGAAGAATTTAGCCTTGTCGAAGAGTTCGGAGATCCAGGCCGCAAGCGCCGCGCGTTTCAGATAACCTTCAACACGCTGCGCAGCGCTGCGGGCGAGCAGATCGGCGCTTTCCAGATAGTTCATGACGTGACCGAGCGGATGGAGGAGCAGCGGCGTCTCGCCGAAGCCGAAGAGCAATTGCGCCAAGCGCAAAAGGTGGAGGCGCTCGGCAAACTCACCGGCGGCGTCGCCCACGACTTCAACAACCTTCTCACCCCGATTCTCGGCGCGCTCGATCTGCTCGCCCGCAATCAAGTCGGCGACGAGCGCCAGCGCCGGCTGATCGCAGGCGCCATGCAGTCGGCGGAACGGGCCGCCACGCTCGTGCAGCGGCTACTTGCGTTCGCGCGCCGCCAGCCTCTTCAGCCGACCGCCATAGACGTGCGGGCGCTCGTCTTGGGAATGAAGGAACTCGTGGCGAGTACGACAGGTCCGCAGATCCAGGTCGTCATGGATGTCGCGGATGGCCTGATGCCAGCCCGTGCGGACACAAACCAGGTCGAAATGGCCTTGCTGAACCTTTGCGTTAACGCGCGAGATGCGATGCCGGAGGGCGGCACGCTTCGGATAAGCGCTGATGTGCGTAAGGTCGAAGATTATCAAACCGGCGATATGAAGCCCGGTGAATTCGTGGTTATTTCGGTCGCAGATACCGGTTCCGGCATGGACGCCGAGACAGCTGCGCGTGCAATCGAGCCGTTCTTTTCAACAAAGGGGATCGGACGCGGGACAGGCCTCGGATTGTCGATGGTGCACGGGCTCGCACAGCAGCTGGGCGGCGACATGCGAATTTTCAGTCGCGTGGGATATGGCACCAATGTCGAGCTTTGGTTGCCTGCCGCCGAAGAGCCGCCGGCCGGTGCGTCGGATGATGCCGCAGCGGAGGTGACCGGATGCGGGCACCGCGGATTGGCTCTGCTGGTCGATGATGAAGATTTCGTGCGAATGAGCACTGCCGACATGCTCGAGGAAGCAGGGTTTGAGGTGGCCGAGGCCTCTTCAGCCGCGGAGGGGCTGCGTCTGCTTGCGGACTTGGACGACGTCGCGGTCCTCGTTACCGACCATCTTATGCCTGGGATGGACGGCACCCGGCTTGCCAGGCTGGCGCGGCAGGACCGACCGACCCTGCCCTGTCTAATTATTTCGGGCTACGCCGACGTCGAGGGTGTAGCGCCGGACCTGCCCCGGCTAACAAAGCCCTTCAGAGCGACAGATTTGGCCGAAGCACTGAGCGCGCTTGGCGTGTGAAGGCGGACTGGTCGGCATGCGCTACGTCGATTTCCGTGCAGTGGCGCAGCGGAACGGGCTGCTTACAACCCCGCTTGTCACTCACCCATCTGGCAAAGAGCGGGCGGCGACAGCGGGGACGTGAGCAGCGCGCATGAATCAACGCTCTGATTGCCAAGACTATCCTGTCCGCGCGCGAAAGCTTTCTCCCACAGCGGGCCGTCGGCTCCCACCAGACAGGGTGTTCGCAAATGGCCGTTTTCAGGGAAGCCACTGCGGATTGAATGGCACGATAGTCGGCGATGTCGGCAAACTAAAAGTTCCCAAAGGTGGCGCAATCTGTGAATGACACGGCAAATACATATTCTGCGATGGAGCGGTAACGCGGCTATTGGTCGGACTTGGCATGAGAACCGGCCGCTGCGACGGCCGGCTGTTGGCGGCAGTCTTCGGCGGGATTTCCAGGCTTCTTCTTCCCGCCGAATATCTTGCCTACCATCCGGCCGGCATGGTCGGCGACGACCCCGCCTACCGCAGCGCCGATCGGGCCGGCTACAGCGCCGCCGGCAATAGCGCCACCGGTATTCGCGGCGGCGCCGCCGGCATCCTTGGCCAGGCTCGACTTTTTATCGCCCTCGCCATTCGTCCGGGGAACGCAAGTCTCGGCGCTGCGCTGGTCCTCACCGGCCGGATAGGCGTCCGAGCGTTCAAGCGCCTCGACGTCGGCTTCATTGGCTTCGGGAGTTGCCTGGGCGAAGGCTGGCGCCGAAACGACGAGGCCGAGCGCGGCGAGGAAAATGCGGGACATCGCGGGCGCGCCTTACTTGCCGCTGACGCTGGTCTGCCGATCGATCACCGGCTTTTCGCCGCGTTCCTTGTAGATCGACATCGAGCGCGAGCGGACCTGGCCGTCCTTCCGGACGTGGGTATTGGTCATCGAACGGGCGCGCTCGTCATCGTCGCGCGCAGTCGCAACCGAACGCTGATGGGCGTTGTTGTCGTTGAACTTGGCGCGCGAGTCGGTCGTGGCGGCACCACCGTTGGTCGCGGCCGCATCGGCGCCGCCGCTCACCTCGACGCTGTCCGGCGTGCTGCTGCCGCCGCCGCGTGTGCTGGCCGAGACGTCGCCGGTGGTCGGCGTGCTCGAAGAGCTTTGCGCGGTTTGCTGTGCATAGCCTGCACCGGACATGACAAGGGTGGCCGCCGCGAGGGCAGGAAGCAGTTTCATCATCTTTCTCCTGAAGTCAGGGGCGCTCGTCGATCACGATACGGCACCCGGTTTCGTCACGATCGATCCGCACCGATCGGCGCGAACCGTCGCTGGTGCTAGAGCTGGAACTCGAACTCGTGCCGGAACCGCGGCTGCTGGACTGCGCGTTCACGGAACTGCGGGCAGCACCGTTCGGTTCGCCGTGCGATGTCGAAATGGCAGTAGCGGTATTGCCGGGGTCGATCACCGTTGATTGTACAACACGGCCGTCGGGCAGATAATGCACCTGATGGCATTGAGGGGCTGTTGCTGCTGCCAGGATGGTAAGCACGATCATCGTCGGAGGGTCGGGGCGACCTCAAGGGCCGCCCCTCTTCCACACTTACCGCTTCGGGTTGGTCGAGGTGGCGCTCGAGTCGCCATAGACCTCGCCGCTCGAGCCGTTGCGGTCGGTCGAACCATAGGCGTCGATCGACGTGCCTGAGGCCTGCGAACCGGTGCCCGCAGCGCTACCGCCCGCTGTCACCGCGCCCGTAGCATGCTGGCGGTCGGTATAGACCGAGCCCGAACCATAGGTAGAAGCCGAGTTGGCCGCGGCGGTGCGGTCAGGCTGCTGATCCTGCCTGTCGGCGCCGTGACGACGATGCTTCGCGCGGTCCTGCTTGTCGGGCTTGCTGGCCGTACCCGCCGTCGCGCCACCCGCCACGGAGCCTTCGGGGCTCGACGCCGCGGCACCGCCGCCGACAGTCGACTGGGACATCGCAGAAGTTGAGGCGAGGCCCAGCGCAATCACGGATCCAAGGATCAGCTTCTTCATGACAATCTCTCCAAATAGGGCTGCTGTTGCGCAGCTGTGAGAGATAAGATTTGGCAGACCATAAGGTTCGACGGCTGGTCCGGGGAATCCATCCCTTCATCGCTAACTTAAAAAAGTTAGGATTTCGAAAGTGCGGTCGAGGCGGGCAAGCAGTTTGCTGTAAAGCAGTAGGCGCTGCCAACCCGCACGTTACGAAAGCCGAGATTGCGTCGCGTCTAGTGACAACGTCCGCGTCGTCATCGAAAACGATGCGATTAACCTCCCTGGAACTTCTCAAGGCGAGGCGCGTCGCCATATGGCAGTCGAAATGCTGGCGCGGCGCGGAGCGCCGCGGGTGTTGCGGCATTAAGGCGGCTGTTTCAGTCAAATGCTGAGGTGAGCATGCTGTTCATCGTCATCTTGCGCTAATCCTCGCCATCTCGGGCCTGAGGCTTGCGCATGAGGGGTATTTTGGGAAGGACGACGACTACCTCGACACCCCTTCCTCAGAGGTGCTCGCTGCTTATCGTCGCAGATAACGATCGGCTACCCGATGCGTTACGCCAATATCGCAAGTGCTCACTCGACCCGTACGATTAACATAAGCCGGCGTGAAGCCGCGCCGATGGCTCCGCTGAGGTCCTAAAAACCCGCGGTCCGGCGTTGAAAGCACCTCCGCCGTCCACCCTTGGCTGCTGGCGACGTGGGGGCGCTCACTTCCGGCGTTGAGCGGCTCACTTTGAGACGGTCAGGGAGCCGCTGGATTCGTTTTTAGGGGTTGGCGGGCGTGGTCGCCCCGTGCTTATCCGTGTCGGCGTCGTCCAACGGGGCGACGAGCGCTCAACCTCGCCCCGCCGCTGTGCCCATGTTACCAATATAGCGGCGGGGGTCTTGTGTTTGAGAATGCAAAAATCCCGTGGATCGCTCCGGGCGGGACTTCTGTTGCGGCCGATAAGGCGTACTTGCGCGATACCGTCTGGCGGCGGCGCATGGCGGCGCCGGCAAAGCCGATTCCCATGATCATGAGCGCCCAGGTGGGGGCTCAGGTACGGCGGCCACTTCGAACGCATCCGTGCCGGAGCTGAACCTGGCGGACGTGATGTACTCGCCGCCCGAAGCCTTGAACTGGACATACTGCGAGAACTGCTGATTGCCGTCCGTCACAGCGAAGTTAAGACCTGCGCAGTGTAGTTCAGCGTGTTGCCAGGTTCGTCGTGAGCGTCAGCACGTTGTAGGTATCAGACGATCCCCACAGGAAGCTCAGGTAATTAAGCGGCTTGGTGAAGGTGATGGTCGATGGATTGCCGGAGGTCGGCCCAGCCGCAAGGAACTGGTTCTGGTAGACGCCGCCTTCGGAAAGTCTGCGAATGGCAGATCCTGGGTGTAGATCTGGTAGCCCACGCGAATGCCCAGGGAGGCGATGGGAGTGAAGGCCTGGCCGTTGGTGCCAAGGGTGCCGATGACGGTCGCGTGCGCGTCCGGTGCGGCCAGAAGGGACAGCGCCAGGCAGCGCTGGATACAAGGGCAATTTTCATACAACACCTCTCATGAGTTATTTGCATACAGTGCGGCGATCGCTGGAACGGCTGTGCTTTTCGAAAAATTGACTAATTGCTTTGTAGGGATTTGTGCGTCTCAGTTTACCTGAACGAACGTATTCTCGTCGAGGGGCCCAGCGGGCAACGCGGAGAAGTGAATAAAACCTTCGCCGAAGCGATGGTTCAGGATTTACCATCGATTCTTTTATGCGCGCTGCGGGGAATGAGAGCAGGCGCGTCGACGACGTAACTTCGGCGGTCGCAGTTGACACCGTAGCCATCCGGCGAAGGCCGCAGGATAGGATGAGCGGTGCTATATCAGTTCCCGCGAAGGGAGCTGACGGATGGCCGAGCCTGAGATTGACACTGAGCTGATTGACGAGGCGGTGTTGGCACTACTGTTTCTTACACTGCACAAAGATCGGGCCTCGGAGCCGCTTTGGCGTGCGTGGAAGTCGTTCGACTGGAACGCGATGGGCCGCCTGCACGAGAAGGAGCTGATTTTCGATCCGGTTGGTCAGGCGAAGTCCGTCGTGTTGACGCACGAGGGACGGCGACGCTGCGAAGAGGCATATTATCGCCTCTTTGCCAGGCGGGATAATCAGGCCTGAGCGGCTACAGCGTTCCAGTTCCAGGGCAGCAGTTGGTCGAGCTGCCGGGCGGGATGCCCAGCGATGCGGGCGAGCACGTCTGCGAGCCAAGCCAGCGGATCGACATCGTTCAGGCGGGCGGTCTGGATCATCGTGTAGAGGACGGCGGCGCGCTGGCCGCCGCGATCAGAGCCGCAGAACAGCCAGGCCTTCCTTCCGAGCGGCACGCAGCGCAGAGCGCGTTCGGCGGCGTTGTTGGTCAGGCAGACCCGGCCGTCTTCAAGGAAGCAGGTGAAGGCGTCCCAGCGCCGGAGCATGTAGTTGATGGCCTTGGTGAGGTCGTGGTTGCGCGAGAGCCTGGCGAGCTGGGCGATGAGCCAGGCGTGCAGTTCGGCCATCAGAGGCGCGCTCAACTCGCGGCGCACAGCGAGGCGCTCGGCGACGTTCTTCCCATTGATGGCGCGCTCGACATCGAACAGGGCATCGATCCGCTGCACGGCCTCGAGCGCGATCGGGTAGATCATGCTTGCATGCTCGCCGCGGCTCTTCTTGCGGGCTGCGCTGGCAACGTCGGCCAGCTCGAAGAACTTGCGCCTCGCGTGGGCAAAGCAGCCGGCCTCGAGCACGGGCGCAGGCACGCGACCGGGAGCATATAGCTCGCCGTAACCGCCATAGGCGTCGGCCTGCAGGATCCCCGACCAGGACACGAGATGCGCTCGTGGATGCTCACCGCGCCGATCGCGAGAATAGTGGAACAGTGCCGCGGGCGGGTCGGCGCCGGCGAACGGCCGATCATCGCGCACGTAGACCCACAATCGGGCGGTATCGGTCTTCACCTTGGCCATGACCGGCACGGTGGTATCGTCGCCGTGCAATCGCTCGGCGGCGAGGACATGGGCCTCGATCAAGCGATAGAGCGGCATCAGCGCAAAGGCGGCGGCACCGACTTGGTCGGCAAGCGTCGAGGTGCTGAGCGGCACCCCCTCGCGGGCGAAGCGCTCAGCCTGTCGGTTCAAGGGCTGGTGCTGGCCGTACTTCTCGAACAGCAGCATGGCGAGGAAGCTCGGGCCCGCCCAGCCACGCGACACGACGTGGAAGGGTGCCGGCGGCTGTGTGATCGTCTCGCAGTCGCGACAGGAGAATTTCTCGCGCACGGTCTGGACGACCTTCCAGGCGCGCGGGATCACCTCGAGCGTCTCGGTGACGTCCTCGCCAAGCTTGGACAGCCTGCTGCCGCCGCAGGCCGGGCAAGAGCACGGCGCCGGCACGATGACCCGCTCGCGCGGCAGGTGTTCGGGAAACGGCTTCCGGGCTGGCCGCTTGCGTTCGAAGGCAGTCACGGTCGCGCTCTTCTCGGCCGCGACTTCGGCTGCAAGATCATCCTCGGCCGCGTCGGCCTCGAGCTCTTCGAGCTGCAGTTCCATCTGGTCGAGCAGCCGGCGGGTGCGCTCGGCGCTGGCGCCGAACTGCTCACGCTTCAGCTTCGCGATCTGCAGCTTGAGGTGCGCAATCACCGCCTCGGTCGCGCTCTCCCGAGCATGGGCATTGGCAAGCTTGGCCTCGGCCTCATTAGCCCGCTGGGTCGCGCTCGCCAGCAGCGCCTTGAGCGCTTCGATATCGTCAGGAAGGGGCGAAACGGCAGCTTCCACGAGCGCGATGGAATCACAGAAAAGCGCCCGGATGAAGCACAAAATGCGAGGGCAGAGAAGAAAATGCGCGCCCTATCCGGCGCTCTGCGGACGCCAGGAATACTGCGGGTTACGCCAGTCGATCCCGTCGAGCAGGCAGGCCAGTTGGGCGCTGGTCAGCGACACCATACCGTCCTTCGCCGAAGGCCACACGAACCGACCCTTCTCGAGCCGCTTGGCGTAGAGCGACATGCCGATCCCGTCGTGCCAGATTAGCTTCACCAGCGATCCGGCGCGCCCGCGGAACACGAACAGATCGCCGCCATGGGGATCGCGCTTGAGGCCCTGCTGGACCAGCAAAGCCAGGCCCTGCATCCCCTTGCGCATATCCGTATGCCCCATCGCAATCCACACCCGCGCGCCCGAAGGGATCATCGCAGCGCCTTCAACGCTGAGGCCACCAGAGCCGGCGAAGCCGAAGCAAAGATGCTGATCCGCTTGCCGCGCGCCAGATCGATGACGATCGCGGGCTGCAGGCCGGAAGGAGCGACGTCCACATCTTCGATCATCACAGCCGCGGCGAAACCGGGGGCCGCCAAATCGTCCGGTTCGGGCTCGGCATGAGCATCGCGCAGCTTACGCCGCCACGTGTAGACCAGCGCGGTCGACACATCACGTCGCCGTGCGACCTCGGCGACGCAGGCCCCGGGCGCGAAGGCCTCGTTCAGGATCTCCAGCCGTTCCTCGTCGCTCCAACGGCGACGCCGCTCCGGCCCGGAAAACACCGTGATCTGACCCATCGACCGCTCCAAAGCGCACTCTCAAGAGCACGCTTAAGACCGCTCGGTCACCTCATCGACAAGGCGGGACCCGCCGGATGGCTACTTGACACCAAAGGAGCGGCGTATTGCACGCGCCGGTCGCCACACTTTCTACCGTTCAACTCGATACGGCGGCAGTCACCTGATTTCTAGCGGCGCCTGCGTGTTTCAGCGAACATCTGCAACGGACTCGGTTGTGCCTTGTCCGGAAAAACTGCTGTGGAGGCTGGACGCAGCGCGGGCCGCTCTTAGCCGCCTGCGAACGACAGGCAAGCGCGCCCAATCCTAATACGATGACCAATGCGATCATACACATCACGAGTGTCATATGTCGAGCATCACAGGAGTAAGAGCGCAGTAGCAAACTGATAGTGCGGATCATCGGCCCCTTCCTTTGTGAGGCGCAGATTGACTTCCTGGCTGCGCACACCGATCGCGCTGATCGTGTTTTTGCAGCGTCGTGTCGAGGCCGCCTAACGCCTCTGCCGGCGCTGCGCTGAGTTCGACCGCGGCCTGCCGCCTCTCCGCAGGAAACACGTTTCGAAATGGGACAGCTGATCGATTATGGTGAACTGGGGCAACCAATCCGGCCATCAAGCGTTCACGTCGGGCGCCCCTCTTACGAGGTTTTTTGGCGCGGGTTGGAGACTGCCGGATTGATCCGAGCGCGGTTTCTAGGGAGGTACGTATGAAGTTCGCTGTTGTTTCGTCCGCTATGGCACTTTCTTTTTTATTGGGACCTGCGGCGCAGGCCACCGTAGTCGCGAGCCTTGGCACAAGTGGGTCACCCTTCGTCGCCATTGATGCATTGGGCGGGCGCTCGGGAGGCGCTATCTACAACTCCGATCAGCCTTTTGCTGATATCCCGAAGAGCGGCATCTTCAACAACCAGTTTCTTGCCGTTGGCAAGACCGCAGGAACTCCTTCGAGCATTAACTTCGCTTCTGCCCTTAGCTATTTGAGTTTCTTATGGGGGTCGCCGGACACATACAACGTCCTAACTCTCAACACCAACTTGGGGAATACACTCACTTACACGCCGCAGAGTCTGAACTTTGCAGTTACTGACGGCAATCAGGCATTTTCGCAGTACGTGCAGTTCGTGACCTCGGGCGGTGAACTGATCACATCAGCTAAGTTCGATGTGACCCCGCTGAACGACGCGTTTGAAGTCGCCAACTTCCGCACCGGCGTTCCAGAACCGGCCACGTGGACCCTTATAATCATGGGAATCGGTTTCGCTGGTGTAGCAATGCGCCGCCGCCAGACAGTCCTGCATATGTTTGCCTAACTTGGATCTCATGTGATCGAAGTCCTCCCAACATTAATTCGGACAGGGCTTCGATCGATGAGGGGAATACCGGTATTTTTTGTCAATACGTAAAGCTATCCTGACGATAGCATTCGATGAAGATCAGCCACGCTGGATTCAAAGTCGCAGCGGCGTTTCATCACCGTGAAGCGGGTGAGTTAGCGCGAAGCAGCCTTGCAATCTCAAGCTGACGTCCTCTCCCTCGCGCCCGCTCTTCCCGCGGTCACCCTCCGCAGGAAGAGCTTTTATTGCGGGTGATTCCGAACGGCCTCGATCCCACTTCGCAACCTGTTCAGGCGACGCCCGCGGCTTGCCTTGATTTGCGCATTGTCGCCCCGACGAAAGCGATGCTGACCACCATCGTCGTTCAGGTGTTTAGCGCCGGAACGGCATTAACGGCGATGTTTCGGGCGTAGTTGAGTTACCTTGATATCGTCGGTAACGCCCCGTCCATAGGTCGGTCCGCCGCCGAAATTTCCGTTGACGTGATTTCTCGGACGACCTCCGTACCGGCGTAGCTGTGCGATGATGTATCGTTGTAGGTTCACGGCTCGGTCGCTTCCAAGGCGGCTCACGACCAAAATCCGCGCGGTCGTCGATGGGCGAGGCCTCCCGATCCGGCTGCGACTTACCTCCGCGCAAGCCATCACGGCCAAACAGCCGACGACGTGCTCGACCATATCGGTAGCGGAACAATCGTGTTGGCGGACAAGGCATACCATGCCGACCGCACCTGTCTCTCCGCGAAAGGGGCGCGTTCGCCAACAGCCCTCCCAAAGCCAACCGGAGGTCGAGCCCTTACTTCAGCACTTGGCTCTGCCGCGAGCGAAAACCTGATCGAGCGCTTCTTCTTCAAGCTGCACTTTCGCCAGGTTGCCACCCGCTAAAAAAGCTGGCCGAGAACTTTCTCGTCATGATCCAACTGGCGTCCATGCGCTTATGGCGTCGGGCTCATGAGTCTCGGCCATGCAAGAACCGTCGACATCTAAGCCTTGGCCAGAAATGTTGATTTCCGCTGAGAGTTGGCCCGGGATTTCCATCGAGAAGTGACCCGGGTGAAGATATGCCCCGCGATGCGCGCGGTGGGTCAGGCCGGCGATTTTCCTTTTGTTTTTTTGGCGCTGCGGCGGCGGTGCTGGCCTGCGATTTCTGCGGCTACCCGTGCGGGAAGCCCAAGCCGGTCTCGCAGCGCCATGGAAGTTACGATCCTCGCCGCCGCGCTCGCCTTCATACTTGGCCGATGTCGCAACCTTGGCGATCTGATCCAGATTTGACAGGCCGAAAACTTCCCCGTTCGGATGTCAGACCGCGCCTCGTTTGAGCTTTACACACTAGGCCACGAAGCGAGTCACCGCGCTGGCCCTTCCGATGGAGTTCGTCACCGAACAGACGCGCCTGTCGCAGTAGCCATTAAGCGGACGGGAATTTGGCTGGGATTATGGAGAAAGCGACCGCGCCTCGCGCGCGCTGCTCCACTCAAAAGCTGCACGCGAGTTCAGTTCGGGATGGAGGTTGCAAAAAGCCAACATGACTCGACTCGCGGCGAGGAATCTAATCCCGGCTACGGCGCGATTGCGATTTATCAGCGCCATCTTCAGGTCCCGCGCCAGTTACAGAGGAGGGTGACATGCGATACTGGATGTGCAGTGGCCTAGCTGCTTTTCTTCTTCCGATTGCCGGCGCCGCAGTCGCAAGCGAATTGGTGGTGTCGCCTCCTGTAGGCAACGACGTGGGACAGTGGGCTACTTCGGTCTCTCGGCTACTCGACGGCACGCTTCGGTATCCTTACGTGGTTCGGGAGCCGACCCCGACGGGAGCGGTATCAGTAATATTTCGCATAGATGGCTTGGGGCAGCCTACCGACATAAGGATCATTCGCTATTCTGGAGAAGCGCGGCTAGATCGTGCGGCCTTTCTCGCCGTCCAGCGTATGAGGGGGCTTCCCCCTGTTCCCCAAGGGCTGAACAGAGATTGTTTAATGCAAGCCAACATCGTGTTTGCTCCGGACCAGAAGACAGCAAAGCGCGAGGAGGCAGCTATGCGTGCCGCGTTGAGCGAAAAGGGGCGAGATGTTGCTATAGGCGAGCAGCCGCTTGTAATTACCGTAAGATATAAATTGAGCTAGCCCTTCGTCGCGAAACGATCGGTGCTTTTAAACGCTGCAAGCATCCTCAGGCTACGATGGGAGATCATCAAGCGCCATTATGGCATAAAAGCGCTCAACGCAATTTCCGACGACCGCGGTCACCCAAAAAATCAGGCAATTTTTTCAAAACCACTTAAAGATGCCGCAGTTTTCATTTTCTCGCTGCCCAAATATATTGCGACAATGTCGCGTTTTACAAGTGGCGCAGTTATTTAAAGATCGAGATTGCGAGGCGGCCCGAGAACTCGCTGACCTTGTTGACGATTTGTCTAAACTTTGCGGTCTGCGGCCATAAGGTCGTGGGCCGTACTTTATTTAGGTCTGTCAACTAACTAGCCGTACGGTATCAAGCGACCACTTAGGGCCGCCGCCCGGCGGTGTGCAGGTGTTCGTTATGTCGGAATCGCCGGTGAACGTGATCCTACGGCTCACGAGCTGGATGCAATTTACCGCCATTCCCGCTGTGCCCGCGAATGTCAGCGTGTCGGCGGGGAAATAGAAGGCGCCCGAGAAGCTCGAACTGGAGTTGCCGTTAACCATGCAGCACTGGTTGCTCGCAGAGGCCCGTCGATCGCGGTACATGACGATCCCAGCATAGGTGCCGGTGGTAGCCGCAGATATGTTCACTTGTGCGCCGCCATTGATGCTCATCGTGGCATGGCTGCTGCCGTTGTTCGGCGTAGTGCTGGTGAGTACGAAAGTGCAGCCGTTGCAGGTTAGGACAGCCTGCGAACCGATCTGGAGGCCGGCGTTATTTGCGCCGTTCGCCAGATAATAGGTGCCTGGATCAAGTATCAGGTTGCCTTGAACGCTTATCGTCCCATAGCATCCGGGACCGCCGATCGACCCGCCGCTCGCCGCCATGAGTTGCGCCGAGGTGGTGGTCGTTCCAGACGGGACCGATATGGTTCGCCAAGCGTTCCCGTTTTTGCATGCCGAGTTCGACACATCAGAACTGCTCGGATCAAGTGTGGTGCCACCTCCGAAGGGATCGGCGATCTGCGCGTGATTTGGCATTAAGACCGTGCCTTGCGCGTAGTTGGTCGAAGCCGGTACCCCGCCCATCGCAGCGATAGGTGAGGCCGTCACACTCGAGCTACCGCTGGCGATCGCGGCAGAGCCGCTTGTCGAGTTGGTGCCGACCCCGCAACCGAGATTGACCGTGGTGTTGCCTTGGAACGTGACGCCGGTGACGTTTCCGGTCTCAAGCGCGAGATAGCAGAATTTGCCCTCGGGCACGACGGCCGCCCGGGCCTCTGCAGCCACGCTGCTCGCACCCATGCCAAAAAGGCCCATTAACGGGGTTGCCTTGGTCGTGGTGAGCCGCACGTACATGCTTGATGTGAACGTGGCCGTGGCGGTGGTGTAAGGCCCGGGTGTGATCGTCGAACTCACGTTCGCCATCAGGTTGTTCTGCGTCAACGCATCGTTCGCCGCTGCTGTCGCGGCCGTGTTGCCTTGCGCCTGGAACAGCGAATAAGCGCCCGCCAGCGCCGCAGAATCCGCTTCGCGCTGCAGCTGCCGCTTCGTCAAGACCAGCTGGACCGAGTGAATGCCAATCCCTGCCCCGCCTACAACGATGGGAAGCGCCAGGCCTGCGGTCACAAGCACATTGCCGCGCACGTTGGCGAGCAGACGGCGCGCGAAGTGCAGATACCGCGTGAAGTCCATAGTGAGGCTCCGATCAGCTAGGAAACAGTGAAGGCCTTACGGCTTTCGGAAAGGGTAATGTTCTGCGTGCCCAGAACGTAGTTGACGCTAATGTTGTAGGTCATCGATATCGTCACGTAGTTGGGCGATGCGCCCGAGCTGAAGACGATGCTCGGCGTCCCGATGTTCGCAGGAATCAGCCCGAACCGGTTGTTCGTTATCCGTGTCTGGATGGCCGACGTGCTGGGCTTGGGCCAGGTCGTCGCATAGCGCGCAGCGTCCTCCACCGAGTTTCTGAGGCCCGATTGAGCCTGAAACAGGATGCCGAGCTGCACGACACCGAACAGGAGAGCAAAAAAGACCGGAGCAACGATTGCGAATTCCAACGCGGCAGCGCCGCCCCGGTCCTCCCCCAGTTGAGTGATTTTACCGCGCCGCGTCATTGGATTCGCACCGCGCCCGTAACCGAGATCGGGATGTTGCCGTTCGTGCTCTTGTACATCTGGTTCAGCGAATTCAGCACGAACGACGGGGTGAACGTGGTCGCGATCGAGACCTGCGTGTAGCGCGCGGTCTCCTGCCCGGAGGCGCAGGTTAGCGTCCAAGTCGTCACGGTGCCTGCGCACTTCAGAGTCTGTGTAACGGTGACGGCGCTTACGTCCACGCCAGCCTGATCCGCTGCCTGCGCCTGGATATCACTGAGGGCGACTGTCGGCCCACCCATCAGCGACATTTCGAGACTGCGGTTCACGGCCTGCTGGACCTTGATACCAGCCGCGAAATAGCGCGCCGTGTCGATGGTGCCCATCATCAGAGCAGCCATCAACGGCGCGATTAGCGCCATCTCGACGACAGCGGCCCCTTCGATAGCCGTCACCAATCCGCGAACAGAAGGTAGCATCAGAAAATCCTCACAATCGGGGATTAACTTAGGCCGCCGACATTAAGAAAAATTAAACACCGAGTCTTGATGCGCGACGGTCAAAACTTAATCATCGAACGACCGGATTTTCGTAAGGGTCGCCAGCGGAGGGCGCGGTTCTAAAATCAGCACGAACAGGAGTTCGCCGCAGGTTGCTCTTGTAGAAACGAACTCTTGCCCCAGTTTGGGGCACACATCGTCGCAATAGGATGACTAATGACGATTAACGCGCTTGACGTGACCCCTGGTTTCCACCAGCATGAGTTAGAGTCCAGCAGCTTTGTGCACTGCTACCCAACCTCGGACCGCTGGGGTCTAGAGTTTTGCGCCTGGCCCGTGTCCGGAGGGCTGGTTGCCCCGGTCGGGTTTGCCAGCATTATCGGGGGGATGTTCCCGATCGCGCTGTGCGGTCGCTCTTCGTTGTAGTGTCTACGCCAGCGGTCCAGTTTGTCGCAAGCATCTTCGAGCGACAGGAACCAGTGCGTGTTCACGCATTCGCTGCGCAGCTTGCTGTTGAACGCTTCGATGAACGCGTTGTCGGCGGGCTTGCCAGGGCGTGAGAAGTCGAGCGTCACGCCCCGCTGGTAAGCCCATAGATCCATGTCGCGCGAGACGAACTCGCTGCCATTGTCCACCCTGATCGTTCGCGGATAGCCGACCTCGCGGCAGGTTCGGTCGAGCGTCGTCACGACGTCCTCGCCGCGGTAGCTGAACGAAAAATCGCAAAACGAACTCCGGCGGAACATTTCTGCTCCGCCGATGTTCGTTGAGATCACCAAACTCGTTTTAATCAGAACAGAAGCAGGTCTGGCTCCAAAGAGGAAAGCGGAACGAGTTCGAATAGCGATGAGCTCGTGGCATTGGCTGACGAATCGCCCACAATGTTGATGCTGAACGTTTGCGCATCGGTCTTGTCACCGTCATAATCGGCGACCTGCACGCCGAAATCGAGGTGCGCGTCGGCCGTCTGCGTGTTCGAGGTGATGAAGCCGATATTGGTGATCTTGAACACGTCGCCATCCCAGGTGCCGCCGTTATTCGGACCGGAGTCCTGGATCATATCGAGGTTCTGATACTGCAGCACGCCGTTGACGCTGGATCCACCGCCCGCGCCGATCGCACGGACAAGGTTGACGCCCTGCCCCGAGATGCCTTCGGTCGAGGCAAGTACCTGTGCGCCCTGGATGTGCCAGGTCTCGCCGGCCCCGTTATAATCGTTGCTCTCGATCACGACGAAGCCATCGTTATTGTCGAGCGTTCCGGTAAAGCCGAAGCTGGCGGGCAGCTGGTTGATGTCGGTGTTGTGGTAGATGTCACCGTATCCGACGATTACGGCGCGCGTCGTCGTGTCATTGGGATTGTTCGGATTGACCAGCTTCAGGACAACGACCAGATCCTCGCCGTTGTCGAGCGCGTCGAATTGCATGAAGACGGTTGAGGCCGACACCTTGACCGGCACGGGATTGAGCGGCGGATTTGCGGCGGAGGGGTCGAGGAAGCCTTTGGGATTCCCGCTCCACAGGGTGAAATCGAGCACTTCACCATTCTGCATCGTATCGCCTGCTACGCCTGCTGCGCTACCCGACACACTGACCCAGGAGAGCAAGGGCTTGTCGTTTACGGCAGGGCCTGGATCCGCGTCGTAACGCAGACCGAAGAGCTCGCCGGGGGTGAAAGCATCGTCGTCGCCGTTGCTCCACGCCTCATTTGTCGTAAGTGCATCAAGGTTGTGGTTGTTGGCGAACAGGGCCTGCTTGGTAGCCGTATTGCCATCGGTGCCGCCGCTGTCTTCCGCAGTGCCGTTGAACTGCACGTAGAAGCTCGAGGCCAAGGCAGCGACCGAAACCGGCGGCTGAGAGTTGGTCGTCGTGCTGCTGTTCGCCAGATAGCCGGTGAAACCGACACCCGGGTCGCTCAGCGACAGGATAGTGTAGCTTGATATCGGCGCGTTGAGACTGACGTGGTAAGTGCCCGCGGCCTTGTCGAACGAAAGCGAGCCGGTGGCATTGGTCGCCGACGTGTTATCGGCAGGGTTAGACAGATAAGTGAACGAGAAATTGAATGTGGCCTGGGCGTCGCTTTCAGAAACCCAGGAAACGCTCTTGTTGGTGATCGCGCTTCCCCCAACGTCTCCGCTGGCAAAGGAAAGCAAGAGATCACTGCTCGACGCGCTGTAGCTGTCGCGATCGTCGAAACCGATTCTGTAGGCGAATACCCCGTTACCGCCGGGATTTGGATTGTCGGCGTTGTCGTAGGTGATGTCGTTCGCCGAATCGAGCGTGGTAATCACCGGGCTATCGTCGTCCGCGGTTATCGCCAGCTTGTTGGCGGCGGCATAGGCGGAGTCGCCGTCCTTGTCGGTCACCTTGAGGATTGCCCCGAGGTTGAGCGTCAGTTCATCCTCCCAGGCGACCTCCGCCGTTCCGATCGTAGCCGGATTGTCAGTCACCGGATGGTCGAGCTGGTCGATCAACGTGAAGAGGAATGCACCTGGCGTTCCGCCGACATTGAGATCGAGCGTGAAGACCTCGCGATCGTCTGCCGGGGTGTACCCTGCGGTAAGGCCATTGACGTAAGCGGTTAGCGTGTTGCCGGTTACGTCGTAGAGTACCTGTCCTCCTTGCGAAGTAAGCGAAGGCAGCAGGCCTATCTTGGCGGGGTCATTCGACAGACTGTAGCTTCCGACTCCGTCCGCGCCGGCACCAAAGATCGCCGAGACGTTGCCGCTCGCTGTCTTGGCAGCGAGATCATCATCGCCAGGACCGCCGGTGTTGCCGGTCCCGACGACATCGCCGTCCTCGTCGACGGTCTTCGCCTGCGCGGTGCCGTTGGCGTTGGGCCCATCGTCCTCGAACTGCAGGTTCTGGCCGATGCCGATCGTCGCCGAAGCGTGATCTCCGTCCTTGTCGGTGGGGATCGCGGTCAGCGTTATAAGGCCATCGGAAGCCAGCGTGGCTGCGGCCGCTCCGGTCTCGATGCCGTCGGTGGGATCGTCGTGGACGACCGCGCGCTGCTGGTCGAGCGTGATTTGGCCCGCGCTGTCGACGCTGACCACGAACACGGTCGGACCTACCGCACCAGCTTTGCCGACCACCTGGCCATTGCTGACGCTCAGCACCACCTCGAGACCCGTCGCCGTATCGAACAGGCCCGTCGAGCCGGCGGCGATACTCAGCGCATAGGTGACCCCGCCAGCGCCGAAGACCGGCGTGAACGCACCCGCGAAGCTCTTGGTATCGTCGCCGGAAAGCGTCGTCTCGTCGACGACCAGGGCTGGCTGCGCACCGGGCGCGGTGATCGACGGCCCATCGTCCTCGAACTGCAGGTTCTGGCCGATGCCGATCGTCGCCGAAGCGTGATCTCCGTCCTTGTCGGTCGCGGTCGCGGTCAGCGTTATAAGGCCATCGGAAGCCAGCGTGGCTGCGGCCGCTCCGGTCTCGATGCTGTCGTTGGGATCGTCGTGGACGACCGCGCGCTGCTGGTCGAGCGTGACCTGGCCCGCGTTATCCACGCTGACCACGAACACCGTCAGCGCACCGACCTTGCCGAATACCTGACCATTGCTGACGCTCAGTACGATCTCGAGGCCCGTGGCCGTATCGAACAGGCCGGTTGAGCCGGCAGCGATGCCCAGCGCATAAGTGACCCCGCCGTCCGCGGCGGCGACGCCGTCAGCGCCGAAGACCGGCGTGAAGGCACCTGCAAAGCTCTTGGTGTCGTCCCCGGTGAGCGTCGTCTCGTCGACAACCAAGGTCGGCTGCGTGCCGGGTGCGGTGATCGACGGCCCATCATCCTCGAACTGGAGGTTCTGACCGATGCCGATCGTCGACGAAGCGCTGTCACCGTCCTTGTCGGTTACTGTAGCGGTCAGAGTGATGAGACCGTCAGCCAGCGTTGCCGCACTCAGTCCCGACTCGATCGAATCGTTAGGATCGTTGTGGAGGACCGCGCGCTGCTGGTCGAGCGTGACTTGGCTGTGTGCCGTCGACGCTGACCACGAACACGGTCAGTGCGCCGACCTTGCCGAGCACCTGCCCGCCGACAAGGCTCAACACCGCCTCAGCTCCCGTGGCTGTGTCGAACAGGCCCGTCGAGCCGGCACCGATGCCCAGCGTGTAAACGATCCCGCCGCCCGCCTCTGCACCGTCGCTGCCAAATGAGGAAGTAAACGCGCCCGCGAAGCCCTTGGTGTCGTCGCCGGAGAGGGTCGTCTCATCGACAGTTAGTATTGGCTGCGTGCCGGGGGCCGTAATCGTCGGCGCATCATCGTCGACCAGCAGGTGGGACCCGAGGCCCGCGCTGGAAGTCGTGCCCTCGGTGATCTGGAGCCCGCCGAGGTCGAAGGCGCTGGTAGTCGCGAGGGCTGTGAGCTTGATGCGATTGAAGGAGGCGCCGCCGGCGGCGGTCCAATCGACATTGTCGAGCGAGCCGAGACCGGTAACCTCAAAGCTATCGAGGCCCGGCGCATTGATGGTGGCGAAGGCGTCGACCAGCGAAACCTTGACGCCCGACTGTGTGGTGCCGAACGCCGCGCCGCCAGTTCCCCAGGTCAGAACCACACCAGCATGCGTAACCTTGACCTGCCCAACCGAGACCAGCGCATCATCGTGCAGGGCTGTATCATCGCTGATAGTCGATTCATTCGTGAATGCGTTGTCGATGTAGGAAAAGCTCTCTTCGGGCGTCGTGCCGCCGCCTGCCTTCCACAAGGAAATGCGCATGTTGGCATGGGCGTTGCCGCCGGTGAGCTGGGAAATCGTCAGGCCTGCTCCCACCGTGTTGATGTAGCCGCCGTAGGCGATGTCCTGCCCGTTCGTCCCGGTAGCAGGCACGCCCCCGGTTCCCTGAAGCGGCACGAAGGCGGAAACGAATGTGAAGTTGGCGGTAGATTCGTCGGTCTTGTTCTGGCCGCTACCGCCGTAAGTGAAATGCTGCGCATCGATGCCGATGGTAGCTAGATTTCCTTAGCCGCTTGGCTGGTGTTGACTGTATCGCTGCTGTTGGTAATGATCTTACCATAGCCGCTTGAAGGTCGTCGCCAGTGACCAGCATTGCGACAGTCATGTTCCCGAAAGCAGCGTAGAGGAAATTGCCCGAGGGCAGGTTGGCAAATGTAAACGCGGTGCTGCCCGCCGCGCTTACTTGCAAGACATCACTGAAGTTGATCGGCTCATCAGCATTGTTGCTGTCCGTGTGCTTGAGCGCTTCGAACGTAACCATTTGCACTTGGGCGCTGAGATGGTCGGCGCTTTCCTTCAGGTAGAACGCGGCGACGATCTTTCCGCCCCAGGGTCGTCAAAGTCGCGAAATCGGTATCGGCGTTGATGTGAAAGAAAAGATCCTCGTTCGCCCGGGTTTTGACCGAATTGATGGCTCCCGATGGGGCTGAAGGAGCGAGGGAGAAGAACAAGTTACTGATCGTCTCGCCGGCCGTGGCCGTGACCTGGATGAAGCTGGTCGAACTCGATGCTCCGCCGACATTGGCGACAAAGCCCAGTGCGGTGTCCCTGACCGCATCCAAAGCGGGCTGTCCCGCCGGATCGAGATCAGGAAACAGACCGCTGATGTAGTTTACAAAGGCCACATCCAGGCCGCCAGCACCGCTGGCGAACACGTTCGACGTGGAATTGTAAGTTGCGAGAACGTCGTCGTCCTTGTCGCCGGTCGCCGTGCCATTGGCGTCGGCCGTGGTCTGCAGTGACGCGCTTTCGTCGAGGTCGAGCTGTTGGGTTCCCAGGAGGTTGCGATCGTTGTCGACAGTAATGGAGATAGCCATGACTCGCCCCTGGCTGAAAAGGATAGTCCGTCATGCGATGGCGACCGTCGTTCTATGAGCGTCTCTAAAAGGCCCGCTCTTGCCATTTCATCGTTCGATTGACCAGCCTTGGTTAAGTTAAAAACTGCAGCTTATGCCGCACCGAAATGCCACAATCACGCTCCTGATGGGGCGATTTTCAAACCAATTACGTGAGCAAAATAACCGGGGCGCCAAACCGCTTCCAGCGCTGGTCAATTCACCTACGCTTGAGTCGCTCTAGCACTGAACCCACGCACAGTTTGCTAATATTAGATTAGAGTCAAATATAATATCGCACATAACAGTTACTTTTTCCATTGACCCTCAAAGTCGATTTGGCCAGTATTTTACCTCTATTGAAAAAGCATTATACTCTTTGCCTTTAATCAATGTATCGAGTGCGGCTGGGGCATCCCCTGGTTCAGAGCACGCCTATTTCTGGGTGAGGCCGGTGACCGTGGCCACGTCGGCATCCTCACCTGCCGGAATCGCACGATCCCCGATAGGGTCGCTCGCGAACTTTCAGCCAGGTTCGCCATGAATGAATGTATGGCCCGCCCCGTTTGCACGACGAATTTTCGGGTGATCAGATCAGTCTGCGTCAACGTATACGGCCTCGTGGGCAAGCCATGGCCAAGATGGACATCCGCGCATCTGAAAACCCACAACGGCCACGGCATCGAGTGCCACTTGATTCGCCGGTTTTCCAGATGCCGGCCGATCGATAATGCGCGCCAGAGCGAGGCCTACCGGTTACTGATGTCCATCCCGGGCGTCGGTGCCGTCAACGCAACCGCTTTTGCCACTGCTGTCGAACACCCGGGTAATTCCCAAACTCTCCGTCGGTCGGCGCTTGGCTAGGGGTGACCACGCCCCAATACCAGTCAGGTCAAGTGGACTACGCCGGTCACCTCTCAGGCGCGGCGATCATCAAATGCGAAATCTGCCGCGCCGCCGTGCCGGTGGCACGGGAACTCTCGGTTGTGATGAGCGGGGGGCGCAGCATAGGCAGAACACCGCGTCCAGCGGCGCCGCTCCCTCTTGCATATTCGTAACAGGGGTCGGCTAGCGCGCGCAGCCCCTCGGGGTCACCATTGGCGCCTTCGATCAGCTTGGCGAGCGGCAGTACCACTATGCCAGCCCCACAGTTGCGCGGACCAGAAAGCGCAGTTTTTGGAAGCTGAGCAGCCAGACTTGCGAGGCCGGTCATTCAGAGCAATGACAAGCGCATCGTTGGCACGGAAGGACACACATGGGTGTCCTGATTTTCGACAGTCTCGATACACCACTGTCACCCCGACGTGCTAAGTAGCAATGTCAGAGTCAGCAGGATCAGCATGCGGCCAGCAAGGGGGCCGGGCAGTCAGAGCTGACCGTTGGACGAAGGCCCCCGACATAGCGGGGGTCTTCATTTTTCGCATTGTACGTTTGTCCGTCAGCTGCAGGACACTTGATTTAGCCACGCCCGAGGAGGGGCGAAGCTACAAAAGCTGGCTCGAATCAGGCCGCCAGCGAGGACGACGTGGAGTTGAACGTAGTTCCGAGCTGAGAGCCCAGGCCCTGCATCGCGCTGATCGCGGCAACGGCGATTAGCGCAGCGATCAGACCATACTCGATGGCCGTCGCGCCGGCTTGGTTCGTGCGCAGCTTGCTAAAAAACTTCATAGCCATTTCTCCCTGAACGCCAACTTGCTAGCGCTCCGAAGTTGAGGCTAAGTTAATACCCTCATCGGTTTTTTCGACGGCTGCGCACGCAGGCCAGTTCTGTTCTCGCTTGCACGAACGAAGCGAGGTGTCCGACGCAGCCCAGTTATTCTCTGGAGCGGACGATGGTCGCATCGGCCCGAATTGTCGATGACACGGGCTTTGACCGCTAACCCTAGCGCCGACCATATAGGCTTGAGCCGATCACCGTACGGCCCATTGGGCTCTCTTAGCACGGCCGTTTCGGCTAGGCCGAGGCTCCGCAAAAGATTCAATGTGCCGAGGCGACAGCAATCGGTCTCGACCGCGCGGCGCTGCGCTGAGGTGAGGCGACGAGCGATTCCCTCGACGTACGCGGTGTCCATGATGGGCGCCCTGGAAGTTGATGTCAGTTAACGCAAGCGTGGATTGAGGGTTCCGGCTTTGATGGTTGGGAGCCCTACACGCCCAGTCGCGTTTCACGAGCTGACAGAAAGCAACCGAAGCGCAGGTATGCCAAAAGAGAAACGCGAACCTCGCAAGAGTGTAATCGAACGGGCTCTCGACCTAGCCCGCAGTGGGAATACTCCACCATCGATAAGGTTCGACAGCGTTTGGACGCCGAAGGCTATTTCGACGCCCGGGAGCATTTGGCAGGGCGCTCCGAATCCAACTTCTCGCGCTCTTGCACAAAAGGGTCGAAATCCGAGACGGCGAATAAGCTGACGCGACCGGGCCACGTCTCCGGTAATGGACTCAAGAAAAGCGGAATACTTAGGAGTACGTCGCCATCATGATGACGCATTCAATGGTTGTGCTCGTCGTCGAGCCAGCGCGCTCGGCCGGGCGGCGGCAAGCGTTACCGCGCTGAGCTTGCAGACTCCCGGCCTGGCGCGCTGGTATCGGTATCCCACCGCCCGAGCGTCCTTGCTGCTGCTTCACTCCGGCAGCAAGGACGCTTAGCGTTTTCGGGTTACGTGTGGCTCGTTCGAGCGTTTTACCTACGTGCCGCCGCTCGACCCCTGCGGCGCCACACGAAGGGTTGACCGACCCTCCAACTTGCCCCCGACCCTGGTGGCCGGGGGCTTATTCAAGCGCAGCTCAGCTTCCCGATTGAGTGCCGCGACTGCGCCCCGTCATGCCTATGCCTGGTCGACGACTACACGCGGGAGTGCCTGACGCTGGTGGCCGACACGTCATTGTCGGGCGTGCGGTTGGCTCGGGAGTTGACGCGGCTGATCGGCATGCGCGGCAAACCACACACGGTGGTCAGTGACAACGGCACCGAGCTGACCACATCGGGCATCCTGCGCTGGTCGCAAGAGCGGCAGGTCGAGTGGGACTACATCGCGCCGGGCAGCCGATGAAGAATGGCTTTCGTCGAGAGCTTCAACGGGCGCCTGCGGTACGAATGCCTCAACGAGACGCTATTGTCGTCTCTGGCTCACGCCCCCTTCGTGCTCGACGCCTAAACTGGGCAAGGTCGGCGGCAACGCTCGAGGAGCGAGTGAGTTAAGGCAAATGGCGTCACCGTTTGACGTCAGCCAGCGAATCGAAAGGCTTGGGCATGATAGATACGAGACCGTATCAGCGGCCGTTTTCCGTTGAGGTCTACGATGGAGAAGTCGTCGTGAGATCCACCGAGGGCCCTTTCTCTGCGCACTGACGCCGACCGCGGCGGCGAAGACCGCGGAAGACTTAGCAGCCGCTGCGAAGATTGCGCTCGATCATCAAGCATCGCAGCAACGAACCTCGCGAGATTGAATATCTTGGCGAGCAAATGCTAGGGATTCCCGGCAGCTGCAGTCCGCAGTTTCGAGCCGCAGGACATCAAGGATTTCAAGGCCTCCGCCGCGACCCACTTCGTATTTGTCCAGCTCGTTGCAAGGTCGACATCGCTGCAGCGACGGTAGTACGTGGCACACCCAGAAGCTCGGCCAACGCGACTTTTGTGATTGGCAGCTTGGACGAACCAAATTTATCCGCTGCGTCCAGAAGGGTGCGCGCAAGCCGATTCTCCACGCTGTGAAGGGCATTGCACGCAACATATTGCCGTGCCTCGACCGTCAGAACCTCGACATATTTGTTGAATGGCGGTTCGAAGCGTGGAGCTATTATCATAGAGCGCGCGATATGTCGTCGCTGGGGTTTGCCATAACACACCTCCAAATTGGACCGTCGCCGCGGAATAGAACGTCCGGCTTCCGCAGGCTTCGAAAACACCCACGGCCCCTTCGTGGCCTAGGAGTGCCACATTAACGCTTTCGCCAGCGGCGGTTTCGATCCCCGGCACAATTACGGCGGTGGTAGGGAACTGAACATGCTCTACTTGCTCCCCGGGCTGCTGGAGGGACGCGCCTTTTCGTAATTCGAAAGGCGTGAATTTGCCCTGGAACTCCGCCCAGATCTCTGGCTCGATGCTTGCGATAAGCGCGTTTCGTCTCGGCATTATGTTCCGAATGTCCTCTGGCGGAGAAAGCTCTGGAACACTTAACGGCCATTCGCACTATGCTGTAGTAAAGTCGACAAGGCCTGAACATGGATTTTGCTAGGCACGCGTTCTGAGAATGGGGCCTGTAGCAATGAGTGGGACGGTAGCGGAACTAACTCTGATTGATCAGTCCGCGAGTCAGTCGGAAACCTGCATTATGTTCCATATCGGAATGGGATTATGAGCGCCGACATGACCGACCATTCGCTTCGCAAACCCGTCCGCAAGGCCGTTTTCCCCGTCGCCGGTCTCGGCACCCGATTCCTCCCCGCCACCAAGGCGATTCCCAAGGAGATGCTGCCGATCATCGACCGGCCGCTGATCCAGTACGCCGTCGACGAAGCGCGCGAGGCGGGGATCGAGCAGATGATCTTCGTCACCGGCCGCGGCAAGACTGCGATGGTCGAGCATTTCGACAACGCCTTCGAGCTCGAGGCGACGCTGCGCGAGCGTGGCAAGGCGCTCGACGCGCTGGAACCAACGCGCATCCAGCCCGGCAACCTCGTTGCCGTGCGCCAGCAAGTGCCGCTGGGTCTCGGCCATGCGATCTGGTGCGCGCGAGCCATCGTCGGCAACGAGCCATTCGCCATCATCCTGCCCGACGAGCTGATGATCGGCGCTCCAGGCTGCATGAAGCAGATGATGGAGGCCTACAACGAGGTCGGTGGCAATCTGATCTCGGTACTCGAAGTGCCGCACGAGAAGGTGTCGAACTACGGCGTGATCGCGCCGGGCGAGAAGCGCGACGGGTTCGGCGGCACGCTGACCGAAGTGAACGGGCTGGTCGAAAAGCCCAAAGCCGAAGAGGCGCCATCGAACCTGATCATCTCTGGCCGTTACATCCTTCAGGCCGACGTCATGCGCACGCTCGAAAACCAGGAAAAGGGTGCGGGCGGCGAGATCCAGCTGAGGGACGCCATGGCCAAGATGATCGGCCATCAGCCGTTCCACGCGGTCACCTTCAACGGCCGGCGCTTCGACTGCGGCTCAAAGGTTGGCTTCGTCGAGGCGACGCTGGCGCTGGCGCTGGAACGCCCCGACATCGGCGAGGCCGTGCGCGCCATGGCGAGCCGGCTGCTTCGGTAAGCTGCCAGGGGACGGATGACAGATGCCCCCGTGCAACTGCGACGAGAACAACAGCTTAGGCCAAAGCCCCCCTGCCCCTCCTGGTCGGTCTTTCTGCGGCCGATCGCGATCACCCCCGCCCCGTCGGCATCGGGCCCCTCGATATCAGTCACCTGCATCGCGGCGAGTTCCGAGCGCCGGCAGCCGGTGTCGTAGGCCGTTAGCAGCAGCGAACGGTCGCGTACCATCTCGATCCGGCCTCGCAGCCTGTTCGCCGTTTCCGGCACCTTGCTCCAGATGGGCAGCACATCCTCGGTGTCGATCTCTTCGACCACAAGGTGCGCAGCGGCGCAGCGTAGACTGTGAGAGTCATCTTCCACTGGGCGATGTGCTTTGGATTGCGCCATGAAGGCTCCATCGTCGCTATGTAGACGTCTGAGTAGGTGCCGAAGGTGACATGGCGATCGCACTGCTGCCGGGCAGTCTTGGGGTTGCGCCCCTCGCTTACCATTTCGCGCTATTCGGCCGCCATCTCGCGCGCCTTCGCGAGCGAAAGATCGCGGGCGCTCCCCAGCCCTAGCGACCTTTCCCGTTCTCGCCAGGTGTAGCGGAAAATCCATGAGCGCCGCGACCCATCGACGAGGAGATAAAGGCCGCCTCCGTCCGCATGCTTGCCGGGTGTCTTCAGTTTTGCTGCCTGCATCGCGGTCAGGCGATTCAAGGTGCGACTGGTCATGGTCTTGAACTCCCGTCCAAGACCCCTTCCCGCCATGGGCCGAAGCTGCACGAGGGAGTCAGTTCACGCGGAGGACCGGTTCCAGTACCCCGTCCATTACCCTGTTTAGTGTCGCGCTTACCGATGCGTCGCGAGATTACCCGAGACAACCCATCGCAGCAACCATTTGAAAGAAGAAGATTTACTGAACGTCTTGAGACCAGGTGCGACCTCCTGAGAAGGCGCAGTTGGCGGATAGCGTGGGGTTCGAACCCACGGTGCGTTTCAGCTCCCGCGAAACCTCCTCGCCATCCGCGCGGAGGCTCCCCTCTTGGCCGCCCGCTTGGCGCCATAGCGCAAAACCGTCTTGGGATCCCGCCAGCGGTAGGCCTGCATGATCGCCGGCAGGCCCTCGCCCGCGGCGATATTGTCCTGGGCGACGCCGACGCGGATCGAGTGCGAAGACACTGACCTAATCCACCGCACGACCTCGGTCTCGCCCATGTCGCCGAGCAGCCGCTTGTCATAGGCCTGCCGGATCAGCCGCTTATAGATCAGCGTCACCGAACCCGGATGGAGTGCCCCCTCCCCTACCGAGCGGACCGAACCGTCGAACCAGGTCTCCACCCGCCGGAACAGAGGCCCGCGCGTGATGCCGGCCTTCGAGCACCACGCCTCGATCGCGCGCATCGCCTGCGGCGACAAATAGGCCTGGGCCCCCTGCCCTTCCTGGTCGGTCTTGCTCCGGCCGATCGCGATCACCCCTGCCCCGTCGGCATCGGGCCCGTCGATGTCGGTGACCTGCATCGCCGCGAGCTCGGAGCGCCGGCAGCCGGTGTCATAGGCGGTCAGCAGCAGCGCGCGGTCGCGGAGCCCAAGCAGATCGCGCCGCGTCGCTTTCAGGAGAATTCCGAGCGAGACGCCGCTGGCCAGCGCATCGAGATCGCTTCCCTCGCCTTTGAACCGGATCGCCCTTGCCTGACGCTGCCGAGTGCCCAGCGCCTTGCGCGCCGCCTTCAGCTCCAGCCGCACGAGCGGCGCCGCGGTTGGATCCTCTCGCCCGGCCATGCGGTAAGCCCACCCGATGCTGACGAGGTACCGCGCAATGGACGCAGCAGCGCGGGTCTCGGTTGCGCGCGCCGCGGCGCTGTCAGGGTCCTGACCCGCGAGCGCGCGGACATAAGCTGCGACGGTGTGGGAGGTGGCTTCCCCGGTGGCGACGCGCGAGAGCTGGTACTAGGTATCCCAGAGCCTAATGTCGGACAGGAACGCGTGGATCGTGTTTGCCGACCAGGCGCGCGCCGCGGCTTCGACGAGCTGCGGATCGACGATGATCTGCTCGGTCGCCAGCGCGCGGACCTCGCTGACGACGTCAGACAAGCGCGGCGGCGGCGCGGCATTCCTCAGGGCAACGGCGCGTTTCGGCATGGACGCGAGCTGTCGTTTTCAGCAAAAGACCAGACTGCAAGGCACTGAGATTCCTTTGACCATGTGAAAGCCGACCCCCGGACTCTCGCATTTGTGGAGCACATTTGCTACCAAACGACCGGACCCGGCAACACGAGTCCCTGATGCAATCGGGGATAGATCATGGCCGACGTCGGTACCGCCCTGACGAGGACTAGCTCTGCTGATTGGCGCATCGCTTGTAGCCGCGACCCGGCGATCCGCATGCTCGTGGAAATGCCCAAAATAACCCGCATTGCCCTCCGCGACGTAGGCACAGAACTGGGCTTGAACCGATCGCGAATCTACGAACTTGTCGCGCGCTACCGCGAGGCGCCTGTCACCAGTTCCCTGCTGGATAAGGTAGGCGGCTATCCCAAAGGGCGGCGGCGGCTCTTGCCAGAGCTCGAACATGTCATCGCCGCAGAAATCGAGCGGTTCTATCTCACCCGCCCGAAGCCAAGGCTAGCCCAACTCGTCCGCAGCATCAAACACTTGTGCCATGATCAAGGCTGCGCGCGCCAACGCGCAATACGATCAGCAGCCGCGTTCTAGCGATCGGAAAAAACCGGCTGATCAAGGCCCGCGATGGTCCCAAGGCCGCTGCCGACAAATGCCGGCCCGTGGTCCAGTCTTACGTAGCCGAATACCCGCTCCAAATCGTCCAGATGGACCACACGCCCGCCGACATCATCATCGTCGACGACCATTTTCGTAGGCCGCTGTGCCGTCCGACCCTGACGCTGCAAATCGACATTGCGACACGCGTCATCCCAGGCTTCTACGTCTCGCTTGAGCATCCCTCCGCGACCTCGGTCGGCATGGCTTTGCGACATGGGATCTTGCCGAAGGCGGCATGGCTGCAAGAGCGGGGCATCGATATTGATTACCCTGTGGCGGGCATTCTCGACATCCTCCACGTCGACAACGCCCGCGAATTTCATTCACGAGCCTTTGCGCGCGGCTGCCAGCAACATGGTATCGACCTGCATTATCGTCCCAAACGAACTCCGCACTATGGTGGCCATATCGAGCGGCTGATCGGGACCATGATCGGCGAGATTCATCTGCTCCCAGGCACAACCTTCTCGAGCGTCGCGGACAAAGGCGACTACGATGCCGAAGGTCAGGCCTGCATGACACTTGGAGAATTCGAACGCTGGCTCACGCTGCAGGTCGGCGTCTATCACGCCGACACCCACAGCGAACTCGGCGTGCCACCCATTACCGCTTGGCAGGAAATGCAGGGCAAGCGACCCCTGCCCTTCCGGTTACCGGTCGACAGGACCCAGTTCCTGCTCGATTTTCTGCCGTTCGAGATGCGCAAGGTTCGACGCGAGGGCATCGAGCTGTTCCATGTGTTCTACTGGCATGGCGCGCTGGCAGGTCTCGTTGCCAATTGCGCCCACAAGCTGCCGATCAAGTACAATCCGCTCAATCTTTCAGCGGTCTACGTCGAACTCCCCGACAAAAGCCACCTGACCGTGCCGCTGCGGGATCACCGCCGGCCCCCGATCACCAAGTTTGAACATGATGCTGCACTCGGAGCACTACGCGAACACGGAAGGCAGTCGGTGGACGAACAGGCGCTGTTTGACATGGTCGCCAAGGAACGCCGCATTGTTCTTGAAGCGATAGAGAAGACCAAGACCGCACGGAAATCCGCGCAACGTATCACCAATGCACTGGATATCGGCGGTCCGCCGTACGTGCCGTTCGTCGCGCCGGGGATCGCCGCCGGCAATCTTCTAGAAAAGTTTGAGGATATCGTGCCCTTCGAAATCGAGGAACGACTATGACCGACCTCTACGAGCACCTATTTCCAGCTTACCGCGAACAGGCAGAAAACTCCGACGCTGCGCGTATAGACTGGCTCCGCCGCGATCGATGGGTTGCTCTTCCGCAGGCGGAGATGGCGCTTTCGCGTCTTGAGGACCTGGCGACCTATCCTCCACGCGGACGAATGCCTTGCCTGCTGCTGTTCGGTTCGACTGGCACGGGAAAGAGCGAAATCCTTCGCCGCTTTGCCGAGTTGCACGCCTCTACGTTTGATCAGCGTGCCGGCCTCACCAACATGCCGGTGGTTGTCGTGCAAATGCCGCCACAGCCGACCGAGGAAGAATTCTACACCGAGTTGCTGCTGGCGATGAACTATTCGGAATTCCACCACATTTCGCTACGATCTCTGCGGGGCCTTGCTCGCCGCACGCTCGCCGAATTCGGCGCCAAGGTCCTGGTGCTGGACGAGATCGGCAAGATGCTGGCCGGCTCGCCGCGGCAACAACGCATTTTCCTCAACACCATCCGGTTCCTCACGAACGACCTGCGGATCCCGATCGTATGTGCAGGGACTGAAGACGCGCGGATCGCCGTACTCACCGACCCCAATCTTGCCGACCGCTTCGGCGCCTTTGAGTTGCAGCCTTGGCGCAATGACCATGCGCTGCGACAGTTGATGGTCAGCTTCGCCGGGCTGCTTCCGCTGCGCCGCCCTTCCAATTTGGACACGAACGAGGTTCGCCAGCGCGTAATCGCGCTGACCGCTGGCGTCACCGGCCGGATATTCCGGCTGATGGAAGCGGTGGCGATCGCCGAGATCCGCAGCGGGCGCGAAATGATCGACGCGGACAGCTTCGATGACGAAGAACTGCTGCTCCCTTTGGTCTCGATGCAGATCATCGCCGGCAGCGACCGCGCGATGCGGCGACGTGCAGCATGACCGACTATCTCGCCCCGCTCCCCGGTGAACTGCTGACCTCCTGGTTTGCGCGGCGAAGCCACAAGCTTCAAGCACGGGCAAAAGCCGAGCCCCGAGCCGTCCAGGATCGCCGGGGCACATGGAGGCACCCGGATGTGCAGCCAACCAGATCCTGGCTCATTGCAGCCGCTACGAAATTTCATGTCGATGCTGCGGTTCTGGCAGCCAATTCGCTCGCCCGCCTGCGGCCCGGAGTTCCAGTGGATCTCTTAGCATGGGAACGGCCGCCATTTTCCGAGGATGTGGAGGGTTTCGCATCAGCACCCAGGCTGGCCAAAGCATGGTGCAGTCGTTGCCTCGCCGAGGATTTCGTTGCGGGTCGTCCTGCTCACATTCGGAAGCAATGGGCCGATGCCGCCACAAGCTTCTGCCGACTGCACCGCTGGCCGCTCTTCGATCAATGTCCTTTCTGCAGATCGTGTAAATGGCGGTTGATTGCGCCCCGGCGGGGCCCGCTCCGCACGTCATGCGCGGAATGCTGGCATCCGCTTGACCAAGCTACGCCCTGCGCCCTCACTTGTGCCGACGAGTATCGTGACCAGTGGGACTGCGTGACCGCCTTCGAAGCTGAGCTCCATGCTGCCTTGCGCGGCAGAACCCCCGATCAATTCCGTTTCAACTTCACGTCGGCATGCCAACTCATCAATGAAGTGCGAGATATCTGCAGCGTTCTGCTCTTTGTGAGCACCGGCTACGAAGCGACCAGCATCCCTTTGAATGCCTATCGTGTGCCGCAATGCGGATGTACGGATATTCTCGCCCTTTCGGGCCACTCGTTCGCCGTTCCCGCTCGCGATCGCGACCATGTGGCTCCGACGATCCTTGTTGGCAGCCATCTGTGCAATTCTCGACCCGACGGAGCAAGCGGGTCGTCGACTCTATCGCCCGGCTGAACCGTCGGCGCTCAGGATATTCCTCAACATCAGCGACAACGCCACGATCGACCGATATCTCGCAGAGCCAGGGCGGTGGTGCGCCATCGTTCGCGCGCCGGATCGAAGAAACGCGGCGAAAAGACCGGCAGGTCACTGCCGTCGAGAAGCTCCAGCGGGCAATCGGACAACTGCAGGAGGTCTTTGTGACGCGCTGTTGATTGGGCAATCGGCCTTCCAGCCAATAGCCGTTATGAACCGGTCGGATTCAACGATCGCGTCTGCACAACTCGACGCCGCACGCCCGCGGGGACCTTTCCATCGGCCGCGCGGGATGGAATCGGATGTACAAGCGGCAAGCCCCCAGAGATGCCTCGGGTCAGGGGTGCAAGTGGCGCTCAGCCTCACAAGGCTCGGTTTCGGTCTGAATGGTGCAATGCTGGATGTTAAATCGATCCGCGAGCATCGCCTGGACTGAAGATCGCACGTCATCGCTGCGTGATGGATCTCCGATCTCGACATGGGCGGTGCAGTTCACGTCGTCGGTCGTCATCGACCAGACATGCAGATCATGAACTCCAGTTACCCCGGGCACATTGCCTATAGCCCTGCGGATTTCGGGAAACCGCAATCCCCCGGGCACGCCTTCGAGCAATACGTTGATCGTATCGCGCAGCAATATCCACGTGCGCGGGAGGAGACCCAGAGGCCGATACCGACAGCGACGATCGGGTCCATGAGCGTCCAACCGGTAAACCGGATAACCAGGGCGCCCGCGATGACCCCGATCGAACCGAGCATGTCCGCCCACACCTCAAGGTAAGCGCCCCTGACGTTGAGGCTCGCGTCCTTGCCGGACATGAGGATCGCATCGAGACGAGGTTCACGACGAGGCCGATCACGGCCACGACCAGCATGCCGGTCGATTGCACGGGCTCTGGCGTCCGGAATCTCTGGACTGCCTCGATCAGAACATAGATCGCGACCGCGAAAAGCATCAGCGCATTGAATGCCGCCGCCAAGATCTCGAACCGGCGATAGCCGAAAGTCCTTTTGTCGTCGGGCGCGCGCTGTCCGATCCTGATCGCCATCAACGCGATGAGCAGCGCGGCCACGTCGGTGAGCATATGTCCCGCGTCGGACAACAGCGCGAGACTGTTGAATGCGAAGGCTCCGACGATCTCGGCGACCAGGTAGGTCGCGGTTAGCGCCAACGAGATCGTCAGCATCTTTGCATTCGCGCCGGCCGCATGATTATGCGCATGGCTTGCGTGCTCGTGATCATCGGATCCGTGATCGTGCGCGCCGCGGGCTTCGCCGTTCGCAGAGGCCTTCATATCGCTTCTCCCGGCGAGGACACCGCGCCGCTGGGATCACAACGCTGCTGTCGAGCAATTGTCCCGCGGCGCTCCAGCGACAATCGGCGCATCGCTAGGCCACCGGTGCAGGATCGAGAGGAAGAAGCTCTTCGGCGTGCGCCTCCCTCGATGCCGGCAGCTCACGCCGTCCGAACCGAGCATAGAGCGTCGGCAGGACGAACAGCGTGAGCAGGGTCGCCGAGATGAGGCCGCCGATCACGACCGTCGCGAGCGGCTTCTGCACTTCCGAACCGGCGCCATGGCCTAGAGCCATCGGGACGAAGCCCAGCGAGGCAACCAGCGCGGTCATCGCCACCGGCCGGAGCCGAAGCAAAGCACCCTCGCGACTGGCCCGAGCACGGTCCATGCCGGCGCGCATCAGGTCCTGGATCGAAGTGACCATGACGAGACCATTGAGCACGGCGATACCCGATTGAGCGATGAACCCGACTGCGGCCGAGATCGAGAACGGCATGCCTCTCAGCATCAGAGCCGCCACGCCGCCGACCAGCGCGAGCGGGATGCTCGAGAATACGATCGCGGCATCGCGGGCGCTGCCGAGCGCGCCGTAGAGCAGCAGCAGGATCAGCGCGAAGCAGGCCGGCACTACCAGCATCAGGCGGTCGCGCGCCGAGGCAAGGTTTTCGAACTGCCCGCCCCATTCGAGGAAGATACCGGCAGGAAGCCGCACGTTCTTGGCGATCCCCGCTTGGGCATCGGCAACAACGCTGGCGACATCGCGGCCACGGACATTGGCCTGGACGACGACACGCCGCTTGCCGTTCTCGCGGCTGATCTGGTTCGGCCCGTCGGCGACCCGTATGTCGGCGACGCTGGCAAGCGGAACGAAAGCGCCCGATGGCGTCGGCACCGGCGTCTGGCCGAGCGTCTCGAAATTGGCACGCTCGGCATCGGACAAGCGGATCACGATCGGGAAGCGCCGATCGCCTTCGAAGATCACGCCGGCCGTGCGGCCGCCGACGGCTGCCGCAATGACGTCCTGCACGTCCTTGGCCGTCACGCCGAGCCGTGCGGCGGCGTCGCGGTTGAACGCGATATCGAGCATCGGCAGGCCTTCGGTCTGCTCGACCTTGACGTCCTGCGCGCCTTCGGTGCGGCGGAGCACTGCGGCGATCTTGTCGGCGGTCTCGTTCATCTGCGCGAAGTCGTCGCCGAAGACTTTGACCGCGACATCGCTGCGAACACCGGCGATCAGCTCGTTGAAGCGCATCTGGATCGGCTGGGTGATCTCGTAGCTGTGCCCGGGAACTTGGCCCACGCGCTTCTCGATCCGCTCGACCACCTCGGCCTTGCTTTCGCTGGGATCGGGCCACTCGCTGCGCGGTTTCAGCATCACGAAGGTATCGGTGGCATTGGGCGGCATCGGGTCCGAGGCCAGCTCGGCGGTGCCGGTCCGCGAGAAAACCACACGGACTTCGGGCATGCCCGAGAGCGCCTTCTCGATCTGGAACTGCATCTTCTGGCTCTGGTCGACCGAAGTGCCGGGCACGCGGAAGGCCTGGACGAGGACATTGCCCTCATCCAGCTGCGGCAGGAACTCCTGGCCGAGCGTGACGTAACCGGCGCCGGCCAGCGCCAATGCGCCGAGCGCAATGCCGAACGTGCGCTTGGGGCGCAGCAGCGCGTGATCGAGTCCGGGCTCGTAGCGACCGCGCAGCCATGCGACGATCCGGCCTTCCTTCTCCTCGACCGGCTTGCTCAGCCACACCGCGATGGCGGCGGGCACGAAGGTCAGCGACAGCACGAAAGCGAAGACCAGCGCCATGATGACCGTCAGCGCCATGGGCTCGAAAGTCTTGCCCTCGACGCCCGAGAGGGTGAGCAGCGGAACATAGACGAGGATGATGATCGCTTGGCCGAAGACCGAAGGGCGGATCATCTCGCGTGCCGATTGCGCCACCAGGGCGAGGCGCTGACCGCGATCGAGAGCATGACCGAGATGGTGCTGGCGTTCGGCGATGCGTCGCAGCGCGTTCTCGACGATGATCACGGCGCCGTCGACGATGAGCCCGAAGTCGAGCGCGCCAAGGCTCATGAGATTGGCCGATACCCCGACCTGGAGCATGCCGAAGCCTGTGAGCAGCATGGTGATCGGGATCACCGCTGCAGCGATCAGGGCCGCGCGGAAGTTGCCGAGCAGCGCGAACAGCACGACGATGACCAGCAGCGCGCCTTCGCCGAGGTTGCGGCCCACGGTCGAGATCGTCGCGTTGACGAGATCGGTGCGGTCGAGGACAGGCTCGATGACGATGTCGGGCGGGAGCGACGGACCGATGCGGCGCAGCCGTTCGCCAACCCCGGTCGAGACGGTCCGGCTGTTCTCGCCGATACGCATCACTGCCGTGCCGGTCACGACCTCACGGCCCGCTTCCGAAGCCGATCCGAGGCGGATCGCTTGGCCGAGCCGAACGTCGGCAACCTGGCCGAGCAGGATGGGCGTCCCTTCGCGCGTGGCGATCACGGTGTCGCGTAGCTGCGCGGTGCCGATGATCCGGGCGTCTGCCCGCACGGCGAGACCTTCGCCGTTGCGGTCGATGATACCGCCGCCGATCGCACTGTTGTTGGCCTCAAGCGCAGTTGCCAATTCGCTCAGCGACAGCTTGAGCGAGGCGAGCTTCTGGACGTCGGGGACGACCAGATATTCCTTGTCGTAGCCGCCGAGCGAATCCACGCCCGCGACCCCCGCCACCGACTTGATCTGCGGCGCGACGATCCATTCCTGAACCGTGTGAAGATAGGTCGCCTTGTCGGCCTCGCTGACCAGCCGGTCGCCCTCGGGCGTAATGTAACTGCCGTCGGGCTGCGTCCCGGGTTCGCCGGGCTTGTGCTTTTCGTGCTCGCGATCCTGGTAGCGAACGGTCCACATATAGATGTCGCCGAGACCCGTCGCGATCGCGCCCATTTCCGGGGTCACGCCGTCGGGCAGCCGCTCCTTCGCGTCGTTGATCCGCTCGGCGACCTGCGCCCGCGCAAAATAGATGTCGGTCGTGTCCGAGAACACCGCCGTAATCTGGGCAAAGCCGTTGCGGCTTAGCGACCGCGTGCTTTCCAGCCCCTTGATACCGGCGAGCGCGGTCTCGACAGGGAATGTAACCTGCTTTTCGATCAGCTCGGGCGAAAGCGCAGGCGCACGGACGTTGATCTGGATCTGGTTGTTCGTGACGTCGGGGACCGCGTCTATCGGAAGCCGGTAGAGCGAGAATGCGCCGACGAGGGCGGCGATAGCGGTGAGCAGCAGAACGAACCAGCGGCGCTCGACCGCAAGCGTGACGATGCGATCGATCATGGCTTAGTCCTCGTCCCCGCCTGCGCCCTTGCCGAGTTCGGACTTGAGGATGAAGCTGTTGGCGGCGGCGATCTGCTCGCGTCCAGTCAATCCCGACAGGATCGTGACCTGGCCCCCGCTCGCCTGGCCAAGCGCAACCGCGGCTACTTTGAATCCAGTCGCCGTGCGGACGAACACGACCGGCTTGTTCTTGATCGTCTGCACTGCAGTCGAGGGGACGCTGATACCGGTTCCCGCTCCGCCTCCGAGCATGATCGCGGCTTGCACACTCTCACCGACGCGCCACTGGCCGCTGCGGTTGTCGATCGTGGCGATAATGGGAACCAGGCGCGTCGTCTGGTCGAGGACAGGCGAGACGAAGGTCACGCGGGCGGTGCCTTCCCGGGCGGGCGCGCTCACTTCCACAGCTGCGCCTGGCCGGACGCGTCCGGCATCGGCCGCGGAAATCGATAGGGTCAGCGAAACGGTCGAGAGATTGGCGACGCGGAACAGCTCGGCATCGGCCGCTACGGTCTGGCCGAGCGTGGCCGAGCGCGCGACCACCTGGCCGCCGATGGGAGCGCGTATCGCCAGCCGATTGAGCGAGCCGCCGCCACCGCCGGCCGCACCGAGCTGCTGCCTGGCGAGCCTCAAGGCAATGTCGGCTTCACGCGCTGCGGTACGCGCGGCGATCAGATCCTGCTTCGCCGACACGCGCTCGTCGAACAAACGCTGCTCGCGCTGAAGGTTGGATCCGGCGAGTGCAGCACGCGCCTGCGCCGCCTCGACCTCTGCGTTGAGCTGCGCCGCTTCGCGGCTTTCTATGACGGCCAGCGTCTCGCCGCGGCCGACCGATTGGCCGAGATTGCGTGTCAAGGCGACGACGCGCCCGCCGATCGCGGCCGACACGACCTGCGTGCCTTGCGGATCGCCTTCGATCGTGGCCGGGAGTTCGATCGCGCCACCGCCACCGACCGTCGGGCGGACGAGCTGGATGCCGGCAGAGGCGATCTGCTGCGGGCTGAGCTTGATAGCGGCTTCGGCCTTTTCGCCGGAGCCTTCTTTGACTTCGGTTTCGGGCTTTTCTTCGTTGGGCTTGGCGCCGCCGCAAGCGGCGAGCGTGGCGGCGAGCGCGAGCGGCAGCAAGGTGCGCAGGATCGGGGTGCTCATGGGGTCAGTCTTTTCGTGATCGGGGAGACGGCGCTGGTCAGGCGCTGGAGGCGGGCACGGGCGTCGTGCCAGGCGGCTAGCGCGTCGATCGCGGCGGCGAGGGTCTCGGTCAGTGTGCGTTCGGCATCAAGGACGTCGAGCTGGCCGAACTTGCCTTCGCGGTAGCCGATCCGGGCGATGCGCGCGGCTTCGACCGCGGCGGCGAGCGCAGGTCCGGCCGCGTTGCGCGCATCGGCGGCCGCATTGGCGACTTCGGCTGCAGCTTGGGCGACGGCCTGCTCGGCTTCGATCCGGGCCATCCGGCGGCGCGCTTCGGCCCCGTCGAGTTCGGCACGCGCCTGGGCGACGCTGGCACTTCCACTGTTGAACAGCGGCAGCGGCACCGAAACGCCAAATACTGCCGCGTTGTCGTTGGTCGCTTCCAATCGGCGTGCGCCTGCCTTTAACGTCACGTCGCCAACGCGCTGCGAACGCGCGAGACGTACCTGGGCATCGGCGGTGGCTACGTCGGCATCAGCCGCGGCCAGTGCGAGCGTGCCGTCGACGTTGACGGGGGCGCTCGGGCCATAACCGTCGATACGGTCGAACCAGGCGAGGTCGAGACCGGTGTCCACCTGTCGGCCGATCAAGCGGGCCAGGGTTTCGCGCGCGACGATCGCGCCACGTTCCGCCCTAGCCGCCGCTGCATCCATGTTGATGCGAAGCACGTCGGCGCGTTGCTGCTCGATCGGAGACGCACGGCCGGCTGCTACGCGCACGCTCGCGGCTCGGTAGGCTTCACCGGCGAGCTGCGCCTGCTCGCGGGCCACGCCGAGCCTGCGCTCGGCGGCAACCGCAGCGATATAGGCCTGAGTGACGCGCTGCGTGACATCTGCGTCGGCGATCGCCGCATCGACGCGTGTCCTGGCCCCTTGCGCATCGGCGACGCCGATCCGGGCCGAACGCTTGCCGCCGAGTTCGATGGGAAGCGCGAAACCGACGGTCGTCTCGGCGCTGTCGAACCCGCGGTAGGGACCGCTGCCAGCTACGTTTTCGGTTTCGGCTTCGAGCGAGGGATTGGGTCGAAGGCCGGCAACCCTGCGCGCGGCGCTGCTGGCGCGCAGGTCGGCCGATGCCGCTTCGAGTGCGGGCGAAGTGCTGCGGGCCGCTGCCAGCGCCTGCTCCAGCGTAAGCGGGGCGCTGCCCGGGGGCGCGCCCTGAGCTGCAACCGGTGGAATGGAGAGGGCCACCGCAGCGATGGCCGCGAGAATACGGGACATGGGAATTGGACTCCTGACGAAAGGTCGAATGTCCGCGCGGGCGTGGGGCGGCGCGGACGTACTTCGCGTCAGGCGATGGGTGGTCTGAGTTCGCTCGTGGCCGCGATAGAGTCGGGCTCAGTTGCGGTCCCGATGCGCCATGTGGTCAGCGCGAGCGGAATGGCCGTCTCGATTGTGTCGATGGAAGGCAGGCTGAAACAGTGACCGTGACAGGTGCCATGTTGATGCTGAGCCTGGTTGTCGGGGACGCCGGGCTGCTTGCTGTCGTTGGCGCTCAAATGTGTCTCGATGTCGGCGGAAAGTTCCGTGCAGCCCATGAACTCGGCGGCGTGCACGGCCGTAGTCGAGACCCCGATCCAGAGCGTGAGCGCCAAGACCAGTCCCGCAATCAGGCCAAGCGCACGAGGCAAGGGCTGGCGCCTCCTGATGACATGGGCCGGCAAGGCAAACCGTCTTGATCGCCGTCTGTTTTCCATCGGCTATTCCCCCTGCATCCTCGGTAGGTTCGGCGACCCGGCCTCCTGGCGAAGCTCCCCGGCCGCCTGCCTCACGATCTGCCATCCCCCGCTGATCCCCAGCGCCGCCATGATAAACGCGACCAGCAAATCGGGAATACCGCTACCCGACCACAGCACGGCGAGACCCGCGGCGATCACCAGCACGTTGTTGATCGCGTCGTTGCGCGAACAGATCCATACCGAGCGCATGTTCGCGTCGCCCGTTCGGTAGCGGAAGAGCATCAGAGCGACCGAGAGGTTGACCAGCAGGGCGACGAACCCGACGAAGCCCATGGCAAACGGATCGGGAGAAGAGCCGTGGACGAGGCCCCAGACTGCCCATGCGAGTACGCCCAGACCGAACGGCAGGATGGTCAGACCTTTGAGCAAGGCCGATCGCGCCCGCCATTGCACCGCTAGGCCCGACACGCCGAGGCTGATTGCATAGTTGGCGGCATCACCCAGAAAATCGAGCGCATCCGCCTGAAGCGAGCGCGAATGCGCCATCACGCCGGCCACGATCTCGGCCGCGAACATGGCCGCGTTGAGGCCGAGCGCGATCCAGAGCACCCGCCGCCAGCGCGGATCGTCCAGCGTCCCTTGGGTACCGCAGGAACTGGCACAACACTGATCGGCCATCCGAAATTCCTCGCGCGACTCTCGCTACGGCGTCCCCTATGCACCCTCTAGCAACTAGAGGGTCAAGCGATGAAAATCGGCGAACTGGCGAAGGCGACCGCCACCAAGGTCGAAACGGTCCGCTACTACGAGCAGACGGGCTTGCTGCCAGCGCCGGCGCGGACGCAGGGCAACTACCGGAGCTATGGAAGCGAACATCTTGCGCGGTTGTCTTTCATCCGCCGTGCGCGCGACCTCGGGTTCGCGATCGAACAGGTCCGCGCCTTGCTCGACTTGTCGGACGATCAGGCTCGCGACTGCGCGACCGTCGATCAGATCACCAGCGAGCATCTACGCGAGGTCGACCGCAAGATCGCCGACCTGACTGCGCTCAGGCGCGAGCTGAGCGCCGTCATCGCGTCATGCGGCGGCGGCACCGTTGCCGAGTGCCGGATCATCGAAGCGCTGGCGCCCGACCCGGACGCTTCAAGGAGCCGCGTCTGATGCCAACGCTGTTTGCTTATGTGGGGGCCGCACTTGCCGAAATTGCCGGCTGCTTCAGCTTCTGGGCATGGCTCCGTCTCGGCAAGTCACCGTGGTGGCTCGTGCCGGGAATGGCATCGCTCGCGCTTTTCGCCTGGCTGCTGACGCTGGTCGACAGCAACGCCGCTGGCCGTGCCTATGCTGCCTATGGCGGCGTCTATATCACCGCCTCGCTGGGATGGTTGTGGGCAGTCGAGGGATTGAGGCCCGACCGCTGGGATGGGATCGGGGCGACCGTTTGCCTGGTCGGGGCCGGCATCATTCTGCTTGCGCCGCGGACAGTCTGAGAGGGCCGGCCGCGGCGACTGCCGCGACCGGCCCATTCTCCTTTACTGCTTCTTGATCGCCGTGACTTCGCCGGCATTGCCGGTGATCGTCACGTCGAAGGCGACCTTGTCTCCCACCGCGACGCTCTCGAGCAGCGCGGGCTTGGCGGCGAAGGCCATCGTCATCGCCGGCCATTTGACCTCGGGGATTGCTTTATGATCGAGCGTGATCTTTCCGGCCACCTTGTCGATCGCGGTGACCGTGCCTGTGCTCTTCGCCATGGTCGCCCCAACGGGCATGTCCATCTTGCCCATGTCGCTAGCGGCACTGGCGACGGCAGGCGCCGGCGCCGCAGATGGCTCGGCAGCGGGGGTCTCAGCCTTCTTGCCGCAGCCGGAAAGCAGCACGGCAGCGGCAAGCGCAGCAGTCAGATATAGAGGTTTCATCGGTCTTCTCCTTCGGGTTGAACAGGTTGGGAAACAGCGCGCCGCCGCATCAGCAGGTAGGCGGCGGGAATAACGAACATCGAGAGTAGCGGTGCGGTGAGCATCCCGCCGATCATCGGAGCGGCGATCCGGCTCATGACCTCGGAGCCCGTGCCGGTGCCGAGCAGGATCGGCAGCAGGCCGGCAAGGATCACTGCGACGGTCATCGCCTTGGGCCGCACGCGCAGAAGCGCGCCCTCGCGTACCGCGCCTTCGACCTGGCCCGCATCGGGGGCGTCACCGCGCTCCGCGAGCGCATGCTTCAGGTAGATCAGCATGACCACGCCGAACTCCGCCGCGACGCCGGCGAGAGCGATGAACCCGACCGCGCTTGCGACCGATTGATTGTAGCCGAGCAGGTAGAGCAGCCAGAGGCCACCGGTTAGCGCGAACGGGAGCGTGCCCATGATCAGGAGAGCTTCGTCCCAGCGGCGGAAGGTCAGGTAGAGCAGCGCGAAGATGATCACGAGCGTCACCGGGATGACGAGCTTCATCCGTTCCTTGGCGCGGACGAAGAACTCGTATTGGCCGGTGTAGGAGACGCTGACGCCGGGCGGTAGTGTCACGTCTTTGGCAATCGCGCGCTGGATGTCGCTGACCAGCGCCTGCATGTCGCGGCCGCGTCCATCGACGTAGATCCAGGTGACGGGCCGGCCATTCTCGCTCCGGAGCATCGGCGGACCGTCGCTGACCCGAACGCTGGCCACCGTGCCCAGTGTGATTTGCTGGCCAGAGGGCGTCAGAACCGGCAGGCTTGCCAGCTTATAGGGGCTGTCGCGCAGCTCGCGCGGGTAACGCACGCTGATCGGATAACGCGCCAGACCTTCGACCGTCTGGCCAATGTTCTCACCGCCGATCGCGCCCGAGATTACAGCCTGGACGTCCGCGACGTTGAGACCGTAGCGGCCCGCCGCAGCGCGATCGACGTCGACATCGATATAGCGCCCGCCAGTCAGTCGTTCGGCGAGCGCCGAGCTTACGCCGGGAACGCCCTTTACCACCTGCTCGATCTGCTTTGCCGTGCGGTCGATCTCGGAAAGGTCGGCCCCCGCGATCTTGATGCCGACCGGGCTCTTGATCCCGGTCGCGAGCATGTCGATGCGATTGCGGATCGGTGGGATCCAGAAATTGGCAAGGCCCGGCACTTTCACCCGCGCATCAAGCTCATCGACCAGCTTCTCCGGCGTCATTCCCGGACGCCATTGGTCGCGGGGCTTAAAGCGGATTGTCGTCTCGAACATTTCGAGCGGCGCGGGATCGGTCGCGCTGTCGGCGCGGCCGGCCTTGCCGAAGACACTTTCAACTTCTGGCACAGTCTTGATCAGCCGGTCGGTCTGCTGGAGCAACCGGCCCGCTTCCGCTGGCGAAAGGCCCGGCAGCGCCGAGGGCATGTAGAGGAGATCGCCCTCATTCATCTGGGGCAAGAACTCTCCGCCGATCCGGGACATCGGCCAAAGCGTGGTTGCGAAGATCAACGCGGCGATCAGCAAAGTCTGCTTGGGCCGCCGCAAGACCCAATCGATCGCCGGGCGGTATGCTCGCGCAAGCCAGCGGTTGATCGGATTTGCGTCCTCGCTTGGGATGCGGCCCCGGATCAGCAGGCCCATAAGTACCGGGATCAGCGTAATCGACAGGAAGGCAGCAGCCGCCATCGCATAGGTCTTGGTGAAAGCCAGCGGCGAGAACAGTCGTCCTTCTTGCCCCTGGAGCGTAAAGATCGGCAGGAACGAGAAGGTGATGATGAGGAGGCTGAGGAAGAGCGCCGGCCCGACTTCCGCGGCGGCCTCGGTGACGAGCCGCCAGCGCGTCACACTGTCCGGCTCGGCATCAGGATTGTCGCGATGCCAGCGCTCGAGATGCTTGTGCGCATTCTCGATCATCACCACCGCCGCATCGACCATCGCGCCGATGGCGATAGCGATGCCGCCGAGCGACAGGATGTTGGCATTGAGCCCCTGCAGGCGCATCACGATGAATGCGGTCAGGATGCCGAGCGGCAAGGTCAGGATCGCGACCAGCGCCGAGCGCGCGTGCCACAGGAACAGCGCGCAGACGAGCGCGACAATGACGAACTCCTCGAAGAGTTTGCCCGTGAGGTTATCGACGGCACGATCGATCAGTCCCGAACGGTCATAGGTGGGGACGATTTCGACGCCGGGCGGCAGGCTTCTCTTGAGTTCGTCGAGCTTGGTCCTGACGCCATCGATAACCGCTCGTGCATTCTGACCCTGGCGCATGACGATGACACCGCCGGCGACTTCGCCTTCGCCATTGAGCTCGGCGATGCCGCGCCGCATTTCAGGGCCGATCTGGATCGTGGCAACGTCGCCCAGCGTGACCGGGATACCGCCCGCCGCAGTGCGGATCGGCACCGCGCGGAAGTCATCGAGCGTCTTGAGGTATCCGCTGGCGCGCACGGTATATTCGGCGCCCGCCATCTCGACGCTCGCCCCGCCGGTCTCCTGGTTGGCGCGCTTCAGGGCCTCGGCCACCTGATCGGCCGTCACACCATAGGCCGCGAGCTTCTGTGGATCGACGACGACCTGGTACTGCTTGACCATGCCGCCGATGCTCGCGACCTCGGCGACGCCGGGAACGGTCTTGAGTTCGAAACGCAGGAACCAGTCCTGGATCGAGCGCAGCTCAGCGAGATCGTGCCGACCGGTCTTGTCGACCAGCGCATATTCGTAGATCCATCCGACCCCGGTCGCATCGGGGCCGAGTGAGGCCTTGGCGCCTTCGGGCAGGCGGCTCTGCACCTGGCTTAGATATTCGAGCACGCGGCTTCGCGCCCAGTAGAGGTCCGTGCCGTCGTCGAAGAGCACATAGACGAAGTTGTCACCGACGAAGGAATAGCCGCGCACGACGCGCGCACCCGGTACCGAGAGCATGGTCGAGGTGATCGGATAGGTGACCTGGTTTTCGACGATCTGCGGCGCCTGGCCCGGGTAGGTCGTGCGGATGATCACCTGCACGTCGGACAAGTCCGGGAGCGCGTCGACCGGCGTGGTCCTGACCGCCGCTATGCCGATCACGGTCAGAACCAGAGCGATCGCAATCACCAGATTGCGGGCTCTTACAGATGCGCGGATTATGCTGGCGATCACTTGCGGCTCTCCAGCGGGCGTGCAGCGATGCCGGTCAGGCTCGCCTCGGAATCAAGCAGGAACTCGCCGGACGCGACAACGTTCTCGCCAGCGCTTAGGCCTTGGAGGATTTCGGTCTTTCCGCCGCCTTCCCGGCCGGCGCGCACTTCGGCCGGGCGGTACCGGCCACCATCGAGAGCGAGCATGACGAGGGTGCGAGCGCCGGTCCGGATCACGGCCTCGCTCGGGACGAGCAGGGCCTGCCGTTGATCGCCGCCGAGGGCGACACTGGCGAACATGCCGGGGCGCAGCCGTCCGCCGCGATTGGCGAGTTCGATCCGCACGGTCAGCGTGCGGCTCTCCGCCTGCGTTGTCGGCAGGATTGCGATGACCCGGCCAGTGAAAGTTTCACCTGGAAAAGCGGCGAGCGTTGCGGTCGCGTTCTGGCCAATCCTGAGCGTACCCGCTTGTACTTCGGGCACCGCGGCGTTCAGCCACACCGTCCCGACCCCGGTCACTTGCGCGAGTGTCTGGCCCTGGGCGAGCGTCACGCCTGCACGCGCATCGAGTGTCTGGATGACCCCCCCAATTGGCGAGCTGATCGTCACCGTGCCGTTCGTGCGCCCGCTACGCTCGACCCCCGCGATCAATCCGTCCGACATCCCCATCAACCGCAGGCGCTGCCTTGCGGCGGCGGTGAGTTCCGGCTTGCCGAGCCGTTTGACGGCGAGAAACTCTCCCTGCGCGCCGCCCCATTCGGGCAATTGCAGGTCCGCGATCGGCGCACCAGCGCCGATCACATCGCCGGGCGCGCGGCCATAGACCCGCGTGACGAACCCACCTGAGCGCGCCTGGACGACCGCAACATTTCGCTGGTTGAAATCGATCGTGCCGGTGACGGTGAGCGCCGATGGCAGACTGCCGATCTGTGCCGTTGCCGTGCGCAGTCCAAGGTTTTGCCTCGCGGCCGGATCGATACTGACGCCGGGTTCTGCATTCGCAGCAGGCGCTTCATCGGCATATTTGGGCTGTGTCTTCATCCCCATCGACGATAGGGAATTGGGGTTGTCGTAGTGCTCGGCCGGCACCATCGGGTCGTACCAGTAGAGGACCTTCCGCCCCGACTGGGTCGACGCCGTTTCGCTCGCAGGGGCTTCCCTGTGGCCGAGCCAATAGCCGCCGCCACCAGCGATCAGTGCCACGGTCAATGCTCCAGCGCCCCACAGCGCCGCCTGTTTCGCCTGCCAGGTCATGGCTGCGTCTCTCCATAGGTAAAATTGATCCGGATCGCGTCGCGCGCGACATCGGCTTCGCGTGCCAGCGCATCGACCTCGGCTTCGGCAAGCGCGAGCGTCGAGAGCAGCGCGCTTCCGAGATCGAGCTTGCCTGCGGCATAGCTTGCCATGTCGAGCTCGGCCCGGCGTGTGGCGAGCGGCACCAGGGTATTGCGCGCGTTCATGAGCCGCTGATGGTGCATGGCATGGTCGGCGAGATCGCCATCGAGCGCGGCTACGACTTCGCGTTCGCCGGCCGCGCGCATCAACCGCGCTCGCTCGGCCTCGCTCGCGCGCGCGGCGATCTTGGGATCCTGCCGGCGCTTGGCGAATAGCGGCAGGTCGATGCTGACACCGACCGAGACCATGTCGCCATAGGCGGGATCGCGGCGGCCGTAGGAAGTGTTGACCCGCCAATCGGGACGCTTGTCGGCACGGGCAAGTTCGGTCTCTGCGTCGGCCGCTTTGGTTTGGGAATCGAGGGACTGCAGGCGCGGCAGCTCCGCAAGTCCTGCCGCCAGCTCGGCGCGATCCACATCGAGCATGGGGGGATCGCCCGCTATTTCGGCCTCGGGATCGCCGGTAAAGCGCGCGAGGCGCGCCCGAGCCTTGCCGACATCGGCAGTCAGTTCGCTGCGCCGGTCGCTCACTGCAGCGCGCAGCTGCTCGGGTTCGAGCGCCGCGCTGGGGCGCGCCGAGCCCGAGGCCAGCCTTGCCGATACCGTCGCCTGAAGATCGCCGAGACTTTGATCGAGGACCTGCAATTGGGCGAGCCGCCGCTTCGCGTAGTAGAGATCGACCCAGGCCAGCGCGGTTTCGAGACGGACGTTCTGCGCTTCGATCGCGGCCCCTGCCTCGGCAATGCCAATGTCTGCCTGCGCGCGTTCGCGCTGGGCTCGGCGCTTGGCGGGGTTGGGGAATGCCTGCTCCACCCCGATGCGGGCCATCGTCATGCTATCGCGCGTGAAACTGAAGGCAGGCGGCCCCGAAATGGGAAAATTATCGATGCCGACGGACAGCGTGGGATCGGGCAGCTGGCCCGATGCTGTCTCGGCGGAACGAGCGGCATCAACACCGGACGCGCTCGCCTTGAGTGACGGCGCCTCGCTTCCGGCACGCCGCAGCGCCGCGTCGAAAGTTAGCGGCTCAGCCAGGGCTGCGCTGGGGATCGCCGCGAGCAGCGGCGCCAGAACAATCATTCGCATGGGTGTCTCCTGATCGGCAGGAAGCGACGCGCCTCAAAGGCTTGGGGCTAACGGGGCGCCGGCGGAGGGGGGTCATACTCCGCCGGCGCCGCGCGCCTGGCCTTGGGCTCTATCGCTATCGGCCAGGCAATCGCCTTAGCCGGCCGAAGGGGCTGCGCCCTTGCCGCGCATGTCCATGCATCCTGCATCATCGGTCTTCATCATGCCGCAGTCGCAGTTAGCCATGCTGGCCTCGGTGCCCTTGACCCAAACACGGAGGCGCGAGGGTCCGGTCGACTTGGGGCCAAACGTGGGCTGGCTGCGCCACTCCCAATGGCCCGTAGCTGTATCATGCGCCGAGGCGGCGGATGCGGTAGCGAGTGCTGCCGCGACAGCGGCGAGCGTGAGAAACGTCTTCATGTGGGGTATCCTTGGTTGAACAATGGGGAGGCACGAGGCGAACCTACGGGTTCGCCGCGCACCGCTCGGGTTCAGCCAAGGCGTGCGGGTGGTTCGGGCTCTGGACCGAAGTTTCGGCCGACAAGGGGGGCTGCCGGTATGATATCCGGAAGCATGGCGCGGAATTCCGGCGCTGCATCGGGTGCCAGGGGCGGCAACAGCGCCAGAGGCGCCGCACAGCCCATCTTCGCGATGCATTCGGGCGTCATGCCCTGGCAGGGCTGATCGGATTTCGGCTTTTGCTTTGTGAGCCCCATCATTTCCGCGCATTCTGGGCTCATCTGCTCGGAAGCAGACACTGGCTCGGCCTTCGGAGCCGGCATGACACGCGCAAAGGCTGCTTCTTGGCCGACCAGGCCAAGCAGTGCTCCTGCAAGCAGCAACAGAGTAAACCAGCGCTTCACACGACTTCTTTCCGCCTGCGACGGGCCGCTGTCAATTCCGGGGTCGGGCGGCGCTCGCGCTTTTCGGCTAGTCCGGCAAGGATCGGACAATCGGGGCGCGCATCGCCGCTGCACGCCTCGACCAGGTCGAGCAGCGTACGTCGCATCGCTTCCAGTGCCGCCGCTTTGCGCGCAAGATCCGAGGCATGTTCGAGCGCGATAGCCTTGACCTCGCTGCTAGCTCTTTCCCGATCATCCCATAGTCCGAGAAGCGCGGATATCTCTTCGACCAAAAACCCCAGATCGCGGGCATTGGCAATGAAGCGCAGGCGCTCCACCGAACGGGGCGGATAGTCTCGATATCCATTGTCACGCCGGTCGGGCAGCGGCATCAGCCGATGCATTCGTAGTGACGGATCATCCGCTGCGACACACCTGTCGCAATCGACACCTCTCCGATATTCATAGCGCGACTCTCCTGAGACGCAGGGAATTGCCGATGACACTCACCGAGGAGAGGGCCATCGCCGCCGCGGCGATGATCGGCGAAAGCATCAAGCCGAATAACGGGTACAGCGCGCCCGCCGCCACCGGTATGCCCGCGACATTATAGGCAAAGGCGAAAAATAGGTTCTGGCGAATGTTGCCCATGGTCGCATGGCTGAGGTGCCGGGCGCGGACAATGCCGGTGAGATCGCCCTTGAGCAGTGTCACCCCTGCGCTTTCGATCGCGACATCGGTGCCCGAACCCATGGCAATGCCGACGTCGGCGGCAGCGAGCGCGGGCGCATCATTCACACCGTCGCCGGCCATGGCGACGATCCGGCCCTGTTCCCTCAGGCGCTTGACTACCGCGCTCTTCTGGTCGGGCAGAACATCGGCCTCAATATCCGCGATACCCAGGCGGCGGGCAATCGCCTCTGCCGTGACGCGATTGTCGCCGGTCAGCATGATGATATGGAGGCCCGCCTCGGCGAGTGCCTTGAGCGCTGCAGGCGTCGTTTCTTTGATGGGATCCGCGATGCCGATGGCACCCGCCATCTTGCCATCAACACCAAGGAAGATCGCGGTCGCGCCTTCGCTGCGAAGCCGGTCGGCTCGCGCGGCAAGATCGGCCGTCGCAATGCCCTGCTCGTCCAGAAATCGTGCATTGCCCGCGACAATGCGGCGTCCGTCGATGAGGCCCGTGATCCCTTTTCCGACAGGCTGATCGACTTCGCTGGGCTCGCTGATGGTGAGGTTCCGATCCTCCGCGGCCTTGACGATGGCAAGCGCCAGCGGATGTTCGCTGCTGCGTTCGAGACTGGCGGCAAGGCGCAGCACTTCGTCCTCGCCGAAACCTTCGGTCGTCTCGACAGCGACCACAGCGGGCTGGCCCTGCGTGAGCGTGCCCGTCTTGTCGACGACGAGCGTGTCGACCTTTTCCATGCGCTCGAGGCTTTCCGCGTTCTTGATGAGAATGCCCGCATGCGCCCCTCGCCCAACCCCGACCATGATCGACATCGGCGTCGCGAGACCAAGCGCGCAAGGGCAGGCAATGATGAGCACCGCGACCGCTGCGATCAAGCCATAGCCCATCGCAGGGGGCGGACCGACGAGCGACCAGACGATGAAAGCCAGCACCGCGACCGCGATCACTGCGGGAACGAACCAGCCCGAAACCGTATCGGCAAGCCGCTGGATCGGCGCACGGCTGCGCTGCGCATCGGCGACCATCTGGACAATGCGCGAGAGCATGGTGTTGCGCCCGATCTTCTCGGCACGCATGACAATGCCGCCGGTCTGGTTGATCGTGCCTCCGATCAGCTTCGAGCCAGTTTCCTTGGTCACGGGCATGGACTCGCCGGTTACCATCGACTCGTCGACAGTGCCGCGGCCGTCGAGGACCACGCCGTCTACCGGCACCTTCTCGCCTGGGCGAACCCGCAGCGTGTCGCCGACCAGAACCGCATCGAGCGTGATTTCCTCATCCGATCCATCGGTACGAACCCGCCGCGCGAGCTTGGGCGAGAGGTCGAGCAAGGCACGGATCGCGCCGCTTGTCGTCTCGCGTGCGCGCAGTTCGAGCAGTTGGCCGAGCAGGACCAGCACCGTGATCACCGCCGCCGCCTCGAAATAAGCCGGAACCGCGCCGTGGGCCGTGCGGAACGCCATCGGGAAGACATCCGGCACGAGCGTGGCCGCCACGCTGTAGGTCCAGGCGACACCCGTTCCCATGGCGATCAGCGTGAACATGTTGAGATGACGGCTTTTCAGCGAGGCCCAGCCGCGCTCGAAAAACGGCCAGCCAGCCCAGAGCACGACCGGCGTCGCGAGCGCCATTTGCAGCCAGTTCGACATCTGCTGGCCGATCACCTGGTTGAGGCCCAGAAGATGTCCGCCCATCTCGAGCGCGACTACCGGCAACGCCAGGATCAGCCCGATAACGAAGCGCCGCTTCATGTCGGAATACTCGGCGGAAGGCCCGTCATTCAGCGTCGGTGTCATCGGCTCCAACGCCATGCCGCAGATCGGACAGCTTCCCGGACCCGGCCGTTGAATCTCGGGGTGCATCGGGCAGGTCCAGATTGCGCCTTCGGGCACTGGCTCGGCTCGCTCTGGCGCGCCGCTTGCGTAGCGTGCTGGATCGGCGTTGAACTTGGCGAGGCAGCCGGCACTACAGAAGTAATGGTGTGCGCCGGCATGAGTCGCGACATGCGGGGTAACCGCAGGATCGACGCTCATTCCGCAGACAGGATCGACTGCCAGTTCCGCTATCGGCGACCCGGAATGGGCGCCGTGGTGGTGATCGTGATGCGACTCGGCCATGCCAAATGCTCCTTCAGTCGCCACTTCATGAACCTTCACATCATGTCAGGGTCAACAGCCAATTCATCTTGTTGTGCTCAGCGGGTCCAGGGTGCCGAGCCAGGCGACCAGGGCGAGGATAGCGAGCGCGGCACTGCCCTCGGCCAGCAGGCTTCGCCTGAGACCGACCACGGCCAAGGTCGGGCTGTCATTGCGGATCCCAAAGCCCAGTGCTGGTGTCAGGCGCCAGCGATTGAGCGCTGCGATCGCCAACATCGCGGCGAACAGCAGCAGCTTGCAAATCAGCAGCTTGCCGTATGCCGTCAGGGGCAGCTGCGTGAAATGCGGGAAGCCCACGACGGCCAGGCAATTAATGATGCCCGTTGCCACGATCAGACCGACGGCAAGCGTGCCGACGCGCGAAAATCGGTCGAGCGCGCGATGCGCTATTGCAAGATGCGCCTTCGACCGGGCAGCGACGGGCCGAAACAACATCCATGAAAAGGCGGCGATGCCGCCAATCCAGACCGCTGCCGCCAACAAATGGACAATGTCGCTGAAGCGATGGGCGGTTCCCGGCCATCCCTCGGTCGCACCGGCGTGGCCGGTCCAGATCAGCGTCGCGACGGCAAGTGCCGCCGAGACAAGGAGGCCGACGCGAGCAGTCGTTGGACTTCGCGTAAGGGCCAGCGCGGAGAGGACAGCTACCGTCATGGCGGCCATGCGAACCATCCACGCAATGCCGATTGCCGTCTCGCCGACGATTTCGCTCAGGCTTGCGCGATCGATGACCCGCAGGCTCGAACCGGTCATCGACGCAACGAGGGCAAGCATTGCGAGAGCGGAGAGTAAAAATCCGGCCGACGACAGCGCGATTGCAGGTCTGGCCAGAGGCAAGACGCCGGCTGCGTACTCGTCGCGAGTCAGGGCATAGAACGAAAACGCCGCCATGCCCGCCAGCACCATCAGGTCGGCGTAGAGCGCAAACCGAAGGGCGATGACGGGCAGGTTGTCCATGCGGCCTACCGCACCGTGAAGTTGAAGTTGCCGCTCATGCGGTGGGTGTCCGCACCCGCAGCGGTCCACGTCACCTGATAGGTGCCAGCCATGAGCGGGCGCCTGAGAAGCAGCGTCATCGACTTGCGGTCCTTGCCGATCTGGGCGGTGAAGCCGGTGATCGCCATCGGCGCATGATTTGCCATGCCGGGCATCCCCGTCATGGCGATCTGCGCGCGAGCGGTGGCGCCGATGACGGCCTCGTTGAAGCGCAGCTCGATCTTGGTCGGGGCAGCGACAGTGGCATTGGCCGCGGGGCTCGACGAGACGAGCGCGGTGTGAGCCGCGGCAAGCTGCGGGGCCGCAAGCCCCAGAGCTGCGACGGCGAGGGCAAGACTTGGCAAACGCATTGGCGATCTCCTTGGGCTGCGTGTCACCCGAAATACGCAGCCGACGGCGCAACCCCTTGGAATTTTCTCGAGGAATTTTCGTGAGGGATCGCGTTGGCGCCCGCGTATAGGGAGCCGAGACTTAAGGAGACTGCCCGTGCCCGATATTGATCAGGCGCTTCACCGCCTTGGCGCTTTGCCGGTTCCTGTGGAGCTGGACGAGATCGACGATGCCGTATTCGCGTGCCTTGCGCGCCGCAGGCGAGAGGCGGCGGCCACGCCGCGCGTGATGGGCTTTGCCGTCGCCCTCGCATTGATCGTGGGAATTGCAGGAGGCGGGCTCGCGGGTAGTGAACCTGCGTCCGCGCAGCCAATGTCGCCCTTTGCGCCCGACAATCCGCTCGCACCATCGACCCTGCTCGATGTTCATCCGTGAACTGGGGCAAGCGGGTCGTCTTGATCGCGATCGTCGCCTTCGTGGCGGCCATGGGCGGCACCTATGCCGGGCGCACGCTCTTCGCGCCTCAAAAACAGACAGAAACCGAACTTCACGCGCTGCTGCACAAGGAACTGAAACTCGATGCTGCGCAGGAAGTGAAGATTGAGGCAATCGAGCAGCGATTTGCCACGCGGAGAAAGTCGCTCGAACTCGAGATGCGAGCCGCGAACGCCCATCTCGCTGAAGCGATCGAGGCTGAGCATGGCTACGGTCCCGAAGTCACCGCGGCGATCGATCACACGCATCAGGTCATGGGAGAGATGCAGAAGGAAACGCTCGAGCATCTGTTTGCCATGCGGGCCGTCCTGAAGCCTGAGCAGACAGCACAGTTCGACAGAACCGTGGTCAAGGCCCTGACCCCTGACACGTCACCGCCTGAAAAACGGTGAGTCTGCCGCTGTCCGATGGCAGCGACGCGGAACTCGCGGCGCTGGCGCTCGCCGGCCGGCAAGACGCCTACCGCGAGCTACTGGCGCGGCACCGCGAAGGCGTATTCCGCTTGGTCCGCGCAACCACCGGAGATGCGCATGAAGCTCTCGATGTCACCCAGGAAACCTTTGTCGCGGCTTTTGCATCGCTTGGACGCTACGACCGCGAACGACCGTTCTCCGTCTGGCTCAGGCAGATTGCGCTCAACAAATGCCGAGACTGGGCTCGCCGGCGCCGGGTGCGGTCGTTTTTCACCCGCGCGGCACCGCTGGACGACGCAGCCGGCATTTTCGACGAGGCTGTCCCGGCCGATGTACAAGCTGAAAACCGGACCGAGCTGCTACGCGTGACCGCCGCCATGGCGCGGTTGCCCGCGCGCTTGCGCGAGGTTCTGGTGCTAAGAACGGTCGATGGCCTGACCCAGGGCGAGGCCGCACAGGTGCTATCGGTCAGCGAGAAAACCGTCGAGACCAGGCTTTACCGTGCCCGGACCAAATTGAAGGCGCTGCTCAGCGATTAGCTTTGAGGGTTGCGGCGCGGCGCTGCGTATGGGGCAGTGACGTCAATTTTATCCGGTCATGCCCATGCCAGCAATCTCACTCGATCGACGCTCTCTGATACGCTCCGTCGCGTGGGGAGGCGGAGGGCTCGCACTTTCAGCGGCGCTACCGGCCTGGGCTCGCAGTGGAACGCAAGGACTTACCGCGCCCATGGCGACGGTGGCCGGCGAGGACATTCGTCTCTCGATCGGCCGTGCAATGATCGGCGTCGCGGGACGCGAAGGACATGCCATCGGTATCAACGGCGCCACTCCCGGACCTGTCATTCGGCTAAAGGAAGGTCAGAATGTCCGCCTGGCGGTGGCGAACACCCTCACCGAGGAAACCTCGATCCACTGGCACGGCCTGCTGGTCCCGTTCCAGATGGACGGCGTTCCGGGCGTCAGTTTCCCCGGGATCAAGCCGGGACAGAGCTTTCTCTACGAGTTCCCGGTGCGTCAGTCGGGCACCTACTGGTATCATAGCCATTCGGGGATGCAGGAAGCGATGGGGCTCTATGGCGCGATCGTGATCGATCCCGCGGGATCCGACCCCGTTGCCTATGACCGCGAGCATGTGATCCTGCTTGCCGACTGGAGCTTCACCCATCCGCATGAACTGCTGCGCAAGCTGAAGGTGCAGCCGGGCTATTTCAATATGCAGAAGCAGACGCTTTCCGGGCTGTTGGCCGGCAAGGACCAAAGCGCTTCCGAACGGCGCATGTGGGCAAAGATGCGGATGGATCCAACCGATATATCTGACGTCACCGGCTCGACCTACCATTTCCTAGTCAACGGCCACGACAGCGCGGCCAACTGGACGGGGCTTTTCGCGGCCGGCGAGCGTGTACGCCTGAGGATCATCAATGCATCGGCGATGACCAACTTCAATGTCCGGATTCCGGGGCTTGCCATGACCTTGGTCGCCGCCGACGGGCAGAACGTGCAGCCGGTCGAGACCGACGAGTTCCAGATCGGCATCGCCGAGACTTACGATGTGATCGTCCAGCCTTCGGCCGAACAGGCTTACGGCTTCATTGCCGAGGCTATCGACCGCTCGGGTCAAGTCCGCGCTACGCTGGCGCCGCGCCTTGGCATGGCGGCGCCAATCCCCGTAATCCGCGAGCGCCCCATCCTGACGATGAAGGACATGGGCATGGGCAACATGGACATGTCGTCCGAGAACGCCGCGAGCGGCGGCGGAATGACGAACATGGATACGTCCGGCGGCGAAATGGCCGGGATGGACCACTCGGCAATGGGCCATGACATGGGCGGCATGGATCACGGATCGATGAAGATGCGCGATCCGTCCGTCGCGCCGCAGGTCAAAATGGGGCCAGGAGTCGCGACGCTGGCCCCGATGCCCGTGGACCGAACGGGCGAGCGCCCGACCGGACTTGAGAATGTCGATCACCGCGTGCTCACCTATCGCGACCTGAAGTCGCTCGCGCCCAATCCCGACTCCCGCACGCCATCCCGCGAAATCGACCTGCATCTGACCGCCAACATGGAACGCTACATGTGGTCGTTCGATGGTGAGAAGTTTAGCGAGAACACTGACCCGATCCCCTTCCGGCATATGGAGCGGGTGCGCGTCAATCTCATCAACGACACGATGATGCCGCATCCGATCCACCTTCACGGCCACTTCTTCGAGGTCGTGACGGGCAATCCCGGCCATCACCCGCTGAAGCATACGGTCAATGTCCTGCCTGGGGGCAAGGTGTCGTTCGATCTGACCGCCGACGGTCTCGGCGACTGGGCGTTTCATTGCCACATGCTGCTTCACATGATGTCGGGCATGTTCCGTGTCGTAACCGTTCGCCACGAGGAGGACGCGGCATGAGAACTCTTCTGCTCGCCAGTGCCGCGGCGCTGCTCGGCGTACCCGCCATGGCTTCCGCCCAGTCCTCCATGCCGGGCATGGACATGAAGGCCGCGCCAAAGCCCGCAGAGGCTAAGCCGGCGCCGGCACCCGCCGAAGATCACGGCAACCATGACATGCAGGGCGCTGCTGCTCCGACGTCCGACCAGGCCGATCCGCATGCTGGGCACAAGGCGACCTCCAAGCCTGCCAGTCCATCGGACACGAGCACCATGGATCAGTCGGGTCACGGCATGGCGGAAATGCCAGGTATGGCGCCCAGCGGCGGCGAAGTTGGCACCGCTCCGGCACCTGCACTTCCAACCGACCACGCCGCGGATGCCTTGTTCGACCCTGTCGAAATGGCCCGAGCGCGCGAAGGGCTCCGGCGGGAAAATGGCGCATTCAGCGGATCGAAGATCCTTTTCGATCTCGCCGAATATCAGGCGCGCAAAGGCGGCGACGGTTATCGTTGGGAAGGTGAAGCTTGGTTCGGCGGCGACATCAATCGCTTGCTGATCAAGGGCGAAGGTGAAGGCACCTTTGGTGAAGCCATCAAGGACGTTGAAGTCCAGGCGCTCTATTCGCGAGCGATTTCGCCGTTCTGGAACGCTCATGTCGGTCTGCGGCATGACATCGTACCCAACCCATCGCGCACCTACGGCGTGGTCGGCGTCGAGGGCATCGCGCCCTATTGGTTCCACGTGACGGGGCAAATCTTTCTCTCGGACAAGGGCGATGTCCGTGGGCGGCTTGAAGGCAGCTACGATGAGCGCATCACCCAGCGGCTCATTTTCCAGCCTCGCGTCGAAATCAACTTCTCCGCGCAGGACATGCCTGCGATCGGCGTTGGATCGGGTCTTTCAAGCTTCGAACTGGGTGCGCGGCTGCGATACGAGATGCGCAAGGAGTTTGCGCCGTATGTCGGGTTCGAGTGGGCCAAGAGGACCGGGGATACTGCAAGATTTGCGCGACTCGCCGGGGAAAATCCTGACGCGGTGAATTTTGTCGCTGGAATAAGGTTCTGGTTTTGAAGGATAGCGACGGCACGTGGATCTCCCCGGCGGACTGACTGTCTGGCGCGCCTTATCCCTGGTCGCGTGAGCCCACGTTCCAATAGCTACATAGCCGTCATTTTGGCTGTTCGTATCTGCCACCCCTTTACCGTTACACTGTATAGGGGTAGGGGGTATGCCTATGGCGCACCTTTTCCACAGCAATAGCGATCTCGTAGCGCGCGTCCGCCGTATTTCGGGCCAGGTCGGCGCCGTTGAGCGTGCGCTACAATCGGACGCAGGATGCAGTGAGATTTTACATCTTGTGGCCGCAGTCCGCGGCGCCGTGAACGGTCTTTTGGATCAGATCATCGCTGAGCACCTCGAAGCCCATGTTTCGGCGCCCGGACTCACGGACAAGGAACGCGCTGAAGGTGCGAACGAACTGCTGGTGGTGATCCGCCGTTACGCGAAATAGGAATGAGTATAACGACGCTGCCCGACATTGACGGCCACACTCATAATCACGTGTTTCTGGGTTCATCGCATGACGAGAATGCGCGCCGTACGCGCTGGGTGATACCACTCACCACAGTGATGATGGTTGGTGAGATCATCGCCGGCTATATGACAGGCTCGATGGCGCTTCTGGCCGACGGCTTTCACATGGCAACGCACGCTGGCGCATTGTCGGTGGCCGCTGCCGCCTATACCTATGCCAAGCGGCACGCACGCAGCCCGAACTACAGCTTCGGCACGGGCAAGGTTGGCGATCTGGCCGGGTTCGCGTCGGCGATGGTGCTCGGCCTGATCGCGCTCTGGATCGGCGTGGAATCGGTTCTCCGGCTGCTGCAGCCAACTGCTGTTGCGTTCGGGGAAGCGACCATCATCGCTATCGTTGGGCTCGCGGTGAACATCGCTAGCGCCTTCCTGCTCTCGGGCGGCCATGGGCACGAAAACCATCATGACGGACATCATGACCATGGACATGCGGCCCATCGCGGTGACAACAATCTGCGGTCGGCCTACGTCCACGTCCTTGCCGACGCCCTAACCTCTCTGCTGGCCATCGCTGCCCTGCTCACGGGCCGTTATCTTGGATGGGTGTGGATGGACCCCGTAATGGGGATCGTCGGCGCGGTCGTCATCGCGCGCTGGTCCTGGAGCCTGCTGCGCGACACGGCTGCCGTTCTGCTCGACCGGACAGACGATCACGTGGCTGAGGAAGTGCGCGAACTGGTCGAGACGCCCGGCGATGCCAGGATTGCGGATTTGCATGTCTGGCGCGTGGGGCCGGATGCCCATGCAGCCATTGTCAGCGTCGTTGCCGATCGCGGCGTCACTGGGGCGATTATTCGCAGCAGGCTTGTGTCCGTTCACGAGCTTGCGCACCTCACGGTAGAATGCCGATAGCATGGCAGATTTATGTTCCCGGAAACTGTCGAACAGCACCTAGATAACGTGCTTGAGTTCGCGGCGCTTTTCGGATCCTCGGGCGCTGGATGCGCATGGTAACGATCCCGAACCAGTCCAACGTCTCGATGGTCTACAAGGAATTCGACGCCGCGGGCCGGATGCTCCCCTCGAGCTACTATGACCGGATCGTCGATGTCATGGAGGAACTGGTCCGGTTCACGGTGCTGCTCAGGCCGCACACCGAGCAAATGACCGACCGGCATTCAGAGCGCGTCGAGCAGGAACGGCCGGTGGCGAAAGCCGCGGAAATTCTCTCCTCGCTGCAGGACGGAAGTGCTATAGTTGCGCGCCGACTATAGGCGATCTTCACCCGCCTCGTCTGCTCCTTCATCGAGCAGATGCAGCGCCTTGGCCTTGGCGATCACGCGCCTGACCCCTTCGGGCGCCCACGCGAAACCACCGCGCGGGGTCGGTTCGCGCAGATCACGTGACAGCCAGGAGGCAATCTCGCGCAGCGTAGAATCGGGGTGCGTTCTCAGCCGGTCGGCCACGAGCCGAGCCACACGCGTGTCGGGCGGCAAACGCGGTGCGGGATCGAGGATGACCGCGTTCGCATAGCCGGCTCTGACCAACGTGCGGCACGCTTTTACCAGCGTGCGCTCGCTGAACGACCGCGCCGCCGGCGAGATCGCGCGGATCTGGCGCAGGCACCAGCGCCCAGGGAAGATGCGGGCGCAGACGCTCGACCGTGGGCAGCCAGCGCTGCCGTCCGTCAACCAGCGCGTGGAGATAGCGCTCGTTGTGGCTGTAGCGGATCTCGGCGATCGCCGCAGGATCGCGCGCGCGCATCTTCGGGTTGCCGGGCTTTGCCCCGCGCGCGACCGCCGCTTTGAGCCCGGCCCGCGTCCGTTCACGGATCAGCGCCCGCTCGAACTCGGCAAAGGCGCCAAGCATCTGGGTCATCAACATGCCCTGCGCGCTCGAGGTGTCGATCGGATCGTTGATCGAGCGGAAGTAGGCATCCTTGGTGCGCAAAGTCTCGACGATCTCCAACAAATGCGACAACGAGCGCGCCAGACGGTCGATGCGGACGACCAGCAGGGTATCTCCCTGCCCTACCCTTTCCAGTGCCCGAGCGAGGTTCGGCCGTTCGCGGCTGCCGCCGCTGGCCTTGTCCTCCAGAATCACGCTGCAGACCTCGGCGCGAAGCGCATCGCGCTGCGCGGCCGTGTCCTGCTCATCGGTGGAAACGCGGGCGTAGCCAATCAGGGCCATTTGTCACATTCCATAGAACGGGGGCAACCGACCGGTTGCCCCCGTATGATATAAATTCGACGACGTCCTGGCCAGTGCTGATTGATGCAGAACTGCGGGCTTAGATGGATTCTGCTGCCGCACCGCGACACACGCCACGCGCTCCCCCGAGCGGTCAGGCGCTTCGTGAGTGCGCTGTACGCGTAGACCGGAAACGACGCGGCTCCGCGGGATTAGCGCGGCAAGAGCCCGCCAGTCCGGCCGTATTTTGCCCAAAATCCGGAGGTTTGCGAACATTCTGACGCGCTAAATCGCGGGAGGTCCTTGAGTCCGGCCGTATGCGGAAACCGACAGTAAGCGATACCGGCAAATCGGCTTAAAAGATAGGGTCGCGATAATCTCCCATTATCACGACTAAGTATCACGGCCAAGTTGACTAAAATGGCCTCCGGGTTAAAAGATGGCATGGAACAGGCGTCCGGATCGGGCCGTTACGGCCCCGCTTATAGCGCGCAGATGGCCAGTGCGATCGCCTCTTGCACGGGCGCGATTTCTCGCCTCGACGCCCGGATTTGCGTCAGTCCGGTAGCCAAGGCCTGGGCGCGGCGCGCAATGTGGTCGGGCTATGCCAAGGCCTTACAACTGCAGCAGGCCGAGATCGACGAAATCGACGTATTTTCCTGGGGCTGCGGACTCAAAGTGCCCGGCCGCGCCCTCCGTACCACGCATCTCGACGTCTACGAAGACTTCGAGCCCTGGGAGGCCGCGCTTGCCGATAGCGATCCCCTCGCCTGGCGCGACGCGCTGCCGCTCGCGATCGGCGAACCGGCAGAAGCCGCAGACCACCCGCCTCTCGTACGCGCGTTCGACCGCGTACGCCAGCATGCACGCGCCGTTGGCAGCATCGTCCCCTGGCTCGCACTCCCCTTTGCGCTGCGCGACATGAAGATGACCGCGAGCCCCCTCCCCTGCCTCGCCGGCGGGGTGAAGGCCTTCCGGCTCAAGAAGACGCCGCAAGACGACGACTGGCTCGCCGCGCTGCGCGCGCTAGGCAGCAGCGCTCTTGCGGGCCTCGATCGGATACACGCACTCGAGCGTTTCTACCGCGATGCCCAGCGGGCCATTGCCGAGCAGTATCGCCCTGGCGCCCTCCCCGCGCTGCTTGCGCTCAGCCACCACCGCCCGCTGCTCTCCCCCCAGGCGGTCGCCGATCGGCTAGGGCTCAGCGTGGCTGGCGCCAGCAAGCTGCTCGAACGCGCGAAGGAAGCCCGCCTACTTGAGGAGATCACGCAGCGCCGCACCTGGCGCCTGTTCCTCACGCCCGACCTCGCCGCGGAATTCGGTTATGTGGAGCCTAAGGCGGGGCGTCCCACTAAGGAGCCCCTCCCCTACCCAGTGACCGGAATCTTGCCGCAGCCTTCGATGCATTTGACGAAGAGATGGCAGCGATCGACGCGTTGTTAGAAAGCCAGTCCGAACGCGCTGCACGATGAGAATATACTGCAACACGGAGTATTTTGGGCTCCTCACCGGAAAACGGCATTTAGTATTTTGTAATTACTAGAGAAATTTGAAGTCCTGTTTCAGCCTCGTACAGAGCCAAACGGCGCGCTCGGTAGGGCAGGAGGGCCGCTGGCGCGCGAAAGCGCTGGAAGGGCCGTCTGAGGTCAAATTCGGGCTTACGCGCCGCAGCAGGATGCTGATTCTCTCTGATTTTCCCCAAAGCTTGACGCCCGTTCGTCCGGTTCGCGCGTGTGTTGGTGAAAAATGTCGCTGAATTGCATAAATGAATGACTTATGGCACATCTGCTTGAGAAAAGCTTCAAGGAGACGCCAGAGTGGCAAGCGTACATTCAGTCGTGAGTCAGATCGGGGACATGGCGGAAGCCGGCGAACGAATGATCGAGAGACTTCGCCGCAAGGCTTTTTTGCCCGAAAGTCGAAAAGAGCTGAGCATTCGCTTTGGAATAGCCGAGGCAGCGCAGCTTCTCAATTGTTCCACGAACCGCATTCGCATGGCTGAAGAGGATGGGCGTCTCCCCCCTCCCCCCTGCTTCCGAAAATGGTCGCCGCCCTGGGTATTCCGTCGAAGAGCTACAAAACATGCGCAGCGTTCTTGGCGCGTCGCCAGAGCGGGCTCCCCTAGATGTGCCGGCGGTGATCGCCGTGCAGAATTTCAAGGGTGGCGTCGGCAAATCCACCGTGACCACCCACCTCGCGCACTACTTCGGGGTGCAAGGCTACCGCGTTCTGGTGGTCGACTGCGACAGTCAGGCGACTACGACCACCCTCTTCGGGTTCAATCCGCATTTTAACATCACCCGTGAAGAGACGTTGTACCCGTATCTCTCAATCGACCCGACCCAGGCCGACCTGCTCTACGCTGTAAAACACACGCCTTGGCCGAACGTGGACCTCATCCCGTCAAACCTTGAGCTCTTCGACGTCGAGTACGAACTCGCGGCCTCAGGTGCAGATGGCCAGTCGATTCTCGCGGCCCGCTTTCGAAAGCTCAAACAGGGCCTGATGGATCTCGCCCGCAACTACGACATCGTTATTCTCGACCCGCCGCCCGCGCTTGGCACAATCAGCCTCGCAGTTATGCAGGCAGCAAACGCCCTTCTCGTGCCGCTCGCGGCAACCACACCTGATTTCTGTTCAACGGTGCAATTCCTCTCAATGCTTGACCAGGTTTTGAGCCAGCTGAGCTCGGTAGGTATCGAGGTGGACTACAGCTTTGTGCGGCTGATTTGCTCTAAATTCGATAGCAACGATCCCAGCCACGCCATGGTCCGTTCCATCATGGAGCAGACATTCGGGCCCGCGCTACTTCCGGTACCCATTCTCGATTCCGCGGAGATTAGCCATGCTGCGCTTCGGATGATGACGGTTTTCGAACTCGAAAAGCCGATCGGGACCCCACGAACCCACAAGCGCTGCAAAGCAAACCTCGACGAGGCGATGGGCCAAATCGAGCAACTCGTTCGCCAGAGCTGGGGCCGCATTGCGCCCGCCTCGGAAGAGGAACTGCTCCATGCGACTGCATAGCTTGAACGTCGCTCGTCACAACCCTTCCAGATCGGGACGGAGATAAGCCATGGCCCGTAAGCAATCCGACTATCTCGCCGATCTCCTCGCAGAGGACCAGGAAAGCCCAAGCACCCTCCCCTCGTCTGAGATCGTAGAGCCAGCGTCACCTGTCCGTGAGCGCCCCCCGGGGCACTACTCTGCTCAGCCGCGAGAGCGCGCTGGCGCGCGTTGCTACTGGCGAAGTCCGTCAAGTTACCCAGCTCCTTCTCGATCCGGCGCGCGTCCGTATTTGGCCTGGAAATGCCCGCTCTTACGCGCACCTTTCGGAAGAGAGCTGCCGCGAACTCATCGACGCTATCATTGCCGAAGGTGGGCAGAAGGTTCCTGCGGTCGTCCGGAGGGTCGAGGGGGACCCGCAGTGCGACTTCGAGGTCATTGCCGGGACCCGCCGACATTTCGCGATCAGCTGGCTTCGGGGAAACAGCTATCCGGACATGCAGTTCGTCGCCCAGGTTGCCAACCTTGATGACGAGGCGGCCTTCCGGCTCGCAGACATCGAGAACCGTGCCCGCAAGGACGTGTCAGACCTCGAGCGCGCTCGAAATTATGCTGCAGCACTGAAGACCCACTACGGCAACCGAGCAACGAGAATGGCGGAGCGCCTGCGCGTCTCCAAGGGCTGGCTCTCCAAGATGCTTAAAGTCGCTGCGATTCCCGACGCGATTGTAGGTGCCTTTGCGTCCCCGGCCGATCTTCAGCTCAAGCCGGGCTACACCCTTGCCCAAGCACTAGACGACAAGGTCGCGGCCGGTGCAATTTCCCGAGCAGCTATCGCGATCGGAAAAGAGCAAGCTGCGCGCCGTAGCAAATCTCAACCTCTCATTCCCGCGCCGGAGGTCCTTAAGCGACTCCTGTCTGCGGCGGCGGGCGCCGATGGCCGAGAGGCTCTATTCGCTGCTAGTTCACCGCTCGGCCGGCCGATGCTAACCGTTCAATCTGCCAACCGCCAAGGGGTCACAGTTCGGCTGCACTCGGGATCGGGAGCGGAAATCGATGACCTCGTAGAAGCGCTCAAGAACGCTTTGGCCGATCTCGAATCCCAAGGGAAAGGTCTGATGAGGTGAACTTCAGGCCGGCAATCTCTTCCGCCGACCGGAAAGTTTCCCCGGGGAAACTTTTTACCACCCTCCCCTGCCCCGGGATTCTCGGATGACCGAAGCACGCAAACAAGGCATCGCTGAACAGTTCGATTTGTTCCTGCCCTATCTCGCTGATTTGCCGCTGCGCGATCAGCGCGAGATGATGGAGCGTCCGTTCTTCAGCCTCGCCAAGTCAAAGCGCACCAAGCCGATCGACTACACCTCCCCCGACGGGAAACTCTGGGTCCATGTGTCCGCTAATCCCGACTATGGCATGGCCACGATTTGGGACGCGGACATACTCATCTATTGCGCAAGCGTCTTGGCTGACATGGCACGGCGCGGCCAAAACGATGTTCCCCGCAAACTACACATTATGCCTTATGACCTTCTTCGGGCCATCGGCCGACCCACAACCGGGCGCGCGTACGAGCTGCTGGGTCAGTCACTGGACCGCCTCGTTTCCACAACTATCAAAACGAACATTCGCGCCGAGAATCGCCGCGAGGCCACCTTCAGTTGGTTAGACGGTTGGACCCAACTTGTTGACGAGCGCACCGAAAGATCTCGGGGCATGACCCTTGAGCTTTCCAACTGGTTCTGGGAGGGCGTCATGATGAAGGGTGGCGTTCTCTCGATCGACCGCGCCTATTTCGATATCACAGGCGGTCGTGAGCGCTGGCTGTACCGCGTCGCGCGAAAACATGCAGGAGGCGCCGGCGACGACGGCTTTGCGATCTCGATGCCCGTGTTGTTCGAAAAATCCGGGGCCGAGGGTCTTTACCGCCGCTTTAAATTTGAAATGCTGAAGCTGGCTGAAAAAGACGACCTGCCTGGTTACGGTTTATCTATCGAGCCGGGCAGGGGGAGGGGAGCCCAACCTTCGAATGCGCCGTGTGGATGGTAAGAACGGAGCAGAAAAACGGTTGGCTGACCAATCCAGCGTCCAGAGTGTTTCCCCGGGGAAACTCGAAGCTCCGGCACGGACGTCAAGGTCGAAATCCAGCGTCGAAGGCGAGGCGATAGAATCCTCGCCGTCCTCGATACTCGACGCACATTCACTTATCCGTTCGACGATCGCAGGCTTGTCGACCGCTGGTACGCGCGGGTTCATGACCGATGACACGATCGACCATCTCCGGGAGAAGTGCCCGGGATGGGATCTATACGCCCTGCATGCGGATTTCGAACGCTGGGTAAATGCCGATGCAACGCGCTCCCCGGCCGACTGGCAGAAGGCGTTCATTGGGTGGGTCAAACGCCACCATGAGAATCATCGCCACGAACTGCGCGGCTAGTGCCGAATTCGCCGCGGCCCATGTTCCTGAAGTGTCGGGTGGAAGAGGCGAGGCTTCAATTGAAACACGAAACGCGCGGCGAGCGGCACAAATTTGAACCTCATTGGCTCACAGACCGTGCGAAATGATTCAATCCGACGGCATCGAAGCACGCTCTACCCAAACCTTCGATACATTAGGAACGCAAGTCGACCTATCAGGAACAGACCGTCGACCTTTCAGGAACGCCAGCGTCGACACAACGAGAACGAACTCTCGACCCATCAGGAACACCCCGACCAACGCGACTCGCATGGAATCGCTCGATTTCGAGCATCTCCCGAGCCCCTAACCTTAGTAAAAGTCATATAAACCAATCTAACCTAGTCGAAGCCTTTAGGGCATTTGATTTTAGTGAGGGTGATAGCGGGTACGGGTCTGAATGCTTGCCACGGCAGATCAGAAACGCGAGTGAGCGAAGACCAGCTGATCGGGGCAATTGGAATCGCCTTCCCAGCTTCCAACGCAACGTGAAATTGTCCAGTTGGTGCCTAAGTTATTGAGGCGCAACAATATTATCCGTCGCCACGGCCATATTGGGCCGACATGGCGACGCGAACGGATAGAGGAAAGGGGGAGGGACCTTCGCGATCCAGTTGTTGGGTCGAAAGAAGGGAACCCCAATGCCCAGCCAAACGCTCGATGCGCAACAGGTCGCAGCGCACCTCTCGTCCGCGGCCGCCGCTATCTCCCACTCCCTGCTCACTTCTGTGGCACTCATAACTCGGGCCGCAGTGAACGACGCTATGAGTGAAGCCTTCCAAGCGACATCGCGAGAAGGCGTGTGGACACAGCGCGACAGCTTCCAGATGTGCGAAATCGCCTTGGTCATGGCGCTGTCCTCAACCGAGATCCCGCTGGACGCGATCGCCGCCGTCGCCCAGCTGGAGACACTGGAAGCGAGGCTTCCCACCCAAACGGTGCGAAGCGAAGACCAGGTCGCGCTCCAGCACTTCTCTACCCCTGCTGGACTCGCATGGATGGTTGGGCGGCTCGCGGCAATCACACCGGTCGATCATGTCCTGGAACCCAGTGCGGGAATCGGCATGCTGGCCCAGTGGGCGAGGGGGGCAACCTCGCTCCAGCTCAATGAACTCGACCCCGTCCGGAAGGCAGTACTTGGGCGGCTTTTTGCTCAATCGGTGGTGACCGATCACGACGCGGCCAAGATCGGCAGCATCATCACCCACAGACCGACGGTCATTCTCATGAACCCGCCGTTCTCCAGAAACGCTTCAGGCCACGCCGATGGAAGCGTCGCTGCGCGGCACTTCGCCGCGGGACTTTCAGTTCTTGCTCCTGGCGGCCGACTTGTCGCAGTGATGCCCGACAGTTTCTCGGCGACCGGACCCCACTCCGAAAGCTACAAGCGCGCCATCGCCGGCGCGACTGTCCGGCTTGATTGCCGATTGTCGGGGGCTTTCACAAAACAGGGGACGTCGGTCCTGGTCCGGGTGCTCGTTGCCGACAAGGGTTTGTCCGGCGGTCATGCGCCAGCGATTACACTCGGCTCCGCTTCCGAGCTCCTCTCGCAAATACCGGGACTGCCAAAGCGTCTTCAGCTTGCCGACGTGCGGGAGGAGAGGCCGGGAAGGCCAAAAGCCAATGATGGCCGTCTCTTTCGCAGGTTTGCATCCGGCCCCAGCGCCGCGCCGCGCCCTTCCGCGATGGAAGGGTCAGGCGAAACACGCCCTGTGGCTTTCGAGATTATCGAAGCAGCGGGCGAGGAGGGGAAGCAGATCGGCATATATGTCGCTTACCGCTCGCAGCGCTTGCGATTTCCTGGCGGGGCTGATCATCCGTCACCGGTGCTGGAATCCGCGGCGATGGCGTCAGTGGCCTTGCCCGTTCCTTCCTACAGGCCGATCTTGCCTGCCAGCGTCATCGACAACCAGGTGCTCAGTGCGGCGCAGCTCGAAACAGTGGTCCACGCGCTCGACGCGACATCGCAGGACCTGCCTGGCAGATACAAGGTCCGCGAGAAGGGCATCGATCTCGCCGCGACTGGCAGGCCCTGGGCGGCACGGCGCTCGATATTCGCCCGCTCTCCAAGCTCAAGCCGACGTCGCGGATCGAGGGTGGCGACGGGATTGTCTTCCTGTCCTATGCCACTCTTCGCAGTGGGACTGGCGATCGCACACGGCTGCAGCAGCTTCTCGAATGGCTCGGCCTCGACTTCGATGGTCTCATCCTGTTCGATGAAGCACACGCGATGGGGGGCGTCGCCGGCGGAGAAGGGCGCTACGGCGCCATCAGCGGCTCGCAGCAAGGTATCGCCGGCGTTGAACCACAAAACCGTCTGCCACGGGCGCGGGTGGTCTACGCGTCGGCTACCGGTGCTTCGGACATCAACAATCTTGCTTACGCCGGGCGGCTCGGACTTTGGGGCGAGGGGACCGCCTTTCCCGACCGGATCAGCTTCATCAGCCGAATCCGCGAGGGCGGCATCGCCGCCATGGAACTGGTCGCACGTGACCTCAAGGGGATGGGCGTCTATACCGCGCGGGCGCTTTCCTATGCCGGTGTCGAGTACGATATCCTCGAACATGCGCTGACGACCGAACAGATCCGCGATTTCGACGCTTATGCGGAAGCCTGGGCCATCATCCATCGCAACATGGAGGAAGCCCTTGGCCTCGCCGGCGTGATCGATCGTATCGACGGTAACACACTTAACGGGCAGGCGCTGTCCGCGGCGAGGTCCCGTTTCGAGAGCGCCAAGCAACGCTTCTTCGGCCAGCTGCTGCTCAGTCTGAAGCTGCCGACCTTGCTGCCGTCGATCGATGAAGCTCTGTCGGCCGACCAAAGCGTGGTTGTCCAGCTTGTTTCGACTGCCGAGGCGCTGCTCGACCGACGCCTGGCCGATCTTGGTGCCGAGGACCGCGCCGAGCTCAGCCTCGATTTGTCGCCGCGCGAGCTCGTGCTGGACTACCTCGACAATGCCTTCCCCACGCGCGCGATGGAGAGCTTCTTCGATGATGACGGCAACGAGCGCTCGCGCCCTCTGTTCGACGAAGCCGGTAACCCGGTTCACTGCGAGGAGGCGCTGCGCATCAAAGCCGATACAATCGAGCTGCTCGGCGCGTTGCCGCCGATCGTGCCGGCACTCGACGCCATCATCACGCGCTACGGTGTCGATGCCGTGGCCGAAGTCACCGGCCGCACCCGCCGCTTGATCGCTTTGCCTGACGGACGGCAAAAGCTTCAGCCGCGCTCAGCTTCGCAGAGCCTCGCCGATGCGAATGCCTTCATGGCTGGAACCAAGCGCGTGCTGGTTCTCCGATGCAGGGGGAACAGGGCGATCCTATCACGCCAGTCTCGACTGCTCGAACCAGCAGCGCCGGGTTCATTTCCTGCTCGAGCCGGGCTGGCGTGCGGACAGGGCGATACAGGGCCTCGGCCGAACCAACCGGACACACCAGGCGTCGGCGCCCATCTTCCGGCCGGTCACGACCGACTGCCGCGGAGAGCGCCGTTTCATCTCGACGATCGCCCGCCGTCTCGACAGCCTGGGTGCGCTCACCCGCGGCCAGCGCCAGACAGGCGGGCAGAACCTGTTCGATCCCGCCGACAACCTCGAAAGCGAATATGCGCGAGTAGCACTCGTGCGCTGGTACTGAGGGTCCCCCGGTTTCGCGTCCGGGTATTATGTGAGCTTCCGGCCCTCTGAGGGTCCCCCGGTTTCGCGTCCGGGTATTATGTGAGCTTCCGGCCCTCATCTGCCGGGGTTAACCCCGGCAGATGAGGCAAATTCGGCTGGCGTAAGCCAGCCCAGGGAGGTGTGAGGACGGCACTCGTTATAGTCCCGTCGCCACGCGTCGATCTTGCTCCTCGCGTCGGCGAGAGACAAGAACCAATGGGTGTTCAGGCATTCGTCGCGGAACCGGCCATTGAACGATTCCACGAAGGCGTTGTCGGTCGGCTTGCCAGGCCGCGAGAAGTCCAGCGTAACCCCGTTCTCGTAGGCCCAGCGATCCAGCGCCTTCGAGATAAACTCGGGGCCATTGTCCACGCGTATAGCGCGCGGGGCACCGCGGATCGATGCGATCCGGTCCATCGCCTCGACCACCTGCTCGCCCTTGATGCCCTGGTCGACGTCGATCGCCAGGGCCTCCCGGGTGTAGGCATCGACAACCGTCAGAGCACGCAAGCGCCGACCATCGAACAAGGCGTCCGAGACGAAGTCCATCGACCACATCTCGTTAGGGGCCAGCGCCGACGGCTGCCTCTCCCGCCGAGCCGCGCTGACGTGTCGGCGCGGCCGTTTGAGCCGCAAACTCAAGCCGTCTTCCCGGTACAGCCGGTAGACCCTCTTGTGGTTCACCACCCATCCTTCACGGCGAAGCAGGATGTAGATCCTGAAGTAGCCGTATCGCATCCGGGTCTGCGCGATGTCCCGGATGCGCATGATCAGAGGTGTCTGATCGGCTCGGATGGACCGGTATCGCACACTTCGCCGATCAAACGTCAGCACGGCGCAACTGCGTCGCTCGCTGACCGCATGGGCTGACTGCACATACCGGGCAATCTCGCGCTGCCGAGCAGGCCTCAGACTTTTTTTGACAGCACGTCCTGAAGGATATGCTTGTCCAGGCTGAGATCTGCCACCAGCTGCTTGAGCTTCCGGTTCTCGTCCTCGAGCTGCTTCAGCCGGCGCAACTCGCCCACGCCAAGCCCGCCATACAGCTTCTTCCAGCGATAAAACGTCTGCTCCGAAATCCCCATCCGGCGCAGCACTTCAGCCACCGGGGTTCCCGTCTCCGCCTGCTTCAGCGCGTAGGCGATCTGCTCTTCGGTATAGCGACTCTTCTTCACGGTATGCTCCTTCAGCACGAGGATCACATTACCGGAAAACTCTCATTCAAACCGGAGGAAGAAAGCGGGGGGACGTCAACCGTGTTATCGGCGCCGATCGGAAGAGCATGCGCTATCGGTCGCAGCGGGATGATGATGCCGAGCTTCGGTCGAAGCTGCGCGAGCTGGCTCAGCAGCGCCGCCGTTTCGGCTATCGCCGGCTGCACATCCTGCTGCGTCGGGAGGGCGTGGTGATCAATCACAAGAAGACCCAGCGGCTCTACCGCGAGGAGAAGCTGGCGGTCCGACGAAGACGCAACTGCCGCCGCGCTATCGGTGCGCGTGCTCCCGCGCCGGTGCTGGCGCTGCCCAACCAGCGCTGGAGCCTCGACTTTGTGCACGATCAGATGGCGTCGGGACGCCGGTTTCGGGTGCTCAACATCGTCGATGATGTGACCCGGGAGTGCCTCCGCGCGGTGCCGGACACCTCGATCTCGGGGCGCAGGGTCGTGCGCGAGCTCACCGATCTGATCGCCGAGCGCGGCAAGCCAGGGATGATCGTCAGCGACAACGGCACCGAGCTGACCTCGAACGCAGTGCTGGCCTGGTGCGGGGAGATCGGCGTCGAGTGGCATTACATCGCGCCGGGCAAGCCCATGCAGAACGGCTACGTTGAGAGCTTCAACGGTTGAGCTGCTCCCCGATCCTGGACCGCCTGGCTGGGGGCTATCCAGCGTTCCGACGTCAGGGCGGGCCATGTGCCACTGACGCGGATAGCAGCGATATCGGCGGTTTGTTGCCGATCGCGCTGTGCGGTCGTACTTCGTTGTAGTCTCGACGCCAAGCCTCGCATTTTCGCACCGCGTCATCCAGGCTCATGAACCAGTGGGCGTTCAAGCACTCCGCCCGGAACTTGCCGTTGAAGCTTTCGATAAACGCATTGTCGGTCGGCTTGCCAGGCCGCGAGAAGTCGAGCGTCACTCCCTTCATGTAGGCCCACAGATCGAGCTCGCGGGAGATGAACTCGCTGCCTTGGTCGACCCTGATCGAGGCCGGGTAGCCAACTTTCGCGCAGACCCGCTCGAGCACCTCGATCACGTCCGGTGCCCGGAACCGGAACCGGGGTTCGACCGCCGGCGAGAACCGGCTGAACGTGTCGACCACCGTCAGGATGCGCAGCTTCGGTCCGGTCGCTAGCTGGTCATGGACGAAGTCCATGGCCCAGACATCATTGACGCGGGAGGCCGCGCAGCGGCCTTCCCTCAGCTTTGCCTTCACTCGTCGGCGAGGCGCTTTCTTGCGCAATTGCAGGCCCAACTCCTTGTAAAGCCGGCAGACTCGCTTGCCGTTGATCTCCCACCCCTTGCGCCGGAGCAGGACGGGAACACGGCGATACCCGTAACGCACACGCGTCTCCGCGATCTCCCGGATGCGCTTCTTGAGGTCGGCCTGATCGGTGCGGCAACCGCGGTAGTGGTAGCTCGATCGTTCTGCCCGAAGCACGGCGCAGGCCCGCCGGATGCTGACCTGCCACGTGCCGCGAACATCATCGACCAGCTGCCGCCGCCGATCAGGCCTCAAAGATTTAGCTGCGCTGGCCTGCGGCTCGCGAGACGACATCCTGCAGCATGGCTTTGTCCAGGCTGAGGTCCGCCACCAGCCGCTTGAGCTTGGCGTTCTCCTCCTCGAGCTGGCGCAGCCGCTTCATCTCCGACGGCATCAGCCCGGCGTATTTCTTACGCCAATTATAGTAGGTCGCTTCGCTGATCCCAGCCTTGCGGCACACTTCGCCGACAGACGTGCCATCCTCGGCCTGCTTGAGCACGAAGGCGATCTGCGCCTCCGAAAACTTCGTCCTCTTCATCGCTCACTCCGTATCCTGGCCCTCCAATCATAACTGGAATTTTCCAGCTCCAAACGGTCCAGGATCCGGGAGGCAGGTCAATCGCAGGGTGATCTCGGGCATCCTGCACGTGCTCAAGGTCGGGTGCCGCTGGTGCGACTGCCCGGCCGAGTATGGGCCGTCAACGACGGTTTACAACCGCTTCAACCGATGGTCGCGGCGGGGCTTCTGACTCAAGCTTCTCGACGCGCTGGTCGATGCCGGGGTGGTCGCGCGAAGCACCGCGATCGACAGCACCTACATCAAAGCCCAGCGCGCGGCTTTCGGGGAAAAAGGGGGCGCACGACGCAAGCGATCGGCCGTTCGCGCGGCGGCTGGACGACCAAGGTCCACGTGCTCACCGACGTCATCGGCCGTTCTTATGCGCTGATGCTGACGCCCGGGAACGTCAGCGACGTGAAGGCCGCCCCCGCGCTGCTCGAGCGCGCCGGGCGGATGCGCTACCTGCTGGGCGACAAAGGGTACGATGCCGACCGGCTGCGCCGCTCGCTGCGCGAGGGCGGCATCACACCCGTCATCCCAGGCCGCCGCAACCGCAAGCGCGCCATCCGCTACGACCAGCAACGCTATCGCGGCCGCCACTTAATCGAGAACGCCTTCTGCCGATTGAAGGACTTCCGCCGCGTCGCAACCCGCTACGACAAGCTCGCTGCCAACTTCCTTTCAGGCGTAGCGCTCGCCACCGCCGTAGCGTTCTGGCTCTGAACGAGTCTGAGCCCTAGCAGAGGGCGGCTTTTAGGCGATGAGAAATCGAGCTGGAATGTCCGGGAAGTCGGCGGTTGTCCGCGGTATCGTATTACAAAGTCGGTGATGCGGCGAAGCAACAGTCGCAACATTTTGAGATTGCATGGGAACGGTTCGTAACCAGCGCCCCTTAGTGGATGGTGAGCCGCCCCAGTGCGCCCGGCTCCAAGGGGTATTCAAATATGAGACGCAAAGCCATGTACGGCGGTGTGGCAGTCGGCCTTGCGGGAGCGGCTCTGCTCGCCGCGGCAACAATGACTGCCGACTACTGCAGCAAATGGAACCCCTTGAGTTGCCATGGCCCCGACCCATCTTTGTTGAAGTACACACGCTAGTTTGCAGGCTGACGACTACTGGCGCGTGAAGGCCGGGAGTAAGCCAGATGATCGTTCGCGTCTTCGTGCCGCGCAGCCTCGACTCCAGCGATGGCTCCCTCTTCAGTGGCAGTGATCACAATTTTCCCGTCCTTCCGAAAGTCGGCGACGTCCTTTGCTTCACGGATGGAAGCCAAGGCGGTGATTACACGGTCTCCAAGGCCGGCTTTATCCGGGACGGTGAGGCTTTCATTGCCGCGGTCTGGCTTGAAGGTCCTGCGACCGAGCCGGCCGAACCAGCCCAAAAGACCGTTGATCGCGATCGCGGCGAGTATCGCGATCTCAATTACGATGTGCCGCCAGAAAGCATGACTGGGTATTGAAGGGCCCAAAACCGCTTAGTTCTGCAAATCCTCTAGATTGGTAGGTCAGCGGCAAAAGTGCCCCCGCGCGGACGCGGGGGCAAGTCGAGGGTCAAAATTGTATCGATTGGCCAGTGTCGCCGCACTGACAACGGGATGCCTCCTCAAACTTGCGACCCGAGAGCCCATCGCGGTCATAACGACACGACCATTCAGGAACCGCAGTCGTTGAGAAAATTCAATGTGGCCGGGTGTTTAGGAAGCTAGCGCCTCAATCGGTCCCGCCGAGTCCTTTCCAGTTCAACCGGCAGTAGCCTCCGGGAAAGCGACTCGGTACCCCGACGTCCGCAAGGCCAGAAGCGCTTGTCCTTTCCGACTGCGGACTCTGCTTTGCCATGGCGTCTAGGATATGTCGGCGCCCTGAGGCCGACTGTCACTTTCGACAACCTCATCCTTTTGACCCCCGCCACGGCGGGGGTTTTTCTTTGCCCGCCCCTGGCGCGCTGATGCAACCGCCACGGCACTGAACCGGTTCTCGAACAACGGCTGCATGGATCCCAGTCCCCACCAGAGAGGCATCGGTCGACGCCAGGAGACGGATGCCTCTCGTGCGCTGATATCTGCTTGCACGGATTTGAGACTGGCCTTGCGTTCAAACAAGCGCGGCGATCAGGGCGTACCTTCGCCTGATTGGCGGGACCGGAAACGAATGCTCGCAACCGGTCCCGCCTCTAGGTCAGTGGCGCTGAGCCGAAGCGGCAACATCGCTGGTTTGCATAGCGCTGACCAGGACATTGCCTGAACCTTCGAAGTTCGCTGCGGGCAGTGTCACCGGACCACGTGCGGTGTTCACCACGAGCGTGCGCACGGCGCCGGCACGATCGGTTGCGACCGATCGGACGCGGCCGACGGTCTGGCCGGCGCGATCACGCACCATCATGCCGCGCGAAACCGCGAAATGCCCTGCCCTGGAAGCAGCCGCGCTCCCCCGAGCCGCGAGCATCGAAGCATGACCCGTCGCGCTCTGAGCAGCGCCGGTCGTCGTCTGTCGGACATTGCCCACGCTATCCCGAACGGCGTCTGTTCCGACAAGCTGGGCGTTCGCGCTACCCCCAATGTTCTGGCTCACCGATCCGGCGCCATGCCCGGTCGTGTTCGCGACCGTGCCAGTGGCCGAAGTCGAGTTGCTGCCGGTCGCCGATCCGGTTGCGCTCGCCGAGCCCCGGCGGTGATCGACCGAGGCACTTCCGCGCGTTGCCGCGTCGGTCGAGCTGCTGACCGATCCCGTCGTACGGCCGATGTCCGTTCCAAGCGTGCCGCCAACGGTACTTCCTGCACCGCCGACCACGCCGCCAGCGCCGCCGAGGATTTGCGCCGATGCCGGAACCGCGAGGGCCAGTGTAGCCGCGCTCGCGAGGATAATGGTCTTCATGGTGTTCTCCCATATTCTTCAGCGGCTGATTGTCGTGCGTGGGAAGAACGAGCGAGAAGCGGAAAAGCATCCAATTAATTTCGAAAGTCTTGTCCCCTATCCAGAATTGAGATCACGAAGCTTTCAGCTTGCTAGGATTTACCTCCCGCACTTCCCGATCAGAAGCAGGTGCCGCTCAATTTCACGAGTGAAACCGGCGAACGATCGATTGGTCGCTCGCCGGTCCTGACGATCAACACTTCTTGAAACGGCCCTTTGCATCGCGGCAAGGTGCCTTGCGGGTCGTTGTAGCTGCCGCGGCGTGAGTTGTAGCCGTGGCATGCGGCGCCGGGTGCGCGGCGGCGGCCGCATGGCTGGCAGCCGGTGCCTGCGCGGCCGCAGGCGCCCCGGCGCACTTGATGAAGTGGCCCTTTGAATCACGGCAAGCGGCAGCATTGGCCGCAGCGGGCGCCGCCATCATGGCGATGACGGATATAGCTATAGCGAGCTTTTTCATGGGTGTACCCTGCTCGCCCTGTGTTCCCCCACGAGGGGATGGGCCCGGCTGCATTTGAAGGCAATTGGTCGGAAGAAATTGTCACCGATGCCTCTCATTCAATTTCGGCTACTCGGCAGTCGTGGGATCGATGACCGCGCGTACCTGCGCAATTGAGTTGGCTGGAAATCCCGCGTCCCGTGCATGCTTCTCGATCAATTCGGCGCTTGGTGCGCGATAAATGCAATAGATCTTGTCATCGGTTACGTAGCTATGAACCCATTGGATTTCGGGCCCGAGATCGCGCAGCACCGAGCAGGATTTTTCAGATGCGCCCTTGAGTTCCTGGTCCCCAAGCCCGCCAACACCTGGCATATCTCGTTCAATCACGAACTGCGGCATGATCGGCACTCCCAAAGATCTTGCGATGCTGTTTCAACTCACCGGAATCATGAGGTGGGCATACGGCGTGCCCGCCCACATCACATAGGGCGCGTGGGTATCGGGCTTGGGCCCCGACGGGTAATTCGCGAGCGCTTTGGCCGATCCGACTACCATCAGGTGGGGGCCGGTCTTTATCCAATCACCGCCCGCGGTTGGCGCCTTCGCGTAGGGATCGGTATTGCTGGCATCGGTGCCGCCGGCGAGCATGTACATGACCCCTGGGGCATCGGTCGGAGGAGGCTTGTGGCCTACCCATGCCTCGGCCCATTTCATTGCGTTGGCGTCCATGCACATCGGATCCGGTCCCGGGGTTGCCGGGCTATCGGGCATGCAGGTAAAGCCATTGCTCCCCGCACGCAGGGTCTTCATCGTGCCGTCGTCATTGGCGACGACAATGGCCGCCTTCTCGGCAACGGCCGAGGGCGCGGCCGACATGGCGCTCTTGATCGGATCGGCATGATCAATGGCTGCACTCGAGGGCGCAGTAGCGGGGTCACTCTTGTTTCCCGGCGAACATGACGCGGTCACAAGTGCAGCGGCCAAACCGAGGAAGTTTTTGGCGAATGCTGACATGAGGCACTCTCCCATAATCTTTGCGACCTGCGGACAATATCACAGCTGCGCGCCTGTTCGTACGTCCGAGTGACCTTCGTCGCGTCTGGTTGGCAATTCTCAATGAGCGTTGGCAGCACGAACGATGCAAAGGGTTGACGCGGTTGGCTCGACGAGTGCAATCGTCAGCGCGCGAGTACTGGCCAACAAAATAATTCTGATCCCGGCACTCAGCGCCACGTCTTCACCTAGCTGGGTTTCGTTGCCCAATTGCACGCTCGTACGGCCAGTATCGGGCCTCGACTACGGCTCCTTTCGGACCGCAATCACTCCTCCCGCCTTGAGCGCCAGCCTGCTGAGCCCTCCCCCTTGCGAGGCTCTACGGAGTGTCGTGATGATCCACGGAACTCATAACTGACAATCGGGTAAGCTCGAATGAGCGGATCGCATGATATTCGTCGCTGTCCGGCACTTTAGCGACAAGCGCGAAAATGACGCTGCCGCGCGTGCAGCGGCCTTGGTTTCTCCATCTGCTGAGCTTGATTAGTAATGCGCCCCGCGCATTGATGCCCAGACGTTGTCGAGATTTAATAATTCTGGCAGGTCTTCACAAATTCATGATCAAGCTGACCAAGTTCAGCAAGCGTCCTTTGATGTAACTTGATGAAGGTTTGGAAGGTTTCATCCTCCGGGCGGAGCCCATCGTGGATCGCGGCGATGACCGCGTCACGTGCGAGCGCTTCCCGCCGCCGAAGCTCTACCCCTCGATTCTCATATTCCTGCGACGTCATGCCCCCTCCATCCTTGTGGCCAGGATCATGTACAACGCTTACAGGATTAATTTGGCTCCACGAGCATCGAATATGGATGTTATTTTTTGTGCGACCAGTTATTATGGATAATTGTTAGCTAACAGCGGCAATTTAGACATGTGTACAAATTCTCTCGATAAAGACAGTGCGTCCGGATGTTGTTGAAAACTTGTAACATTCGATTCCGCTAAAACTCGGGTTGAGTTACTGCCGGATAAAGACTTGCGAGAGGTCGTCGCCCCAATCGCCGCCATTCTGCGCCATCTTCCCTTTGCTTGTCATTCGCTGGCCGTTCGGATCGGCAGTGATCGTCAATCGCTGCATGAAATTGGGATCGTCATGATGCCACTGCACGGCCCTCTCGCTCGCGCGGACCCCGCACAGGCGAGAAATCCCTCGTTCGTCGAACCAGCACATCGTGATTACGCCGAGAGCATTGTCGCTCGCGAAGATTGCCATACCATCGGGAAAGTCTTTGTGATCGGTCTCCGAATGCATGATGAGGAAAGCACCGTTTTCAGTCCACGCGAAACTCGTTCTTCCGGGTAGTTCTACACCTGGCGCGGCCGGATGCGTGCCGATTGTCGCCCAATTTCCAATCAAGAACTCAAGCGGCAGCAGTGCTGGGTTCGGCCGGCACGCCTTGGCCCCGATAACCAGATCCACCATCGGCCTGTCTCCAAATAAGGTTGCGAGCTGGCGCAATCCATAGCTCAATTTCCAGTCGTGCGGGATCATCGTCGCCGATCACATCGAGCATCACCTGGAGGAACTGATTGGACTTCTACCTGGCACGATGCAGATCTCGCCAAGCTTGGCGAAAGGGCAACCTGCCTATGACGGAGCATGGAATAACGCTCTACGGGCGCAATACTATTAGCGCGGCGGCCATGTTCCCGGTCGCGCGAGCAGCTACGAATAGACGATTGAGTTCGGGGACGAAGAGGCCGGTGCGAGCACCCTGGCGGGTCGAGGTAGCGGGAAGCCGCTCGTATCCGGTGGCTCCTTTCTGGAAGGTATCGACCAAACCCGATCCACAGACCACGTAGATTCTTGCGCGGAGGGCATCGAAGGCTACATCATCGGCGTCGCCGCAGGTTGGAAGGTCCTGGCGAACGCTCCCGGTCTCCTGATCCAGGAGCACCAATCGGGAAGGCCAACGATAGGCGATCGCGATCGTGCGAGATGCTGGATCGAGGGCGAGCGGGAAGTTCATTGCGTGGCCCGCAGGCAAACGCTTGGTCACTGCTGCGGCCCTGCGGTCCGCGAAGAAGACCGAATGGGCATTGGGAGGGTTCACGAAGAGACCTGGGCCATCGGGATCCAGGCTGAAACCCTCCGGGTGCGCTGGTAGGCCGATAGTCGATATAACCGCCTGGCGCGCAGGATCGATGAAGGAAATTGCGCCTGACCCGAAGCCCACCGCGATCAGCCCCGAGTTCTGGTCGATACGCACATTGTCGGCATCGTCGCCAAGCCGGATGACGCCGGTTGGCGCGAGCGTTTCGCCGCTGAAAAAGCGCAGCGTGCCGTCACCGCCGCTGGCGACTGCCACCAAATCGCGATCCGGGAAATAGCCTATGCCCTGCGGATCCTTCAGGCCCGAGATGCGGCGCGATCGGCCGGTGTCGATGTCGACTGCGTCAACGCTGCCGTTTCCGAGTTCTGCCACGAAGATACGGCGATGGCGAAGGTCGATGGCAAGGTGATCGATCCTGCCGGCTACATGATCGAGAGGAATTGTCCTCGCGATCGTCAGCGGTGCAGCGCCCGCCGGCGTCTCGGCCTCGCCACATCCAGGAAGGGTAATCGATAATGCTAAGGCGAGAAGTCGGAAGGACTGGTTCACGGAAGTTTCCACGTCGGCAGACTTTAGCGAGTGAAGGCACCATCAGGATTTCGACGCGTAAATACCTTCTGCGACGTCAGGCTCTATCGCAAAGCTAGCCAGTTTTCGCCAGGCGCGTTCTGCGGCAAGCAGATTGCCCCTACGCCGAAGCAGTTCAGCCCCTTGCGCCGCCACGGCGTAACGCGAGGCCTGCTCGAGGTAGAATTCTTGCTGGGACATATTCCGCTCTCACTCATCAATCCCGCCAAAGGCGGTCGCAGGCTTGTAGCAACGCGGTTCCACCGCTGAGCATGAAGTCATCGAGTCCATCATCTTCTATGTCAAAGGGCTTACGGGGAGCCAGTTGCCCTTGACTGGCTGAGGGTAGGGCGGTTTTTGCGATGGTCGGAATGAGCGAGATGTCGGCGGCATCAATCCATACGGCAAATCGCTGGCCCCATCGTTCGTCCTGCCCCGCTCAGCCAAACGCGGTAGCGATTGCCTCAGCGCTGCGTTTTTGCGCTTCGGCCGTCAGGTGCCCGGCGACTTCGGCCAAAAACGACCGCTCCTGGTCGGCGGAGGCGAATGCTCGCTTTGGCAGGATGAAACTCATCGGCCCGGTTATCAGCAACCAGTGGTGCGGAGCGGAAGCAATTTCCAAGAATGCAGTCCAATCGATAGCGTGACGCATGCCCCCGCCCGATATGGCGAGCCCACCATCCATCAATTCGAATGAGATCTCGTCTTCTCGGCGATGCCCCAACTCGATCAGCCTATCGATGTAGCGCTTCACATATTTTCGGTTAGCTTGCTGCGAACCCAGCCATAGCGCCCACCACCTCTATTGCGGGGAGCAGGATGCCAAGAACGGAAGGCGGGGCAGTCCGACCGCTCAGCGCCAGCGCGAATGGGAGCACGACCGCTATAAAGCTTCCCGCAACGACACCGGCGAATGTCCCGACAACCAGGTAAATCATCAGGAAGCCGTATCGGCCAGCGACCCTGGCGTTGATGAGCGGCGCAACTGCGACGCCCTCGTCAATCGACATGATTGTTTTGACCAGCATGACTTTGGCCCCAAGTGCTGCCCGGCGAGAGTAAATTTGCACGCTAACTGCTTTGGCCGCAATGATGCCAGGCGATTACGCTTCTCCGCTAAGCGGATGCCGCAGTTCGGACATCGAAATCAGAAATTGAGCGTGGGTCATCGGATGAACATCGCACTACGCATGCATTCAGCCTGAGGCGATGTCCTTCGTCCTATCGTCGGTCTCATGAGGCTGGCCGAGACGGCCGCCCGCCCATGGAGGGGACGATGAAGAAACTACCCATCGCAGCCGCGCTGGCAGCAGCTACAGTGATTGCGGCTTTGCCCGGCGCAGCGGCAGCCCAAAGCCGGTTCAGTATCACTATCGGCAACGGCTACCCCGGCTACTATGACGCCTACGGCAGATATTACGATCCCTATGACGGCTACAACGATCCCTATTATCATCGTGACGCCCGCCGCGCCTGGATAGAACGCCAGCGCTGGGAAGAACGTCGGCGTTGGGAACAGCGCAGATATTGGGAGCAGCATCGCAGGTGGGAAGACCGCCGCTGGCACCGACATCATGATGACGATGACGACGATTGAGGCGGTGCGCTAGCCCGCCTTCTGGCCAAGCGCTTCATTGTCTTCGAGATCGATCGAAGCACTGAGCTCGATGACGTAGGTCTTGGCAAGAGAGTTCGCTTCAAGGCGCGAGTGTAATTCACTGGTGGTGACGAAGCCGACCTTCTCCAGGACTCGGGCGGACGATCTGGCGCCGGGAATGTGGCTCGCGATCACGCGGCGATGTCCGAGTGTGCGAGCAAAGCTCAGCACCGCACGGATGGCCTCAGCTGCATAACCCCGGCCATGGTGCGCCCGCGTAATCCAATAGCCGAGCCCAATTTCGTCGCCATCAGGTCCGAGGCCGATGCCGCCGATGAGCTCTCCGCCGTTGATCTTGGGCAGAGTGATGAAGAAATGCGGCAAGGAAGGCTCGCTCGGCCGATCGATGAAACGCTGCACGTCTTCCGCCGTGAATGGCGAGGGAAGGCCCACGGCGCCAGGAGTAATCGCCCCGCCGCTTATCAGCGCGAGCATCTCGTGGCGGTCTTCCGGCCAGCATGGCCGCAGAAACATGCGAGAGGTTCGAATGAACATGCCGGCAGCTCTCCCGTCCATCGACCGATCGTGACGCCGGTCAGTGCATTCGAATATAGGCGGCATTCGGCAACCTGGCCAGATATTCCCGGCCTTTCGCCGCATTTGGCCTGACCGTGAACTGCAGGCCCGCGGCCTGCCGCCCTCGCACATTAAGTTTTCCCACTATTCCCATGAATTAGATGTGCTTAACGAGGCGGTAAGTAATTTTCCCGATAAACATCTATATCGGCAGGGAATGCCGGCGTCGGGAGAGGATGTTCTGAACGGAAGTATTTCTGGACGGGACATCGCATGCGCAATGACATTCTGAGCTTGGCCCTCGATCTTTCCAAACATACCGCCGAAAAGATCAGCTCGATCGACATGATCATGGTCAAGACGCAGATGCTGTCGATGAACGCCCGGCTCGAGGCCGCCCGGGCAGGCGAAGTCGGCAAGAGCTTTGCGGTCGTCGCACAGGAAATGACCGAAGTGACCAAGGAGGTCAGCGCACTTTCTGCGGGGCTTCGCAGCGCGATCAACGACAACACCGGCCGGATCGAAGCCGCCGGACGGCAGATGCTGCTCGATGCGAGCGGCAACCGTTTCGCCGACATGGCCCACAACGCCGTCGAGATCATCGACCGCAACCTCTACGAACGCTCCTGCGACGTGCGCTGGTGGGCGACCGACGGCGCTGTGGTTGCGGCTGCACAGGATGCCTCGGCTGAAGCCCTCGCCTATGCCACCCAAAGGCTGGCGACCATTTTGCGGTCCTACACGGTCTACCTCGATCTCTGGATCGCCGACGCCAATGGCAGGATCATCGCAAATGGCCGCCCCGACCGCTACGCGACCGTCGTCGGACGCAATGCCTCTTCGGCCGAATGGTTTCGCCGCGGCATGACGACGAGGAGCGGCGATGATTTCGTCGTCTGCGACATCATGCGAAACGACGCCCTGGGAAACGCCGAGGTGGCAACCTATGCCACGGCGATCCGGGCAGGCGGATCTGAGCATGGCAGGCCGCTGGGCGTGCTCGGCATATTCTTCGATTGGGAGCCTCAGGCCGCCGCCATCGTCAATGGCGTGCCGCTCGGCGCCGACGAGCAGAAGACGACGCGCGTGATGCTGCTCAATGCGAAGAACCGTATCATCGCCTCCTCGACCGGCTTTGCCGAAGGCGAAGTCTACCCGCTCCAGGCCAGCGGCAAGCGCGGCTACTACCAGACTGGTCCCAAACTGATCTCCTATGCGCTGACACCGGGCTACGAAACCTATGAAGGCCTGGGCTGGTTCGGCTGCATCGAGACGCAGGCCGCCACCAGCGGACATTGACCCCGCTTTCGATCGCCACCGAACATCTTCGCTTCCGAGCCGGCCCACATCGCCGTCTCGCCTGAACGATTGACGCCCTCATGCATGACCTTGCTTTCGTGATCGACAGTGATGTGCGGCGCCGCGCATCGATCTGCTATTTTCTCAACAACGAAGGAATCTTCGCCGAGCCGTTCGAGACGATCGAGGAATTCCTTCGATCCTGGCCGCGATCTGGCGTTGTCCTCATCCACGACGATGAAAGGGCGGTCGCCTCACTCATGGAGCAAGTGTGCAGTCGGCATGGCTGGCTACCCATCGTTGCCTATTCGGAAGGCCCCGCCCCGCCGAGAGTCGTCGAGGCCGTGCTGGACGGCGCGATCGGCTACGCGGCCTGGCCGGGTTGCGGCAGCACATTGATCGCAGCTCTTCGAACGTCGCTTGCCCGGACTGGACCTGCAATCGCGAGCGGATCGCGCCAAAGGTTGGCCATGGCAGAGATCGACAAGCTGTCCGTCCGCGAGCGCGAAGTCCTGGCCGGCATGGTCGAAGGACTCAGCAATCGCCTGATTGGCGAACACCTGGGCATCAGTCCGCGGACCGTGGAACTGCACCGGGCGAACCTTCTGGCCAAGCTTGGCGCGAAGCATAGCACCGATGCGATACGCTTGGCGATTAAGGCCTCGCTGGCGCCATTTCGCGCTGGTGCCCTCGAGATTGCCTGATCGTCGAGAACGGTCGACGGCAGGCTTGTGGTTTGGCGCTACAGCTTGATCTGGCGCTAATCAGGCCGACTGCTGCCCTTCGTCCTGGCGCTTCTGGGATTTTTCGGCTCGGTATCATGCTCAGCGGGCATGGGGTTTTGGTCTGCTTCCTTCTTGTCGCTCATCGCCTGTCTCCTTGGCGATGGAAGCGCTCCGACGTCAGCTTGGTTCCGACCGATAAGGCATCGGCGGCCTGCGGAAACGCCATCACGGCGGACGGGGCAGGTGCGATGGTCAGCGTTGTCTGAATTTCAGTCGCGTGACGATGGGAAGCGCCTGCGCGCCTTACCAAATCTCGGCCAACAGCTGCCCAACAACGGATCCTCGGTGACCCGAGGTTTCAGGCGGCGCGGACCCATTCTGACCTTTGCTCGGTAGTATCTTCACGGCCGTGTCAGCACGCGGCGCCCTCGTATCGTCCGCGGAGGGAGGAGGATCCAGCGTCCACAACGCGGCGCTCCGGAGATGTCGGGAATTCATCCATATCTCCCATGTTACGTGTATCATTACGTGGTCGAGGCCGAGTCGATAGACTCAAGGTCCGAGGCCGCGCTCTACGTACAAAAATATACGAGCCCTATCAAGCCGCGGCATTAAGGTTAATGAGTGCGGCGAGCATTACTGAACTAGTATCCGTTTTTTCGAATTTGAATCGACGACTAACGGATATAACGCGCCTCCAGCCAATCTTTTCTCGTTCGAGAAATGAAAAGAAGAACTCTCACCGAGGTTTAACTTGTTCGGCGCTCTAAAGGTGCCATAATCACATTTCGACTCATCGACCCGGGGGCATCCGACGATGGCAGTTCACCCAAGAAAACGCCGTAGACGAGAGACAATCTCGTTTACTGCAGAGTGCACGGGGGCACTCGGCTGGGTTCTGACTGCCGCGACGCTTTTCTTTGTCTTGCTCGGATTCATGAAGGTGAGCACGGTCATTTGGTTTCTTGCCGGGGCGCTGCTTGCTTCGTTCGTCTCAAGGACGTTTGATGACGACCGCGTCGCCACGATGGGCAGCGGTGCGCTCGTAGACGGGCGAGACGAGGCGATCGCGAGCGATTTGGTTCAGACCGCCACTGGCGAAGTGGCTGCGTCACACGCGAAGATCTCGCGCTGATCGCGAAAGACCGAATTGCCAGACGGTCCTATTCGCTGCTCGTCATGGCGAGCGCGGAGAGATTTTCGGGGCAATCAAACATGTGATCTGGCTGAGCCAGGGCGAGCGCTTCTCGGGTGGCGTAGCCCCAGGCGGCCGCCCCGGCTGCCACGCCCGCCGATCGCGCCGCGGCGATGTCGCGCAACTCGTCCCCGACGTAGATGCTGTTGCTGAATGCGATCCCGCTGCGCCCGACTAGGCGTCTGATCAACCGGGCCTTGCCGAACAGCGCCGCGCCGCATGCGTAAGCGCTGATAGAAGCAGCGTGTTGGCCGAGCACGGCGCGAACCGTCACTTCGCTGTTCGAGCTGACCACCGCCAACCGGGATCGGCTGGATGCCAGCGCCGAAAGTACCTCGGGTATCCCGGCAAATAGCGGAATTCGCGGCGCATCTGCTTCGGCCAAACGGCGCAGATCCCTTGCAATAGCCGGCACGCGCCAGGCCGGAATACGCAGCGCAGCCATCACTTCACGCGCGTGGCATCCGCGCAGCGCTTCGATCTCATCGGGGGCAGGAGCCCGGAAACGGTGCCGATCAGCGAGATCGGGCAGGACCTGCAGAAGCCAGTCGGCGCTGTCGGCAAGCGTGCCATCGAAATCGAACACGATCAGATCGTACATTGGCGGAATGGTCTTCGTCCGATTGGTGCGAGGCCGCTCGCCTACTTGCCGATAGCATTCAGGCCATGGGCCACGCGAGGCGAATTCGGAAAGTTGGTGGGCCCGGCAGGATTCGAACCCGCGACCTAGCCGTTATGAGCGGCCAGCTCTAACCGCTGAGCTACAGGCCCACCTGGTGCGGACGGCGGGACTCGAACCCGCACGGGGCTTGCCCAGGGGATTTTAAGTCCCCGGCGTCTACCATTTCGCCACGTCCGCGCCGGACGCGCGCACTGGCAGAGAGGGACGGGCGGCGCAAGTCGGCGAACGGCGCGCGCCCGATAGGCCCGAAGACGAGTTCAATCCACCGGCGATGGATCGAAGCAGCAAAAACCGTGCTCTGCTATGAGAGCCTTGGCCTCCTGCTCGTCTTTCTCCGCGCCATCGAGAACGGCGACCTTGAGGAAGGTCCAGGGGCCGAGATCCTCCGGCAGGCTCGCGCCCGCCTCGTCGCCGCTAAGTGCCCAGAGACCGTTCGCGCCGACGAAACACCAGACCTGCATGTGTTGAACTCCGCACTTGGCGGGGCTCCTTAGAGGATGTGATCGCATCAGGACAGCCTGACGGCGAGTTTCTCATTCTACCGAACATGCCCCATGACCATTCCGACAGCGGCCCGTGCTCGTAATGGGTCATGGGGAAGGGGAGGTCACAGCCGGACGGTGCAGCCCTTGGCGGCGCTCTCGAGACCGGCCTGAAGCACATCCATCACGCTCAGGGCCTCATTTACCGGCACCGGATTAGGTTCATTCCATTGAACTGCACGTGCCAAGCCCTGCCAGAATAGGCCGTAGTTGCCCCGTTCGTTGGCGATGGGAAGCTCTCGATTACCAGCTTGAGAAAACATGCCCAACACCGGGTCGCAACCCAAATTGGTGTCCCCAGGAAGCGCTCCCGCCACTATCGCGCCTTCCTGCGTGTCGAGACCGTGCTTGATCCAGCTGCCACCGGTGCCGTGGACAGCGAACCGCAGGCGGTGGTCGGCCGCAAGCTTGCTCGAGTGCAGCACCGCCCTCAAGCCGGGGTAGTGAAGCCCGGCATGAAACCAGTCGGGTGCCGGCGCGCCCTCGCGCATCGCGCAAATATCGGCCGTCACGGCTTCGGGCCTACCGAACAGGCAAAGCGCCTGGTCGACAAGATGCGGGCCCAGGTCGAGCCATGACCCGCCCTCGCGCGCTTCTTTCCAAACCGCCGCGGGCTCCGGCCGCCAGCGGTCGAAGTGGCTTTCGAAGTGAACGATGCGCCCGAGCCGGCCTTCGCCGATCAGGCGCTTCAGGGTGAGGAAGTCGGCGTCCCAGCGCCGGTTATGAAATACCGTCACCATCTTGCCCGCGAGATCCGCCGTCTCGGCGATTAGTCGGGCATCGGCGAGGGTGGTCGCGAACGGCTTGTCGACCACGACATGTTTGCCGGCGCGCAACGCCGCGATCGCATGCTCGGCATGGAGTGCGTCCGGGCTCGATACGACGACGAGATCGATTCCGTCCTGGGCCAGGAGTTCGTCTACGGATGGAACGACGGTCATGTCCGGCAACTCGCCGAGCACCTTCACCGGATCGCGGGACACTACCGCGCGCAGCGCCAAGCCGTCTGTGGCCTGGATAAACGGCGCGTGAAACACGCGGCCGCCGAGGCCATAACCGACCAATCCAACTCCGATTTGTTTTGAAGCGTGCGCCATGCGGGCGCGCTAGCACATTGCTCGGCCTCTTAGAGTCCGTTTGGAAAATCACGGATGAGCGTTTCGGCGTAGGAGGTTCCCGCCCATGGCGACGAGGATCATGGCCTGGGAGACATCGATCCTTTTCTCGTAGTCGCGGACCAGTCGCCGCCATCGGATTAATCCAGCCGAAGGTGCGCTCGACGACCCAGCGCCGCGGCAAGACCTTAAAGCCCTGCTGGTTGTCACAGCGACGGACGACCTCGACGACGAAGTCGAGATAGCTGGCCTTGTCCATGAGCTTGAGCCGATCATAGGCGCCGTCGGCGAAGAGGTGCTTCACCCAGGGCCAGCGCTTGCGGATGCCATCGAGGATCGTTTGGGCGCCGGCGCTGTCGGAGATGTCGGCGGGCGTCAGGTTCACCATCAGCAAGCGCCCGTCAGTATCGACCGCGATATGCCGCTTGCGTCCCGCGATCTTCTTGGCGGCGTCAAACCCGCGCTTTTCTGCCGATGGCGCCTTAACCGACTGACTGTCGATGACGGCCGCGCTCGGGCTCTGCTCCCGGCCTTGACGTTCGCGATCGAGCATCAGCTCGACGTCATGGATCGTCTGGAACAGGAAGCGCCGCGCCAGCTCGCGGAACCAGCCATAGACCGTCTGCCAGGCACCGAAGTGGATCGGCAGCATGCGCCAGCCACAACCTGAGCGGACCAGATAGCGCACCGCGTTTAATCACCTCGCGGAAATCCACCTCGCGGGGCCGCCCGCGCCGTCCCGGCCTGGGCATCAGCGGGGCGATCCGCTCCCATTCCTCCAGCGTCCCTGCCGGGCCGCGCGCCAGGAGAGGGAAGGGGGGCGGGGCGGGGGTGAGACCCCCCTGAGCGATAAAGTGCTCCTGATCCGGGTCTCACGCTCACCGGAGGACTCCGCTCATGGAAAACATCACCGTTCCCTTCTCCTCGCTCGTGCTGTCAGACCTCAACGTCCGTAAGACCAATAGCGATCTTGCCCTCGATGCGCTGGCTGCCAGCATTCTCGAGCACGGCCTGATCCAGCCCCTCGTCGTGACCGCAATCAAGGCCCGCCGATCGACTTCTTATGCTGTCCATGCGGGCGGCCGCCGCTGCCGCGCGATTGCGCAGCTGATCGAGAGCGGCAAGCTGCCGCAGGATCACGGCGTCGACGTGCGCGTCTTCGCCAACCGTGCCGCCGCCGCCCGAGAAATCAGCCTCGCCGAGAACCTGATCCGCGAGTCCATGTCGCCTGCGGACGAATGCCGCGCGTTCAAGGATATCATCGACACCGACGGCGCTGATGCCGAGGATATCGCCCGCCGCTTTGGCCTCACCGTCCGCCACGTTCAGGGCCGACTGCGCCTTGCCGATCTCGCCGAGCCGATCTTCGCGGCGCTCTCCGCCGGCGACATCACCCTCGACATCGCGATGGCTTACGGCGCGACCGCGGACCGCGATCGTCAGCTTGCGGCCTGGGAGCGCCTGTCGGCGGGCTGGCAGGCGCAGAACGCGCAGACCATCCGCCGCGCGGTTGCCGAGACCGCGATTGCCTCGACGCACCCGGTCGCGCTGTTCCTCGGCGAGGACGAGTACCGCGCTGGCGGAGGGCGCATCGAGAGCGACCTCTTCGCAGCCAGCGGTGAGGGCATGTGGCTCGACGGCGAAATCGCCACCGACCTCGCTACCAAGAAGCTCGCCTACGAGGCAGAAATCGCCGCGCTTGGCGGTCGCTACGGCTGGGTCACGCCGGTGCTCGCCGCGCACCTGCCTTACGAGCTGACCAAGGACCTGCACCCCTTCTATCCCTCGCGCGTCGATGCGGCGCCCGAAGTACAGGCCCGTCTCGACGAAATCGAAGTCCGCATCGATGAGCTCAATGATCTCGCTGAAACCAGCGCGGACGAGGACGAAGCCCAGAGGGCCGAGGCCGAACTCGAAGTGCTTTCGGCCGAGTACGACAAGCTCGGCGAGACCTGCCTGGTCATCCGCGACGAGGACAAACCCAATGTTGGCGTCTTCCTCGTTCTCGAGAAAGACGGCACGCCCGCGCTGCACCACCAGCTCTATACGACGGTGAAGCCGGGCCGCGCCAGCACATCGGGGCAGGCCGGCGGCGGTTCGGCTGGCTCGGCCGGCGCTGCAAAGGCGGACGGCTTCAGCCGCAGCCTCGAGGAAAACCTCGCCAAGGAGCGGCGCGACGTTCTCGCGCTCCATGTCGCGACCGATCCCGCAATGGCGCTCGATCTCGTCATCTTCCGGCTGGCGATCGATTGCACGGGCTTCTTCACGGCCAATGATACCGGGCTCTCGATCAAGATCGGCGACCGGTTCGAGCCGGCGGGGCTCGTCGGGGTCCCGCCGAGCCAGGCGATCGTCGATCTCGATGCCGTCCGCTCCGCGCTGCCGCACGAATGGAGCCAGGCCGACGACCTTTTCGCTGCCTTCCTCGAGTTTCGGGGGCTGGACGAAGAAGCCAAGGCGAGCTGGCTCGCTTACGCGGTCAGCCAGAGCCTGAAAGCGAGTCTCGATGTGGGCTGGCGCGGCAACGCGTTCCTGTCGGGCCTCGGTGCCATGATGGAGATCGATGTCGCCGCGCACTGGCGGCCGGGCGCGGAAAACTACTTCGACCGCCTTAAGAAGGGCCAGATCCTGACCGCGCTGGGGCAGATCGATCCCGAGCTGCCGGCGCGTTACGCGACCGCGAAAAAGGGCGAGCTCGCTTTGGCGGCAGCGAAGCTCTGCGCCGGCGACACGATCACCGATCCGGCGGTCAAGCAACGCGCGGCCGCCTGGCTTCCCGAGGCAATGCGCTTCACCGCCAAGGCGCCTGCCGAAGCGGATAGTGCGGCGCAGAGCGACGTTGACGGCGATGAGGGGCCCATCGCCTCGGGCGATTGCGATGCCGAGCTCATCGGCGATGGTGACGATGGACTCGAGCAGGCGGGCGCGCCCGGCGAGCCGGCCGCTGATGCTGAGCTCGAAGACGGCCATCTGTCCGAGGAAGTGATCGCCGAAGCGGCCTGACAGCGCCGCATGGGGTCGGGGGCCGATCGGTGAACTGCCGGCGGTCCCCGGCTTCCCCAACATCCAGGCCGCCAAGCGGCCCATCCCAAAAGCGTGAGCGGGAAAGGTGCGAGCGAGCACCGATGCTCGCCTAGAAGAGGAGACATTCCATGACGCGACGTCATGACATCTACGCCGCCGTCACCGCGCAGATTGCAGCAGCGATCGAGGCCGGCGCCGGCCAGTGGCGCATGCCCTGGCATCATTCGGGGGCGCCGGTCATGCGCCCGACCAGCGCCGCCGGGCGCCGCTACAGCGGCATCAACCGCCTGGTGCTTTGGGCCTCCGCCGAAGCCTGTGGCTACACCTCGGGCGTCTGGGCGACCTACAACCAGTGGAAGGATAGCGGCGCGCAGGTCCGCAAGGGCGCAGCCGGCACCCACGTCGTGCTCTGGAAGAAGATCGACCGCGTGGATGACTCCAGCGGATCCAGTGGCGGCGGTGATGATGGGAACGAACGCCGGGCGCGGTTCTATGCACGCAGCTTCGTCGTGTTCAACCGCGCGCAGGTCGATGGCGCCCCCGATGAGGCGGTTATCGAGGAGCGGCCGATGGAGGATCGGATCGCCGGCGCGCTCGGCTTCTTCGCGGGTCTCGGCATTCCCATCGAATACGGCCCCCACGACGCCTATTATCGTCCTGATCTCGACAAGATCTTCATGCCGGGGCGGCAGGCCTTCGAGAGCGACCTTGGCCTTGTCTCGACGCTCGCGCACGAGATCACCCATGCGACCGGTGCGGCGCACCGGCTCGACCGCGAAACCCTCCGCGATTACCACAAGGGGCTCGCTATCCGCGCGCGTGAGGAACTCGTCGCCGATATCGGCAGCGCCTTCCTCCTCGCGGATTTGGGCCTCGCGCACACGCCGCGGCCCGATCACGCGGCCTATGTCGCTTCCTGGCTGAGAGCGCTGCGCGATGATCCGCGGGCCATCTTCACCGCGGCCGCCAAAGCGCAGGCGGCGTCAGAATGGATGCATGCGCAGCAGCCCGCGGCTGCTCCGCTGCCTTTAGCGGCATGAGGCCCGCCATGCTCCGATCGGCCTATCATCCGCCGGGCGCCCAGGCGGGCGTCCGCGGCCTGCCGGCGCCCGCCGACCCACGCGATTGGCCGGCGGCCTATGCCGCCTTCGTCGACGACATCCACCGCGAGGTGCCGGTCCATCTGCCCTCGTTCGAGCGTCGGCATGCCTGGCGGGGGCGGAACCACCGCGTGCTCGCGCGCAATGTCCACGCCGATATCGGCATCTCGACCTGGCAAGGCGCCGCCTGGGTCTGGATCGCCGCACGGTCGGACCGGGAATTTCGCCGGCGTGCCGAGTGGATCGACGCGCGCGGCGAGGCCAGAATCTGGCTCCTCCAGATCGCGCCGCGCTTTGCGCGCCTCCTAACCACGCTCGGCTGCCAGCAGCCTCTCCCCGGCAGCGATGCCGCCAGCGATCAGCTCGCGGCCGCCTGACCATCTCATCCGGAGATATTCCATGACCTATCAACCGACCGCCGGCGCATGGCGGGCAAGCCCGCTGCGCCAGAGCGGCGCATCCTGGCCGTTCGGCTGGACCGGCGAGGTTACCGCGATCGATCCCGCCACACGCAGTCACCGCTATGTCGCGACCGTCCGGCAAAGCGGAAGCTGCCCCTTGGCCGAAGCGCAGACGAACCTGCGCGTCATGGCCGAGGCCGCGAACATGCTCGGCGTGCTGAGGGCCACCGCGCAGGTGCTCGACATGAGCAATCCCGACCACGACGCCTTTGTGGACAGCGGCGCCGATTGCCTCGACGCGCTTCTGCGCCAGGAACGCGCCATCCGGCAGATCCTCCACCGCATCGCCGGCTCGCCGCTCAGCGCGGCGGCCTAGGCCAGCATCATCACCGCGCGGTTCGGCCGGCTTCGCCGGTCGTCGCCGTCCACGCGCCCGTCCAACACTGACATTTCAAAAGGAGCCCATCATGGCCGACCATTTCACCACCGCCGCCTTCGTCCTCGAAGTCGATGCGCTCGAAGCCGAACTTCTCGATGAGGTCATCGAGATCGCCGAACAACTCGCGGAGGGTTTGGGCACTCCGACCGAGACGCAGGCGCTCTACGCCGGGGCCAGCTCGCAATTCCAGGCGCTGTTTCCTAACATCGATGCCGAAAATCCCTTCGCCGGCCTCCTCGCGCTCTTCGAAGATCCTTCGTTCCCGAGTCCGGACTCGCTCGTCTGGCATGTTCCGGTGGTCGGCAATCCGGGCAAGCGTAATGTCCATGTCGAGGGGGAGAACGTCGCCGTGTTCTCGGTGGCCCGGCTTTTGCAGAAGGTCTGTGTTTCGGCTCTGCCGTTTCGCTTCGGTTGGGCACACACGTCATTGCCGATGCGGGTCGACGCCTTCGGTGGCGGCTATCTCGAGGTGCGCAAAGACCGGATCGTGCATCTCTGGAGCCCCGGCGACAATCCCGACGCTGCGCGCCTGGTCATCGCGCTGAAGGACGAGCAGTGCGGCCTGCTGTTTTGGAATACTAAGACTGGCTTCGGCTCGTTGAAGGAAGCCAGCGTGTTCACGCACGACGAGGCTGACAGCTACCGCCTGCCATCCACCGATGGGACGAGGCCTGGTTGGCTGGAACTACCGTGCACCCGCGAATTCGTGCCGGCGGCGGCATAGGCCGCCGCACACCAGCGCAAAGGGGAGTGGGCTTGGAACGAGCGAGCCACGGCTCGTTCGAAGTTCGCGTGGGGGCAGCCCCCGCGCCGATCTCATCCTCCCTACCACCTTTCCGACAAGGAGACCGACCATGGCCACACAGGCCAGCGACGCCGCGCGCACCCTGACGATCGCCGAGCTCAACGACCGAGTTCGCCTGGGCCTCGACCGCAACGCCAGGATCCTCATTACATCGAATTGCCTGGAAACGCTTTGCGGCGAGAGCTGCGCGCCCACCGAACGCGTGCTGGTTCAGGCCGAGCTGATGGCCGCCTTTCGGCATTGCCAGTTTTCCGAAGACAGCCCCGAACGCGATTTAGGCGTGGTCGAGCTGCGCGGCCGAACGGTCTGGATGAAGATCGACTATTACGATCTTACGCTCGAGTACGGCTCGGACGATCCCGCCGACGCTTCGGTGACGACCCGGGTCATGACGATCCTGCTCCCCGAGGACTATTGATGTCGGCGCGGCTCGTCGTCGACCGCAGCGCCGAGCTGTTCGGATCGGTCGTCACGATCGCCGACCTCGCGGTCTATTCGTTCCCCGCGCTCGATAGCCGCGGCGCCCATATCTACGAGGTCTGGGACGTGCTCGAGCGCGATTGGCACGGCGAGCTCGATCGTTCGGGCAGCACCATGGAATATGCGCTGGGCGTCTCGGCGCGGTTTCGGGACGGCTCGATCCTGCACATCGGTGCCTCGGCCGACTGCTGCGACGGATCGGGCTGCCGGCATTGCCACGCCTGACACGCGTTCCCTGCCGGATCATCGCGCGCCGCGGGTGGTCGCGCTCCTTCACCACAACCAACGAAAGGACAAAGCCATGGGATGGTTCTTCATGTCGACCTGGGCGATGGGCGGCTTCGCCACGCCCAAGGCCTATCTCGACGACCAGTTCACCTATGCGCCGGACGCGGATGGCGGCCGGCAATATGGCCTTCGCATAGTCAAATCGGTCTGGTCGGGCAGCGAATACTACGCGGCGGCCGAGCCTTGGAACGCCGAGGGCACTTTGCCAGTTTTCGCCGTCGTCTGCCTGGTGCGCTGGAATCCAAAGGCGAAGAGCGGCGAGCACTTCGGGTACAAGGATATGTCGGAATCGATGGGGCCTTGCTACTATCGGTGCCCCGCTTCGGTGCTCGACCTGCTCGGGCCGACCGATAGCGAATATGCCGCCGGGTGGCGGACGCGCTGCCGGCAGCAGCTCGCACTGGCACGCCGGCGCAGGCCGCGTCCCGGGGACACGCTGGTGCTCGCCGAGCCGATGCAGTTTTCCGACGACTATGAGGGCCAGTCCTTCGAGGTGATCCGCTACCGCAAGGGCATTGCTCTCAGGGGTCGGAACGGAGGGTACTATCGCATCAGCCGTCTGATGGAGCGCGGGTGGACGCTGATCCCGGCGTCGCCAGCGCGAGGACTCGGTGCCGGCAGCGCCGCGGCCGAAGTGCCGGGGAGCGCACCGTGACCAGCGCGCCTGTCCACGCGACGTTCGAGAACGCCTGGCGGCTTGCCGCAACGATGGCGGATGTGCGGGGCCAGGACTTCGCTGTTGTGCGCACGCGCGATCCTGCAAGGCCCTTCGTCGTCGAAGACGACGTCGACCACCAGGACGCGGTCGCCATCATCCTCCGCGCGGGCCGAGCACACCGGCTGTTAACCCGGGCCTGATATAGCTGGTCAATCGAATGGAACAGCCCCACTCGATTGCCTTGGTCAGGGCGCCCGAGTTTAGGCTCGGGCGCCTTTCCATTTTGGTCAGGGGCCTTGCGCCGAGCGTATACCCGACCGATGATCTCCGAGCCGAATGCCGCGGGCCACTTGGAAACTTGCGGCCTGCGGCGACGTGGAAGTCTCAACGCTTGGGCGGCGGCAAAAATACCCGGCCCTGTGCATCGGGCAGGCGGTCGCCGGGCCGCCAGGTCACATGGGTCACGCCCGGCGTGCGCATCAGCGCGGCGAGCGCCTCGTCATAGGCGGGGTCCGGCATGTTGCGCGCGAGGTGTATCGCGGTGGCCTCGGCGCCTGTGTCCTTGAGAGCGATGCTGGCGATCGGCGCCTCGAGGCCGAGGTTTACGCGCAGGCCTTTCACGAAGCGGCGCTTCTCCTGGACAGCCTTGGCAACCAGCGCGCGCTCTTCGTGGCTTTCATAGGGAAGCCAGTGCCGGTTCACCGGCATCACCGCGATTTCGAAGAGCTGCGGCAGGCCCGAAGCGCCGACCGCGAAGCTCGCCGCCATGACCAGATGGCCTTCTGCCTCTTCGGAACGCCAGAGCTCTTCTTCTACGGCGAAACGCTTGTGGAAGCGCCGGGCCATGTCAGCGTCCATCAGGAATGGCCAATCCGGCAGGTGCCGCACCAGGATCTTCTCGCCGTAGCGCGCGGGCTCGATGGCTTTTACCTCGCCGATCACCACCATGATCGCATCGGGCGAGGCGTAGGCGAGTTCCAGTCCCGACAAGCGCCGGCCGGCGATTTCGTCCTTGTGGTCGAGATTGAAGGTCTCGGGGATGAACAGTGCGCGCGTCAGGCTGTCGCCGCGCACCTTGCAGCCAAGGCGCGCCTGGATCAGCGCGCGGCGCACGACGAACCAATTGCGCTTGCCCGCCATTTTGGGATGCCAGTGGGTCAGCTCTGCCTTGTCCCAGAGAAAGTGCAGTAACCCTCGCATCGTCAGCTTCTGCCCGTTGGTCTTCACCGAGGGCTTATCGTTGGTGAACGACGACGGCGCCGCGCGCGCCGGCCCCCGCGACAGCGGGAAGGCGAATTTGAGCGAGGTTTCGCCGCTCTCCTCATCCTCGACAATGGCCGAGCCCCGGACCTGGCCGAGCCCTGTCAGGAAGTCCGGCGCTTCGTAGTGATCGCAGGTCGGTGCATGGCGCGGGCCGGTGCCCGGCCAGCGCGCCAGGTGATGGCTGTCCTGGCGCCGCGCGATGTAAAGCGGCAGCGGGATGTCCCGGCGGCACAGGCACTGCGGCTTTTGCTTGAGCGAGTAGGCGCGGGCCAGGACCGCCTCGAAGCCGTCCTCGTCCGGCCCGATCTCGACATCGAGCATCTGGTATCGCTGCATTGGGAGCGCCCGGTTCTAACGGCGGTCGGCAATGCCGTCCCAGTGGGCGCCGAGCCGGAAGGATGCCTGAAACTGGCCGACAGGTCCTTCAGGACCGTCGGTCACGTAAGGATCGGGCTGCTTGGCGACGTTTTGATCCTGGCCCCGGCGACGGAGCCACAGTTCTGCGCGCGTGGCGAGGATCCCCGTAAGCCAGTGCAGGTCAGCGGCGACGCAAAGCGCGCCGCGGCCCGCGACCGCGTACCAGAGGCTGCGCTGATAGTCGTTGCCGTCTCGCCCGAGGATACGGGCGAGGCCAGCTTTGCCTTCAGGCTTCCCGCCCACCATCAGACGGACCGCCTCGACCAGTTCTTGTGCGCCTTCATAGGCGTCCATCGGATCTACGCCGACGCTGGTGCCAGCGAGCGCGCGCCGGGTCCACGGCTCGTCTGGATCGTCACGTGTTTCGAGCAAAGTCAGATCGACGTCGATGCCGTCGAGCCAGCGTTCCATCTTCATCGAAATCCCCTGGCAGTAGTCATCGCTTCTTACATAGATTGGTTGTCTTGGGCCCCGCAAGGCATTGAGTTAATATCAAAGTCCAAAATGACTTTTACTGCAGGATAACTGGTCTTTCGGCAGACGGTTGCACGGATTGAAAATGATGACGCGGTTCGGCGAGACCGCTCCGCCGGCGCCGGGAAATGAGATTGTGGTCGTCAGCGGGCGTTCCGAGCGCGATGCTGGGCTGTATGAGCCCGATCGCCCCTTAGTGTTTCAGAACTTCGTAGCTGGGCGGTAGGCGGACCGACGAGATCAGGGAAATCCGGCCTGCACTCAACCGGGTTTGCCGATCCCGAGCAATTCAGCGAGCTTCGCTGCCGTAACGATCTGACTTTTGCCATGGCGCTTCAAGGCCAGGAGATCGTCCTTGTTTCCTGTCACGAGCCAGTCGGCGTGGCCTGCTTCGCATAGGCCCAAGAGGAAATCATCTCTCGGATCAGGCGAACGCCTCACATGGGGAAGGGCATCCGGCATTTCGGCTATCAGGACGATCTGGTTGACGAGCCGACCAACCTCGGCGGGGCGAACGAGCGCGCGAATTTTGTCGCGGCGCGAAACCTCACGGATTTCGTCCATCTGGAGCGCGTGGCTGATAAGAACGAACCGGCGATCGAGCCAGGCTTCGGTGAGCTTTGCCGGTAGCCCGCCGGGCGAAATCAAGCCGCTCAGCAAGACATTGGTATCGAGTATGACCCGCACCAGCTATTGCCGGGCCCGTGTCCAGAACGACGCACGCGCGTCCGCAACTTCTTCGTCGATGAGGCTTTGAAGCTCATCGGGATCCGCGTCTGTATTGCGTGCCTGCACGTCGCGGATGGTTTCTCGCAGGACTTCGCGGTTGACAGCATCTTCCACGAACCGCGACATGTCGCCTTTCTTGCCACCGCGCGTTGCGAGCAGCGTGCGCAGGGCAATGTCTGTCTCGCGCGAGACCTTCAGGCTCCAACGTGTCAGATCACCCATTCATCACCTGTGCGTTTGTGTGTCTAGACACATATATGCCGATTTTTGTGTGACGCCAATGGGTGGGCTTTCGGAAAGATCGGACATTTGCGTGGCGCTATTTTCAGGCGAACCCACCAACCGACAATTGATCGAGGAAACTCAGCACCGCGTCGCCTTCGCCGGCTTTGACCAAAGCTTCTGGCGTCCGGCCATCGAGAGCGGGGATTGTCTCGGCTCGATACCATGCCATGGCCTGCAACTCACCGCCCGCCCATGGGTGCACCCTGGTTAGGATAAGCAACATCTCTCGCACGCGTGTTTGAGCGTCCGACCTCGCCCAATCCTCCACTCTATCGTCTTCTCCTATTTCGATACCGGCTGCCTCAGCGAGTTGTCGATCTGTCATGCGCAACCTGGCCGCAACCTTGCCCGCGTCGATGAACCCGCTCGCGTCGGTGAAGCTCTCTAGGAGTTCGGCTCCGGTGGAGGTGGATATAGCTGACCGGTTGGCGGCTCGTGCGCGCGCTTTCGTGACGATGCCAGTGGCCTTGCGCTTGGCGCGCCTTTCAGCCTGTGTTGGCATTACCGGGTCTCCAGCCTCTGGCGGTAACATGGTCAGTGAGGCCGGGTCTGGCAAGCGCGGGTATGGGAGAGGGATGGCCTCTCCCGCCCGGCTGCGCCGGCCGGACCGCGCTCTATTCGCTAAGGCCGGCGCCGGCCATGCGGCCGACCCCGACCTAAGCTCACGAAGCCAGCCCTGCGGTCTGTCTTCGCCCATTCGGGTCACGAACGCATGAGGGAAGGGGGAAGGGGCTTCGCCGGACGAGGACGTCCGGCTCCGCGTGAGGGCGCGCGCAGGCTCGTCCATCCCCTCCTACGCCGCCATCGCAGTCTCCCGGCGTCGCACGTGCGGGCGCAAAGTCAAAAGCTGCCTCAGCCCAAGGTCCGCTAGCCCATCCCCCGCCGGCCGGCTTTCGTCCGCTTTGGCGGACGGCCGGCGGGGGGATGAGCAAGCTCCCCTAGGGCTCAGCGCGACGTCTTTTGACTTCGCTCATCCCGCACGTGCTCCTTGGGGACTGCGACGGCGGCTCCGGAGGTGATGGACAAGCGGGCAGGCGTTTCGGTTGCCCGCACCAGGGCGGAATGGCCTTTGGCCATGCGTGGCTTGTTTGCTCGCTACCGCGCGCATTTCGATGCTCCGGCTCACCAGAAATGATGGGCAAATCTGTCAAGAAATCAATGAGATAGACCGAATTTTAGAGCGGCGCTATTAAGTAATGGTCAAGACGGAAACGCCGCTTGGCAAGTCAAACGGGCACCGCCCTAGTATCTGGAAAGTGAATATCATGGCTAACATTGGTTATGTTCGTCCGAATGCAAATGGCGCTCTGATCGGCAAGATCGAATGCCTCGCCTTCAACAATGTGATTGGCCTTTCGCCGGTCGAGAGCAACAACCCCCGAGCGCCCAAGTACGAGATCATGGCGCGGAGCGGAAATAGCTGGGTTCGCGTCGGGGCTCTGTTCGAGCAGACGGCGCGCACCACGGGGGAGGTTTTCTATCAGGGGCGCATTGACGATCCCAAGATGGATAAGCCGCTCGATGTTGCCCTGTTCGGCAACTCCGGCCCCGAAGGCGGCTACAATGTTTCGTGGACCCGTCGCCGCGCGCGGCAGGACTTCGGGCAGGGTGCGCCGGCGGGGGGCGACCACGGCGAAAACGAAGGCGATGGCCTCGGGGAAAGCACTACCGGCCGCGAGATTGAAACCGATCCTTTCGCCGGTTTCCCGAACTGAACTGGAACGAGGCGGGGAGGGTCAATCTCCCCGCCTCTACCAAACTCGGCTAACGTTGGTCCGCTTGCTTTAACCTGCGGAACCCGAGCCAAACAAGGGCAAGCCCATGCGCAGCTTTTCGACTTTCCCCGACTTTGCCGAACACTATGCGAGCCTCACCAGCGCCGACAATTTCGGCCAGGCATTCACCGCAGAGATTGAGACGAGCCAGCTTTCCCACCACGAGGAACCGACCGCCGCCGATATGCCGGATAGCGAGGCCGCGCGCGGCTGCGTCGAGCAGATGGTCGGCGATCTATTCACGCTGTTTTGCGATACCCGCCTTGCCCCCATGGCCGCGCGTGTCGCTTGGGGAATGGTCAACTCCTTCCACAAAGTGGCGCAGCAGATCGCGCGCGAAGAGGACAGCGCCGCGCGTGAGCTTGGCGAGCTCGCCCGGATCAACGACCCGTCAGAAATCCACGCGCTCGAAGTCGAGGAAAAGCAGCGTCATTGCCAATCGCTGCACGAAGCGCTCGCCGCGTTGGAATGCATGCGCGATCATGCCGCCGAGGTTTACCGCGTTGAAACCGGCCAGCCTTGGTCAGCCGTCTATGGCAGCCGCACGTCAAAATCGCTGATCGCTTCGCAGATCGAAGCGCGCGACTTTCTCGCCGCGCGCGCGGCATCGCGCCGCGAAGCGCATGCGCCCACCGGGCCCGTCGTCATCGTATCGGGCGGGGCAGGCTGGCAGCATCATGAACCGATCTGGACGCGGCTCGATTGCATCCGGGCGCGCATTCCATCGATGACGCTTGTCACCACCGCGCAGCGCAGCGGCACCGACGCAATCGCCGCCGCATGGGCCGCCGCGCGGGGCGTGCCCACGGTGAACTTTCGGCTCAATCGCAGCCTCGGCAACCGCGCCGGTTTCGATCGCAACAAGATGCTTGTTCGCCTCGCCCCCGTCGAGGCGATCATCTGTGAAGGGAGCGGCCTGCAGGTCAATTTGGCCGAGCGTTGCCGCGACGCCGGCGTGCCCGTCACCATCATGAGGGACAGGGATTTTGCGAGCTTAGCCCAAGCGGCCGGCTGAGAGCTAGCGCGGCGCCGGCCGGACACGTCCGGCCGGCGATTGCCCCCGCGATAAACGATCGTGATGCAGCGCAAAAATCGGCGCGGCCCGGCACGCTAAAGCGTGCCGGGCCGCAGGTGTTTTCGCGTTCGGTGTCCGCGATCAATCGAGTTCGAGCGGCTAGGCTTTGGCCGCCAGTAATTTCGCCGCCTGCGCGCCGCCCAGCTTGCCAATTGCAGCGGCAATCGCTTTCGCATCCTGACGGTTCATCTCGCCGATCTTGACCTTGCCCAGCGCACTGAGCAGCACGGGGCGGCCGGCATCGCGCGCAGCCTCAAGCGCTTCCTTTTCCCGCGCCGCCAATTCCGCAAGCTGTGCTTCGAGCTTCTCGCGCTGCGCGCAAATCGAGGGCAAATCCTTTCCAACTCTTTTGGGCCTTGCCACGTCTTCACTCCAGTTTTCGTCTGACTGGGCGAGTGGTAGCCAAATAGAAACAAAGTTCCAGAGCCGCACTCTCCAGCCCGAAGCGGGCAAGCAGCCCTACCGGAGGCCAAGGGCGGGCTTCGCCCGGCGATCTCGGTATCAGATCGGTCAAGGGTCATCCATGGGGGAATGACCCTATAAGGTCAGCACACCGTATGCACCGTAAGGCGCATTTATGAGAAAAAATCCCATAGAATCAATGGCTGTCTTCGAAAATCCGCCCGGCAGTTCGGGGGTTCCCGATGGCTATCTGCTCCCCAGAAATTCCCCGTTTTCAGGTACTTTCGAGGGCGATTTGGCACCCCAAGATGGCCTTTTGGTCCCACGGTGGAAATCGCATCCATTACGGGCCTTTCTGGACGGCAATTTCGTGCGGCGGACGCTGCCGCTGCGGGCGACCGAATACAGCATCTGGGACACCGTTCTGCCCGGGTTTGGGCTGCGGGTCAGGCCGACCGGGCGCTACTATTGGTTCGTCCGGGTACGGCATCGCAACACACAGCGGCGCGTCACGCTGGGGCGCGCCGACGAGGTGGACGCCGATCTGGCGCGCGCGCAGGCGCGACGCCTGCTGGCGGAAGTCGCGCTCGATGGCCTGCCCAAACGGACCAAGGTCAGCGCCACGCCGCCGCTCAATGACTATGTCGAAACCTACTGGTCCGACATCGCACGATATTGGAAGCCATCGACCGCAAAACGCAACCATGAGGCCTGGCGACGCGACCTCGCGCCGGTGTTCGGAACCATGCGTATTTCCGATGTTTCGGCAGCCGACATCACCAGGTGGCGCGACGATTGCGCCGACACTCTTGAAACCAATTTCAACCGGGCCATTCCGGTTCTCGCGGCGCTTTTCAAATATGCCGAGGCGCTGCATCTGCGGCGTAAAGGTTCCAACCCTTGCCGCGGAATGCCGCGCTACAAGCCGCAGGCCTGCGAGCGGTATCTGTCCCCTTTGGAGTACCGCCGCATGGGCGCAGCGCTGCGGGCAGCCGAAGCTGATCATCCCTCCAAAGTCGCGGTCGTTCGGCTGTTGCTCTACACCGGCGCGCGGGTGAGCGAAGTTCGAGACTTGCGCTGGGATTGGGTGCGGCCGCCACATCTCGCTTTGCCCGATAGCAAAACCGGCCCCAAAACCATCTGGCTGAACAGCCAGGCGCTGGCGATTTTGGAAGCGCAGCCCCGACACGAAAACTGCCCGTATGTATTCCCCAATGCGAGCGGGACCGCACCGCTCCGCCTGGACAACTGGTGGCCACATTTCAGGCGAATGTGTGCGCTGCCGGATTTGCGTATCCATGATTTGCGTCACAGTTTTGCGTCCGCCGCCATCATGGACAATGTTCCGTTGGCGACGATCGGCAAGCTTCTGGGGCATGTTCTGCCCGAGACGACCGCCAAGTATGCGCATCTCTCCGACGAGGTGATCGCCGACGCGGCAGTGAGAATCTCGGGCAACCTTGCTCAGGCGATAGGGCTGCGCCCATGACCGCCATTGCGTTAAAGCAGATCGTCACCGAGGCACTCGCGGAAGTTGGGGTCGATGTTGCCTCTATGCGGCTTCCTACGGGAAAGCCGCGCGAAACGACGTGGCTCGGCATCGAGCCTGGTTTTGGCGTTCGCCACTATGCCACCGGCCGCAACATCTACATCGTGCAGACGCGCATGGCGGGTCGGCTGCGCACCGTCACCATCGGCCCGGCGTCGGTCATAACGCGCCATCAGGCTACTGTCGTTGCACGGCGCGTACTGGCTTATGCGCGGGTCGGCCTCGATCCGGTGACCGAGCGCAAGCGTATCCGGAGTGCGCCCCGCTTCGACGACTTTCTTGAGGAATACTGGCAGCGCTGGTCGGGGCGCTGGAAGGCTTCGACCCTAGTGGCCAACGAGAAATACCGCAGGCTCTACCTCGATGATGCCTTTCCCGACATCTTCATCGATGCGCTGAACGAGGCGGACGTCACCAGATGGTTCGCAGACCTCAACAACCGGATGGGCCCTGGCGGAGCAAACCGGGTAGTCGCGATACTGAGCAGCCTGCTCAACAAGGCGGAGAGTTGGGGCTACCGCCTGGAAAACACCAATCCGTGCCGGGCCGTCCGTCCCAACCGCAAGCGCAAGTGCGAGCGGTTTTTGAGCCGCGCAGAACTGGAGCGGTTGGGCGAGGCGTTGGCTCGGGTGCGGTCGAGCGAAGACAAGGTGAGGCCGATCGCGGCGACGGCCATTGCCTTGCTGCTGCTGACGGGATGTCGGGCCGGTGAGATCACCAGCCTGCAATGGCAGGACTTACGGGGAAATCGATTGAAGTTAAGGGACAGCAAGACCGGCCCGCGCACGGTTTGGCTGGGGGACGAAGCGCGGGCGCTGATCGATGATCTCCCGAGGCTGAAGAACATTCCGTGGCTTTTCTGGAGCCCCCGCGTCAGGAAGCCGCTGCGCTGGCTCGACTACTATTGGCATGAAATCCGTTCGGAGGCGGGCCTGCGCGGCGTGCGGCTTCATGATCTGCGGCATACATTCGCCAGCCATGCCGCGATGAACAAGGAAACGCTCCCGATGATCGGGCGATTGCTCGGGCACAGCAATCAGCAATCGACAGCACGATATGCCCATCTTGGCGACGAGCACGTATTGGATGCCGCTGAGCAGATCGGCGCGGCAATTGAGCGCATGCTCGGGTAGGGGACAGCGGTGACTGCTTCCAGCAGGCCCGGCTTTTCCGTCGCCAAGTTGTAATGCGCCGTACGCACCCATTCTGCCAATAAATGGATTAAAATCAACATGTTGTGAGGAGTCCTTAACCCCTTGCCGGGATGCAATCTGGCGAGAAATGGGTCCCGAATCAACCCGAAATTCGCGCCCGACGAGGGGCGATTAGCAGACTGATTCGCGATGCCGGTTTCCTTAGCGGTGAGGCTTGCGGGGCGGCGGTATCGGGCGGAATGTCCGCTTAGCGTGGATGGTCGTCGCTATCGACGGGGACATGCCGCCGCCGGGATCAACTTGATGTTGCGGTAGTCCAAGGGCGCGCGCGTCTCGCCATCGTCGGTTTCTAGCGTCACATGTCCCTTGAATGTGGCCGGCGAGAACCCGGTCCCATCATTCGTCCTAATATCGGTTCGCTGCAACGGGGCTGAGAGAGACACCAAAATAAAGGAATAGAGGTCCTTCGGGTTTCGCCCACTGAACCACGTAGCACCTTGGCTCCCTTCTCCCCCAAGCTCGCCGTCAGGTGTTCCGCTGCTTCCGGCTGATATCCGCCAACCGGTTGGAATGCGGCAAACAGGTCTGAACTGCACTCCACAACTCTCGAACGAGAACGCCTTTACGCTAACGGCATCTCTCACCGGAAGGCTGACGATCGACAGAAGATAGCTCTGCGGATGGTCATCAGCGCAAGCGGCACTCGGCACGGCAACCAGGATCGGGAAAATCCACCTCATTGACCGACCATCCACGATTTGCATGATGTCTGCAATGTTCGGGGAGTCCGGTCAGTCTGCTTCTGGGCGCAAAAAAGCTATACCGGCCTCAACTCGTGCCTTCCGGGACATAGGTGTCTGTCTTGAAGTCGCGCATTAGAGCCGTGCCGATCGGCGCGTCGATCGAGTGTATCCAGCTATCGTCCTGATTCAAAACAGCGCCTAACGCCACATATTGTAGCTCGCGTGCCTCCATCTCTTCATCCGTGGCGTCCCCTGCGCGGCCTCGGATGCGCCATCCACTGTCGTGATATTTATCCCCCTCCTGCGTCATGTCTGGCTCTTCCCGATAGATGAACTCCACCGGCTCCTCGCCATCGAGAACGCATTGGTCGACGAGGCAGCGGTCCCAATATTCTCTATAGTCAGCTGGCGATGGCGCCTTTTCAGGGTGTGCCCATTGAATTGACAGAACGTGATGGCGCTTGAAATGAATCAGTTCACCAGCTTCCAGTGTCGTTGTGGGCTCGTCAAGGTCATTATCAAGCACGCCGAGAAGGTCATCGTTTCCTGCTTGCTCTACGATGACCCACATTCGCTCCGCCCCCCATTTCTCGGTTTCATGGGCGTATTCGAAAGTCAGTTTGACGAGATCGCCTTTTCCGACAGCAGTAATCTCGGCAGAACTTGGTAGAAAGAAGGTATAAGGAGCATTTGCCGCAATAGGGCGAGGGTCGAGCAGGGCGTAGGACGGATCAGTCATGCCGGTGATCGTAACGGGCAAACTGCGACCGGCAAGCGGCTGTTTCCAGACCATCGCGTTCAACACTCAAACGGTTGCTTTGTCAGCGGCAGACGACAAGTGCAAATCGCTTAGCGTTTTTTCGTCGCATCCCCGGTTTCGTACGGAACGCAACGGTGATTGGAGCTTGGACTTCGTCCATGACCAGCTGAGCAACGGGCAGAAGTTCCGGATGTTGACGGTGGTCGATGTGTTCAGCCGCGAGGCGTTGGCCATCGAGGTGGGACAGCGCCTGCGCGGCGAGAATGTGGTTGAGGTCCTCAATCGCCTGGTACGCCGACGCGCGGCGCCAAGGTTCCTGTTCGCCGACATGGGCGGAGAATTTACCGGCCGACTGGTTGAATTGTGGGCTTATCACCATGGCGTCCGGATCGACTTCTCGCGTCCTGGCAAGCCCACGGACAACGCCTATATCGAGACCTTCAACGGATCGTTCCGGGATGAATGCCTGAACATCCACTGGTTCGCCTCGATCCCCGAAGCCAGGCGGCTCATCGAGGCTTGGCGGCGCGATTACAACCCTGCTTCATAACACCCATCTGTCTATGTCGCTGAAGAGAATAGGTTCTGCTGATCGGGATGCGATCCCGTGGGGTATTTTGGGTTCAGCCGGGCGCGATCGATGATCTGTCGAGCGCTTTGTCCGCTAAGCTCGGTTCGGCTGAAGATCCAGGGGCCGTCCGGCAAGGGGTGGGTGGCTTCGATCTCATCAGCCTCGGCAGCGAGCCGAAGCGTTTTGGCGGCAACGCCGACATGGCGCGCAGCCTCGCTCAGGTTGAGCCACGGCTCAACGCCATCGGGCGCTGCCCGGAACACCGGAATCCTGTAATGCGACCGAAGCGCGGTGACGCGTTCGCGCGTCCAGCGATTGCCGTTGCCGGTCACCAGCCCATTCCGGTTGAGGATGCCAGCGATCACATCATCATTGGCGATCAGTACAAGCTGCCGCACGGCGGTGAGGACATCGGCGGAGGTCGCGTTGCGCTGCCCTCGACGACGCTTGGGCAGCCGCAACTCGCTATGGATGCCACCGGCCCAATGGATCAGCAGTACGATCTCAGATGCGTCATCATCAAGGTCTGCGACAACCTCGTGAATGAGAGTGCGCACAATGCACTTCTTCAGGCGCGTGTCGGTCTGCGAGTCTGTCCAGACAGCTTTGAGATCGGCGGCAAGTTCAGCGACATCGGAGGACGACAGCGACGCTCGAGGCGGTGCCGATCCATCGTGCGCGGCGATCCGAGCCTCGATCTCACCTACCCGCGTAAGTGCCCGATTCCACCGCGTCTCCAGTTCCGCCGCCACTAGCCGGTTCTGCGGATCGGCGGCGTCATATTGCCGGAAGGCCCGATCAGCATCGTAACGGGCAGCCTCGAGATCGCGCGTCAGCGCGTCACGAACCTGATCACGGCGATCGGTGACTTGTGCCTCGGCCTCGATGGCGGCCGCAATCGCACCAGGCTCGATGACCGGGATGAGCGCCTGCTCAATCGCATCATCGACGCGCAATCCGCCGAAGGCGATGCAACGAGGCTCGCCATTGTCGAGCAGACCGCGCCAACAGGAATATCGGGGAATATCATGCTTGGCGCCAGTGTAGCGCACTGTCAGTTTGCGTCCGCAGCGCCGGCAGCGAACGAGTCCTGCGAGGAGGGCATCGCCGTGCTTCGGGGCGCCGTGATGCCGACTGATGGGGACATTGTCGCTCACTTGTCTGCGGATATCCTCCGAACGCTCCCAGCTGACATAACCTTCATGCGAGCCGGGAATTAGCGCCAACCACTCGTCCCGGTCCTTGCGACGACTCCGCGACCGCATGGCAGCGCCATCATATCCAGCTACAGCACGGGTTTTACCATAGGCATAGGCGCCGCCGTAGATCGGGTTGTCGATCATCCGATGGATGGTCGCATAATTTGGTCTGCGCCACACGACGTCGCCGTTCTTGTGCTTTGCGGGCAGTTCCAGCCCATGCTCGAGGAACCAGAGCAGCGCCTGCCGCGCACTACCAAGTTCAGACACCTTGTCGAAGACGAGGGCAATCGCTTCCTGGACACGGCGGTCGGGATGCTTCTCGATCCGATCTCCGACCTTCACAAAGCCGACCGGAGCAGCAACGATGAGTTCGCCCCGCCGGGCCTTCTCGTAGCGGGCTGAAAGCGAGCGTTGCCGCAGGAGGTCGAGCTCATACTCATTGAGGCTGCCCTTCAACCCCAGCAGCAGGCGATCATTGCCCTGACGCGGAGCATAGACGGTCTCCTGGTCGATCAGCACCGTATCGACGACGCGGCACATCTCGATGAGCTGCTGCCAGTCGCGACTGTTGCGGGCGAAGCGCGAGACTTCCCGGGCTGCGACGGCACCGACCTTGCCGAGGCAGACCTCGGCGACCATCCGGTCGAAACCGGCACGCGTCACGCCGCCTGCCGCGGATCGACCGAGATCGTCATCAACAATCTCGATGTTCGACCAGCCCAGCGCCACGAGCCGATCGCGCATGGCGTATTGCAGCGCGCTGCTCTCGCGGTTGTGCAGCACCTGGTGAGCCGAGGACTGACGCACATACAGGATCGCCTTGCGATCGAGATGCTGCGGTCCGATCTTCTCAAAGATCATCGTGTATCTCCTCTCGGGCCGTGCTGGGATCGCCGCTGGCGTGATCGAGCAGCAGGCGCACGATCAGCGGCATCAACTTCTCGCGCGTCGACGTCGGAAGCGTCCGCCACTGCGGCGTCTGCGCCGCCCCGGAATCGGGAGGGCTGGAAAACAGATCGAACTGGAATGTCATGGGCTTGCGCGGCATGGAGGCCTCCCCGATGCGAGTCGTAAGAGCCCGATGCTGCACCTGAAATCTGTCGAGCCGAAATGGGCCGCGTCGCCCGCAGCAGCTTTACCAGGTTAGCCAGCGCACCGACTTCGACATGGGGAACGGTGTCGATGCGCACCATGGCGCAAACCCCGCGGTCGAACATCCAATCCGGAACTTCAAGCCAGCGCTCCGATATCGAACCGCCGATACTACACCGGAACATGTCCGAGCCTGCGCGCTCAACGACCTCATGAATGTGAACCTGGCACCCCGCCCAAGGATGCCATTGATAGAGAACCTCGCGAACATCGGTCCCGTGGGCGTTCCGTCGTCGTGTTGTACAATGAGAGCCGTCCTCACATGGCTCTTGGCAATCTGACCCCGGCTGAATACCTTGCCGGATCAGGATTTTGCATGGCCCCGATCGGGGCCATGCAAGTCGGAAGCTAATGCTGGACCTGGACCACCAACCCCAAGCGCTTCAAGGCGACAATGCACTAACAATCAACACGGACCACTCAGTGGCGGCCGGTCACCCGGACCGCGACACTATCAGCGACTCATCGCGCGCCGCGATTACCGGATGTCCACAGATGGAACTGGCAGCCAGCACGGCGATCCATCACCGCTTGATCAGAGCCGTGCCGCGGCCACCGCCGGATGGCTACGGCAGGCGCGGCTCCAGAATCGTCACTGGGCATTGGATTCGCGAGAGATTAGGCTGTCAACCTACCCCACTGATACAACTTAACTTAATTTCCGATCAGCCACTAAGGGTAAGCGAAGGTTAAACCTAGCACCGCCATTACTCAGGTTTTCCGCCCACAGTCGTCCGCCGTGGGCCAAGATTATCGTGCGGCTAATGAACAACCCCAGTCCCAGCCCTTCGGCTTTCGTAGTGACAAAAGAATCGAACACTGAATCGATTGGCTGGCACTGAATTCCCGGTCCGTTGTCCGCGACTGTGATTACTATAGCATTAGAGTCGCAATAGGCGTTGATTTCTATCCTCGGCGTCTGGTAGCCATCGACGGCCTCGAACGCGTTACGTAGGAGGTTGAGGAGCACCTGCTCGATTTGCACGCGGTCGCCAGCCACTGCTATCGAAGGATCTACGTTTGAGGCTACTGACGCCGAGGGTGAAGCAAGCCGCGCCAATGCGAGGGCATCGGCTAAGATCCTGCCTAGTTCAAATACCTCAATTGTACCAGCCTTCTTGGACACCATCGTTCTCAGCGATCGTATCGTTCGACCGGCGCGGTGGGTGTTAGCGTCGATCTCCTTCAAGGCAGCGGCAGCGTTTCCTAGCTTTTCATCGGCCAAGAACCGAAGTGCCGCAGCCGTAAAGTTAGAAATTGCGGCCAGTGGTTGATTAATTTCATGGGCGAGGGTTGCCGCCATGTTGCCCATGGTGGTGAAACGGGAGGCGTGGATTAGTTCCGATTGAAGGACGCGTGTCATCTTATCGGCCTTCACGTGTTCGGTGACGTCATGGCCTTCGCAGAAAATTCCCATAATCCGGCCGTTTTTGCCGAACCTCGGCGCGTAGAGGATGTCAATGTAGCGATCTTCTTCTGAACCGGTGGGGTTTAACAAACGGATGGGGATGCCGTGTGCTACAAAAGGCTCTCCGGAGCGGAAGACATTGTCGAGCACCTCAATGAACCCTTGCTTGACGATTTCGGGTAGTGCTTCGGCAACCGTGCGCCCGAGCACATTTCGTCCCCCAACGATTTTGCGGTAAGAAGCGTTGGCTAAGGTGAACCGATGTTCCGGACCGGATGTCATCGCAACGAAGCCTGGCGCTTTTTCAAACACTTCGTATAGTGAGTTTCTCTCCTGCTCGATCTGCCGGCTAAGCAGGACCTTATCCGTCCTGTCGCTACAAATACAGAGGACGCCGACAACCTTCCCGTCTTCCCTGACCGGACTGTAGGAAAAGGTGACCCAGCGGCGCACAAAATAGCCACTTTCGCAAACTGGCACCTCGAGGTCCTCGACCAGACCGCTATTACCCTTCAGCGCTTCGTCGAAGAAGGTGCCGATTTCCGACCATAAGCCAGCCCAAAGGTGGTGAATTGGCTGCCCGAGCGCCTTCTCATAATCCTCTCCAAGTAGAGATACAGATGCGGCATTGAATATGCACGTTCGGGATTTTCCCCACGCCAGAAACATGGGTTGTCGGGTTTCGAGAATAAACTCGACCGATCGTTTCAGAGATCCAGTCCAGTCATCGCGAGGTCCAATGGGAGATCTTGCCCAATCATGAGCGCGAAACATTCTATCGAATGCAGCGCAGGGATCATTTTTTCCCGTGCAGAGCTCAAACACTGGACCACTCCGTCTTGTCGTAGTCAGTTTTTGCGCCCGATCTAGAGTGCAGGGGAAGCGATGCAGGTGTCGGTCGGTTGACGAGCATAGAAACAGCCTGGAAATCCCTTCCTAGCAAACCCTCCGCTCATCCCGCTTGCGATGTGAGGCAGGAGCCGACCTCATCAGGGTAGCGCCTGTGCTGAAGATTGATAGTCTGGCTTTTCGCGGGAGGCGCTTGGCAATCGTTGGTGGAAACCGGCGCGCGTCAAGCCGCCCTGTCGCGCAATCACTATCCAGCTAGCCGCGTTACAAGAGACATCCCTAGCTTCTGACGGTACTCAATAGCCTGGCCCACAGCGATTCTGCAGGCGGACGCTCGAAAATTCGGAGGTCTGGATCTTCCTGATTAGGAATGCCGTAGAGGGGCACGTTAAATCCGGCCTCTTTTAGCGCCTGCGTGAGCATTGCTAACCAGACCCTTTTGCACCGTCTTGCATCGGTGTCACAAGAGGCATCCTTACCGATTTTGAGCATAGCCTCCGATGGATTGGCGAGCCAGTTGAGCGTCGTCGCAATGGCGGCATGAGCAACAACATGCGCGTCGGCCTCCAGGTCCTTTGAACCATGGATTCCAGCGTCCATGATAGATTTCGAAACTCTATTGTGAATGTCCATGGCCATGCTCCTTCAATGGCTGTCTCCGTCAGCAGGTGGGTCTGCGTGGGGCGATTGGTGCATGGTTTGAATAGGGTGAGATAGCGCACGATAGGTAAATGATATGAGCCTGTACGTTGACCCCAGTAAAGGTACGGTATCATGGTATCCGGTATTCCCGGGCTTGGTTGAATGGCTAAAAGAGTCGCGGTCCCGGCAAGTTGGCCCGGCGGACCGCCCCGGGATTGTCGGAGACCCTAACTCCTGAGAGGAAGGGTCTACGATGAGCAAGGCGGCGATCAAGTTTGCCCCGGAGGTTCGTGATCGGGCAGTCCGCATGGTGCTGGACTACAAAGCCGATCATCCATCCCGCTAGGCGGCGATCGCATCCATTGCGGAGATGATTGGCTGTTCGGGGCACACGCTGCTGGACTGGGTGAAGAAGGCCGAGATGAACAGCGGCAAGCGTGCCGGCGTTCCCACCGAGTTGGCAGACCGCCTCAAGGCGCAGGAGCGCGAGAACCGTGAGCTGCGCCAGGCCAACGAGATCCTGCGCAAGGCTTCCGCATAGTTTGCCCAGGCGGAGCTCGACCGCCCGTTCAGGCGATGACCAGCCTCATTGATGAGCATCGGGGTGATTACGGGGTCGAGCCGATCTGCCGGGTTCTGCCGATCGTCCCATCCACCTGCCAGGGACGTGCGGCACAGCGCCACGATCCGTCGCGCCTGTCACAACGTGCCCAGCGCGACGATGTCAGTGGGCGTCCAATTCTCCGCTAAAGCACATCTGAGGAAAGTTCTGTGCCAGTGCAGACGAGGCGATGAAGCCCGAAGTTCGGCGCATGTTCGACGCCAATTTCAACGTCTATGGCGTGCGCAAGGTTTGGCGACAAATGCAGCGGGAGGGCTTCGACATTGCCCGCTGCACGGTGGAACGGCTGATTCGCGAGCTGGGCTTGCAGGGAGTTATCCGGGGCAAGCCAGTGAAGACGACGGTCGGTGACAAAGTCGCACCGTGTCCGCTCGATCAGGTCAACCGCCAGTTCGACGCCTCGGCGCCGAACATGCTGTGGGTGTCGGACTTCACCTATGTCCCGACCCTGGGCGGGGTTTGTCTACGTGGCCTTCGTGATCGACGTTTACGCCCGCTATATGGTCGGCTGGCGGGTGATCAGGACGGCGCATGCCAGCTTCGTGCTAGATGCTCAGGCGATCCATGATCGGCGCCCGGTCCATCGTGGTGGCCTGATCCACCACAGCGACCGCGGCAGCCAAGGGCGGACTCAATCGGTCGTTGCAACACTCGACGAAAGGAGGTTGCGATGGGCATTCGGAAGCGGCGATCAGCTCGATGCAGACGGCCGCCGTTGCGATCACTTGGTCGGGCGCCGGTGGCGACGCGGAACGAACTCTGGGTATCCATCGCGACCGGGATGAGCAGCGAGGCAGCTGCGTTCAAGGCGGGCGTGTCGCAACCTATCGGAACCAGATGGTTCCGGGAGGCGGGTGGTATGCCACCAGCGGTGTTCACGCCCGCGGCGAAGCCGTTGTTGGGAAGATATTTGTCCTTGGCAGAGCGGGAGGAGATCGCGCTGCTTCTGGTTCAGCGTCGTAGCCTGCATGAGATCGCGCGCCGGCTTGGTCGCTCGGCCTCGACGATATCGCGGAAAGTTCGGCGCAACGCGACCATGCGTGGCGGCGGCCTGGACTATCGTGCGACCGTGGCCAGTGGCATGCCGAGCGATTCGCGCGTCGGCCAAAAACGGCGAAGCTTGCCAGCAATCCCGCCTTGCGCTCCTATGTGGAGGAGAGGCTCGCACGGCGTCGTGCGCACTAGCAGCGGTGGCCCGATTGCCGGGCCCGCGGTGTTGGGGAAGGGGCGTCGACACGGGCCGCGGCAAGACAGGCGCTCGGCGTGGGGCTGGAGCCCGGAACAGATCGCCAGCCGCCAGGCCGCCGACTTCCCGGATGACAAGACGATGCGCATCAGCCACGAAGCCTCTATCAGGCGCTTTTCGTTCAGGGCCGCGGCGCCTTGCGACGTGACCTTACGGCTTGCTTGCGGACAGGACGGACATTGCGCACGCCGCGTGCGCGCGTCGGCCTACGGGGCAAGAACTTTGTCTCGCCCGACATCATAATCTGCCAGCACCCGGCCGAGGCCGACGACCGGGCAGTGCCAGGGCACTGGGAGGGTGATCTTATCCTCGGTCTGGGCAGTTCGGCGATCGGCACGCTGGTGGAGCGTGCGACGCGCTTCACGATGCTGCTGCACCTGCCGCGCATGAAGGCTCATGGTGATGGGCCGAGCATCAAGAACGGCCGGCGCTTGCGGGACACGGCGCCGAGGCGGTTCGTGACGCAATCGCGCGTACTATCGTCACCTTGCCCGAAGAGCCGCGACGCTCGCTGACCTGGGATCAGGGCGCCGAGATGGCGCAGTATGCCCGCCTGAAGGTCAATGCCGGCTTGCAAGTCTACTTCCGCGACCCGCAAAGCCCATGGCATCGAGGCACTAATGAAAATATCAACGGCTTGTTACGCCAGTACTTCCCGGAAGGTACCGATCTTAGCGCTCATGATCCCGAAGCGCTCGCGTGGCGGCTACGCTCAATTTCCGGCCTCGCAAGACGCTGGGCTGGAAAACGCCGGCTGAGGCGCTTGACCAATACCTGGTACAGATCGACAAACCCCCCTGTTGCAACGACCGGTTGAGTCCGCCGAGGATGTCTCGAACAAGTATACCGAGTGCCTTGCCGAAGCCGGCATCGAGCCATCGGTGGGTAGTGCCGGCGACAGCTACGACAACGCCATGCCCTACGCCCCCCATGGCCGCATAATTCGAGCGGTTTCCACACGAACTGAATCGGTGGGGATTGAACGAACCCGCTGACGCGGCAGAGGCGGGTATTGGCTGGAATGGCCTTCTGATGGGAAGGTTTGATTGCTGAGACCCACCCCTGATCAGGAGACATCCCATGGCAGATACTACCACGCCAGCGGTGAGCCCGCCGTATGATCGACGATATGATGCTGCGCAACCTGTCCCCGGCGACGCAGCGGTCGTATTTGCACGCCGTCACAAAGTTTAGCCGCCATTTCGGCCGCTCACCGGATCGGCTTGGGCTTGAGGATGTCCGCGCATTTTGGGTCTATCTCGTGTCGCAGGGTATATCCTGGCCGTCGCTGAACCATACCGTTCGTGCGTTGCGCTATTTCTAGGGCGTGACGCTGAACCGAGGCGAGATGCCCGAGCGGATTGCCTATGCGCGGACGCCTTTCAAGCTGCCGGCAATCTTGAGCCCCGACAAGGTGGTTCATTTTCTCGAGGGAGTGCCGTCCCTGAAGGCGCGGGCTGCCCTGACCACTGCCTGTGCCGCTGGACTTCGCGTATCGGAGGCGGTCAGGCAGAAGGTGGGCAATATCGACAGCGACCGCATGTTGATACAGGTCCGCCGCGGCAAGGGCGCCAAGGATCGCACGGTGATGCTGTCGGCCCAACTGCTCGACATCCCCCGCACACACTGGCGCCTGATGCGCCCGGCCGACTGGTTGTTTCCCGGACGGGGCGATGGGCCGATCGACGTGACCGTCCTGCATTCGACTCGCCGGTCCGCAACGAAGGCGGCGGGATTGCCAAGAAGGTCAGCGTACACACGCTGCGGCACAGCTTTGCCACCCATCTGCTCCAGAGCGGCGTCGATATTCGCATCATCCAGGTGCTGCTCGGGCACAAGAGCCTGTCGACGACGGCGCGCTACACGCAGGTTGCCACGACAACGATCGCCGCAGCACAAAGCCCACTCGACCGTTTGACCCTAGGTGGTTCCGCCCGCCTGAGGCAGCGTCATGCGTTCGGCGTTGGAGGTGGCGGATATCTTCCGCCACCATGGCCCTGCCTATGCCCAGGCTCACGATGGCCATCTCGGCCGCGTCGAGCGCCGCGTCATGTCGCCGATCGAGCTGTGCCGAACAGCAGCGCTCGGCGGTCATGTCGAGGCCTGCTAAGACTGCGTGCACAGCCGCGTTGCAAACAACTTGTGCCGGAACCGCCACTGCCCGAAGTGCCAGAGCTGCACGCGAGCAATGGCTCGCCGACCGCAAGGCCGATCTGCTGCCGGTGCCCTATTTTCACGTCGTGTTCACCGTGCCGGCAGAAGCCGCAGCGATCGCGTATCAGAACAAGCGGCAGATTTACGCGATCCTGTTCGACGCCGTCGCCGAGACGTTAAAGACCATCGCCCCCCGATCCCCGGCACCTGGGCGGCGGGCTCGGCTTCATCGCCATACTTCACACTTGGGGACAGACGCTCACCTATCATCCACATATCCACCGCCTGGTGCCAGGTGGCGGCCTATACGTTGATGGCGCCAGCTGGATTGCCTGCCGTCGTCGGTTCTTCCTGCCGGTCCATGTGCTCTCCCGACAGTTCCGGCGGTTGTTTCTCGAACGGTTGCAAGCCCCCCTCATGCCGCCGGATGGCTGCAATTCTTCGGCGATCTGGCGTTACTCCACCATGCCGCATGCTCTGCCGAGACGATCCGGGCGCCGCGCAAGAAGCGCTGGATTACCTGCGCCAAGCCGCCCTTCAGTTCGCCCGAACATGTACTGGCCTATCTCGGTCGCTATACCCGCCGCGTTGCCATCGCCAACAGCCGACTGGTGCGCGCCGACGATACAAGTGTGACCTTCCGCTGGCGGGACGATCGCCAAGGCAATGCATCCGCGACATAACGCTCGATGCGCATGAGTTCATCCGGCGGTTCTTGCTCCGGTGTCTGCCCATGCTGTGGCGGCACCTTGCGGATCACCGCAGCTTTCCCGCGAGCACGGCGATGGCCCGCACGTCATGAATGCCCATCGCAGCCCTTATGGATCACTACGGCGTCGCTGCTGACCGATACAACGATGAGCGCATTCGTGTCATCGTTGCGCACGGGATTGGCCCCCATCAAGCCCGCCACCAAGGTGTTGGCGGTGCCCTCCATCCCGAGTACAACGCCGGAACATTGCAAGTAGCCGTGCTTCCGGCCACCCCGAGCGCCATCTCTCCGGCGCCCCCAGACCTGCCCGCGCACCGCCGCGCGACCTCACAGACCCTCCAGATTCCCTTTCCCGCGCTGGTGGGATACACGCTGTCTACTGGTGGCAGGACGCCAGCATGGATGGCGCGAACGCTTTCACAGGCCCTTCGGGACAGGGTCATCGCGGCGATTGATTGTGGGGTGTTCGAGCCCCATCGGCAACATCCCCGCACGCAGAAGCTGAAGCACAATCTATGCCATGCTGGTCGATGCGCACTATGTCTACATTACTTAACCCAGATGGCCTCCGGCAGTCCCGTGGCGGATCAAGGGATATATGGGGTCCGGTGTATGGACCTCGGCTCAGACTAGGTCTAATGTTGTGGTGCGCGCAACCTTATGACGCCCTGCAAAACCTTCGGATGTTGAAAGTGGTGGGAACTTCGGTTAACGGCTCAGATCCCGACGGCAACCCGACGGTTGATCTAGGCGCCAGCACACCAAACTACAAGAAAATGTATGAGCGAATTTCCGATCTCGCTCGGATCGGTGTGTGGGAATGCCACTTACTGACAGAAGAGTTGATGTGGACGGATACGGTTTACGATTTGTTTGGCATGCCAAGGGGGGGGGCGCTGGACCGCTCAGAAATTGTTAAACTTTACGAGCCCAGATCTCGTGTGGAGTTAGAGCGTCGCCGTGCCGAGGCCATCTTTTACGGAACTGGCTTTTGCCTCGACGCTCAAATCCAGACAATCAATGACGGGGAGCGCTGGATTAGAATTATCGCTGACGTGGAGCAGGAGGCCGGTCAATCGACTAGAATCTTTGGCACGAAGCAAGACATAACTGCTGAGAAATTGGCTCAAGATAAGCTTAACGCACTACGAAATGAACTCATTCATGTCTCGCGTGCTAGCGCCATGGAGACGATGGCCTCATCCTTGGCACATGAATTGAACCAGCCGCTCGGGGCGGCAGCCAATTACTTGGCGGCGGCAAGGAGGATGGCAGGCCGCGACGGCGCCTCGGAAGACCTCACCCATGCTCTCGGGAATGCCTTGGAGTCCACGCACCGGACAGGCGAAATCATACGGCGGTTGAGAGTTATGCTCTCGCGACGGACCACTAATAAACAAAAACTTTCGGTTCACGAGGTCGTCGGTCAGGCGGTTTTGCTGGCGACCGCTGGTCAAGAACACATCTCAGTCGCATGGGAACTCAATCATGTTCCACCGATTGAAGCCGACCCAATCCAAATACAGCAAGTTCTGATCAACCTGATTAAGAACGCCTGCGATGCAGCACGATCGCTTCCCTGCGCAATCGAGATCAAGGCCTCTGTAAACGATCGAGAGATCGAACTTTGCGTCGTCGACTCAGGCCGAGGTATCCCTTCCGACATTCTTCAACGCGTATTCGACCCTTTCGCGACCACCAAACAGTCGGGGATGGGACTGGGCCTCTCGATCGTGCGGACGATTGTCGAAGCGCACGGCGGCCGCGTCGCCGCGCAAAATCGATCCGAGGGGGGAGCCGAAGTCCGCCTCACACTGCCAATCAGTGAGCACAGTTAGAGCTTGCGACTGAATAGCCCCTAGATTTCTGGACGCCTTCGATCCTAATTTTGAGGACAGGAGGCGATGATGGGGAAGCCCAATTTCAGTGAGTAGTTCAAGCGTGATGCGGTGGCCCAGAACACCGAGCGTGGTTATCCGGTAGCGGAGGTATCGCAGCGGCTCGGGGGCAGCCCGCACTCGCTGTATGCCTGGAAGCGGCGGATCTCGAAGGTCGTGACGGGCGAAGCTGGCAAGGAGCCGAGATCCGCCAGTTGAAGCGCGAGATGGCCCGGGTTACCGAGGAGCGCGACATCCTAAAAAAGCGGCCGCGTAGTTCGCCAGGGATGCAAAGTGAAATACGCGATCGTTGCCGAGGATCGCGACCGGTTTGGATTGCGTACGATGTGTCGGTGCCCCCGCATCCAGCCCAGCGGATTTTATGCCTGCACTAAGCCAGCGATCTCGCAAAGACGCCCGGCAGACCGCGTTGATCCGGCAAGCGACAGCGGCAAGGTCTATGGCTACCGCAAATTGCACGATGACCTGCTCGATCAAGGCGAGACCTGTTGTCCTAACCGCGTTACCCACCGACCAGTCTAGCCGGCACAAAGGCGCAGATCGGCTAGAAGCGGCGTCCGGGCAGTTCGGGCGGCAGGGCCTCGGCCGTGGCCGCGAACACCCTGGATCGTCAGTTCGACGTGGCGGAGGCCGATCGCACTTGGGTGAAGGACATCACCTATATCCGCACCATGGAAGGCTTTGCTTATCTCGCTGTCGTGCTCGACCTTTACTCGCGCTGCGTGGCGGGTTAGTCGATGCAAAGCTGGCAGGCCGCCGACATGTTTCTACACGCTCTGCACATGGCCGTCTGGCGGCGCAAGCCGAAGAGCCGTGTCCTGATCCACTCGCACCAGGGTTCGCAGTTCACCAGCATGAAGGTGATCAAGATCGATCCCTTCTCGTAGCCGCGCGATACCAGCTGGAAGAACAGGTGGGCGGCGTTTGCTTCGAGCGGCAGATAGCCCAACTCGTCTATGATCAGCAGCTTGGGCCGGGCAAGCAGCGTCAGCTTTCGGTCGAGCGTCCCGTCTGTCAGTGAGCGTGCAATTCTCCCCAGATGTGGGTTCTCCCGCAATTTTGGTGCAGGCATTAGGCCATGATCCGCGCACAGAGTAGGTCGAGTCCGGCCCGGCCGTACATGGAACGCTTGATGAGCTTGAGCTTGTTGATCTTTCCTTCGACCGGTCCGGTGCTTCAAGGCAGCGTCAATGCGGCGCGTACGGTATCAATGTCGCGCCGGAGGCCTCGCGCAAAGAGGCAATAGCGCTCCCCAGCAGCTGAGCGAGCCACTGGTCAAACTCGGCGGCGTTACGTCCTACCAGGATGTCGTCGAACCGCCGTGCCAGGTCCGCCGCTTCGGCGATCACGGGCGATGCGGCTCGCACGGCATCGACAAACCGGGCGTCGTTCTTGCGGAGCGTTTCGCTCGGCGCGGTGAGGAAGCGGACCGATTGGCGCGACGACGGCGGTTTCCAGCGTGAGTGCGCGACAAAAGGCGTTGGAGGCTGTGACAAGCCGTCGCGCAACTGAGACTTGATTCAGCGGCGGAAGCTTCGCGCTTCGCCGTGATAGCCACGACCACACACCTCGCGATAAAGTTGGGCGGCGTTTCGACAGCCTTCGTCCCAGCGCGTGCGCAGATATGCTTCAAAAGCGATCGCTGGATGACGAGACGCGCGTTCCCAGGTTCCGGGCCGCTTGTCGAGAAGCCACTGACGGATGGTCTTGCGATCACGACCGGTTTCGTACGCGATTGCGGATATGCTCCAACCTTTGTCGCGCAAGCTGACGACTGCATCGAACATCATGTGGCAGTGCGCTCGGCTTCGTCGCTGATGGTCGGGTGCAGCAATGAACATCCCGATTGTCGCGGCTGTTCCAACGGCCCAACCGGAGTGACATCGTTCGCTAGCGATCGTCCGACCTCGCGGACGAACTTGTAGCGCTTCTCTACGGCGGCGAGCAGCGCATCGGAACAGTTTCGCAGCATATGCCAGCGATCTGCAACCTGCCGGGCCAAAGGCGCGCGCCCTCACGCGCACCTTTGGCTTAGCCGCCGGCCCGATCACGCGCGATGATCTGCGCGCCAGGGTTGGAGTTTAGAGACCCGCTTTTGGGAGGAACCCCTCCGACTTCAGTCGGATGCTGGCTTCAGCCACAGACTCGCGCCATCAAGAGCGTTGTCACACGACTTTTCATCATCGCTACCATCTCGTCTCGGCGCCGAAGTACCGGTTCAAGATGCTGCACGGGGAGGTCCGCCTGCGGGTGCGCGAGATCATCCGGCAAGTCTGTGACGAAATGGGCGTGACCATCGTCAACGGTGCTTTGTCGCGCGATCATGTCCACATGTTCGTTGAAATTCCGCCGCACGTCTCGGTCAGCGACTTTGTGCGCTGGGCCAAGGGGCGCTCCTCACGTAAAATCCAGCAGGAGTTCGAGCACCTCCGCAAGCGCTACTGGGACAACGATTTTGGCGAAAGAGGCTACTGCTCGACCACATCCGGCAACATTACCGACGAAATCATCATGCGCTATCTTGACCGACATACCCACAAGGACGGCTTCAGCCCCTCCGCTTGATCCTACCGGCGTCAGCCGGTCAGTCATTCAGCCAGGCGGCAAGTGTCGCACTCTCGATTCGGCAAAAGATCCACGACTTGGTTGGCCTCGAGATCGACCAGCACCGTGCCGCCTCGTTGCCCTTTTCGCCAATCCCAATCCCAATCCCAATCCCAATCGTCAACGTCGAGGACGCGCGGGGCGCCGTGTTTCACCTGACCCTCGGCATTGACGATCCGGCGCATCGTGTCGGCGCTGACCGGCATGCTGAGCCGCTCGATGAGACGAGCGCCCGCTTCGCCGCCGAGAGACCAACCGAACGCTGAATGTCGCGCAGGCGCTTCGTCCGGCGAGCGTGGCCGCTGGCGAAACTCTCGGCGCGCTCGGCGAAGATACGCTGCGCGCACCTCCGGTTGATACACCGCAGCCGGCGGACATGAACGCATAGTATTACCGGGCGCCGCTGCCACGGGAGATCAGCGATGCGCCGCCGGTATCTACTGTGCATTCGCGACGACGCACGCCGACAGCTTGGACAGCGCGGAGCGGGCGGTCGAGATCGACAATTGATTACAATGCGCTCGGCATCGAGAATGACCTGCTCAACGAGCAGCTCGCGTGGGATGAGCGGCAGGATATGTTTGGGCATTGTTGGGTAAGGCTCCCTCTCTCTGGAGCCTCTGTGAAGCAACCAGATTCATGGTTCGTTCCCTGCCTGCGCCGAAATTGTGGGAGAACCCACATCTGAGGAAAGTTCGTTGCCCGTTGACACCGTCGCGGTGGGCCTTCGCCAGCATTGCCACCAGCGTTGCCGCGGTGACGAACTGGACCGAGTAGTTCTACCGGATCGCTTCGCGGTCCAAGGCTACCTTCAAGTGCGTCTTGCCGGTTCTAGGAGGCCCGAGGAACAGCGTCGTGTCGAAGTGCGCGATTCCAGCGGCACGTCACGAGTTCGCGGATCTGGCCAGGATTCGAGCGAAGGCTGAGCGTCGAACTCGAAGCGTCGATCTCGCGCACGAACGGGAACTGGGCAAGCTTGCTTGCAATGGAGATGCGGTGCTCGTCGCGACGCGCGATCTCTCGGGAGATAAAGAAGGCGAGCGCTTCGCGTAGGGTCATTTTCGAGCGCGCCGCTTCGTCGAGCAGCGTGTCGAGCTGGTCCCGGATCGCCGAGAGCTGGAGCCGGTCCAGCATCGCCAACCAGCGCCTCATGCTCCATCGCCGTCATCACCAGCCCCCCTCCGACCAGAGCCTCGTGCTAGGCGAGCGGTGCAGCAAGGCTGGCGACGGTATCGGCGGTGACGTCGCCGCACAGAAGGAGCCTGTGCCCACCAGACCCGCCATATGCGTCCGGTCGACGATCCGTTGCCGGCGCCCGTCGCACACAGGATGGTCGGCGACGACCTCGCCGACATGGCGTACGATGACTCGGCCGGCGAGAGCCACAACCTGGACGGTCTCTCCGGCCATGCGCCAGGGTACCGAGTAGCTGTGGGTGTCGAGGTCGATCGCACAGTCGGGCAGGACCTTGCGGATCAGGTCACGCGGCTGGCCGAACGGAGCACGGCCGCCGAGCGGCCGAAGGGCGCCGGCATCGTCGGCGATCCTTCACCACCACGTTGTCGAGCATCGCCTCGGCCAGCAGCTTCTTCAGCCTTGCATTCTCATCCTCGAGCGCGTGCAGCCGCCTGGCCTCGGGCACTTCCAGGCCGCCGAACTTGGCCTTATACTTGTAGAGGGTCGCCCGCTGATCCCATGGCGGCGGCATATCTTCGCCGACCGCCGTCGAAGGCAGCTGTGACTTTCTTCGTCTGACCGCTGGGAATCGAAATTAGCTTGAGATAACGCCGTGCATGGCGGATGTAGCACTTGGCATTTTCTGTCCCGGAGCAGGGACGGCTTAGATACCCAATTTCTTACGTTAGAACAGAGCTTTACGCTACTCCCGCCAACCCTTCAAATAACCCTGGACGCATAAAACGGGCTAGGAAACGTCGATCGTCATCGTTATATATATATTGGCATCGGTGCCTCCCATTTTCGCCTGATGATATGCCCGTGGCTCGTGGAGAACTCTCGCCGGCCGCATCCCCGACAGCCCCGCTACCGTATACGAACGGTAAAGACAAAGGCTTGATTTTGCTGCGTAGGGAGCCGATGGCAAGGCCCGATCCTAGCTCCTGAAACGTCCGGATTAAAGCGATGGGCTCTAACGTGCCGCGAATAGAATTTGGGCCTCCGGTCGTATATGTTGTGGATGATGATCGTGATTTTCGCGTTTCCGTTGTGACGCTTCTGTCCGCCGGAGGCGTGCAGGTGCGTCCGTTCGCGGAATCGCACGATCTACTCCGTGAGATCGACGAGCTCCCGCCTGGCTTCATACTCCTCGACATCCGGATGCCCTGTATTGGCGGCATTGATCTACTCGCTATGCTCCGCGAGCGCGATTGCCATTGGCCCGTCGCTATCATGACCGCGCACGGGGAGATTCCTCTTGCGGTTCAGGCAATGAGGCTCGGTGCGATAGATTTTCTGGAGAAGCCATTCACGGTCGAAGCCCTAGATGAAGTTCTTCGAGTCGCGTTCGAAAAGTTGCCGGATACTGTCGTTAAATCGCAACACAGAAAGGCAGGCCATCGTATTTTTTCATCATTAAGCCCCCGACAGAAGCAAGTATTTACCGGGGTTATAGAGGGGTTAACAAGTAAGGAGATGGCCATTCGATACGGCATCAGCTATAGAACCGTACAAAGCTACCGGATTGATATGATGAACAAGCTCGGTGCGAAAAATCTTGTTGATTTACTGGAAATAAACTATGCTATGCATGGTATGAACGCACGAAATTGATTTGACCCAACCGCCTTGAAGCCCCACTGAACTATTGGCGGCATATTAAAGAGCCCGGTCAATTAGCGTGCAGGAATGACGTTCGATGCAGGCTTGATGCGAGAAATTAAGTTCCACTGTCAAAACCCAATCTTCAGCTTGGTACGGCCGTCGTCAAGCCCCGCGGCCGAGGGCGGCATTCTCGCAAGGTCGACGCGCCTGGCAGCGTCAAAAGGCCGAACATGCCACTCATGCCTCTCGACGCGAGGAAAGCCTAAACGGTTCCCGGGCCACCCACGGATCGAAGCACCGGTTCGTTGCAGGTGTTGTCGCCTTACTGGAGGACTCTGGACAGTAGCAGGTAAAATGTCGAGTCGTAGCGACCGCTGGTGCGGACCTGCCCCGCAATAGGCTGATGGAAAAGGTGAGGTCGGCCTGGGTCAGAAGTTGCACTGACTAGGTTCGTTGGCCTCTGATCCTGCGCTTCAATAGCCTGGAGCGCGTCCGAGAACTGCCTTACCTTTGCGACACGAATTGTTTCAAGAGTTGCCCGGGGCGACATAGTTGGCGTGCTGCCATGACTCTACGGTAGTCACCATGCGGGGGCGCCTCGGTAAAACTTTGGTAAGGGGTGCGGCCTCACTCAAGTCGAGGCTGGCTTGGACCGGTGAGGTGGCGATGCGGACGATACCTAAAAGTGTGGAGCACGGGACACGCGGACCAATTAAGGCTCCTGATCGACGTCCAGCAGGCTACGGTGGCGCCGAATCGCGTTCCCGCGAGGCGCGCCTCGAAGTCGCTTTGCAAGGTCGCATGCAAACGGGCGAAAGCTGGGTGAACCTCTTGATATGCAATGTTTCCTCCCAAGGCCTCGGGGCACAATGCAGCGCGTCCCTTGAGCGGGGGCGCTATGTCGAGGTTCGCTGCGGCTCGCAGGTTTTGGTTGGCCGAGTCGTCTGGTGCGGCGGGGAACGGTTCGGCATCCGCACACGGGACATCATCGATGTGCCGCTTCTATTGGGGGAGCCGCCTCGGGCCGCCGCTAAACGCTCGAAGCCCGCTCGGGCACAGGCCCAGCCGCCAGGGCGGCGACCTGGAGAAAATTATCTAACGAATCGACATCTAGCGAGCGTGCTCCAATTTGCGTGGATCGCGAGCATAGCCCTGGCAGCCGCACTCTTTTTCGCCGACGAGGTACGCGGTCTCCTTGCTCGTCCGCTAGCATCCGCGGCAGCGGCGATGAACGGCGCCGCCCCGAACCCAACGCAAACTCTCTTCCTCCCCTCCTAGGATCGCGAGATTGGAATGCAACTACCTGGATCAGCAGAACTCAACGCCTGGATCGATTGCGCAGAGCCGGCGGGTCTGGAGGAGCTTGAACGCCTCGGTATAACCAATTTTCTGATATCGGCTCTGGAGGATGTGAAACTGGGAACGTGGCGGCTCGACAGGCTCACTGGCATAGCGACCTGGGACACTGTGACCAGCGTGATCGTTGGCGCGGAGGCGGTGCCTGTAACCTCCGGTGCTCTTTTGCCTGTTCATGAGGACGATCGAGAATGGTTGGCGGCGAGCATAGGGCGGAGCTTCGAAGAGGGGACGAACTATGACGCCGAGTTCCGCGCCGTGGGAACTGACGGGGATATCAGATGGCAGCGGAGTCTGGCGCGGCCGCTGTCGGCGAGCGAAGGTGAGGAAAGCTTTCTCGCCGGCATCGTTTTCGATGTCACCGGCCGCAAGCGTGCCCAAGGTGCCCTGGCCGAGAGCAAGCGCCAGCTGAGAGCAATTATCGACGCTCTTCCCGGCATTGTCTATCGCTGGGAGATCCAGCCACCCTGGCAGATGTCCTTGGTCAGCGAGGCGGCGATTTCGCTTACCGGCTATAGTCGGAGACACTTCGCTATGGGCCTAATCTCCTGGGAAGACGTTATCCATCCCGAAGACAGGCACCGTGCCATAGCCACCGTAGCCCGATCGGTCGCATCCAAGATACCCTACTCGCTTCGGTACCGCATCGTGCGTAGGACGGGCGAAATCCGGTGGGTCGAGGAGCGCGGCAAGGCGGCGTACAACGAAGGTGGAAAACCGCTTTGTCTCGAAGGTTTCATTGGAGACGTTCATGATCATGTATTGGCCGAGCAGCGCATTCGTGAGACCGAAGAGCGGTATCGACTGGCGACCAAGGCAACAATGGACCTAATCTGGGACTGGGACCTCGTCTCCGACCAGCTGATTTGGAACGAAGCGCTGCACACTTGTTTCGGGTACAAGGCGGAGATGGGGTCCACGGGGCGATGGTGGCAGGACAGGATTCATCCCGACGACCGGGACCGCATCGTCGCGGACGTTGAGGAGTTTTTTCGCAGCGGGTCCTCGCAATATGTGGGGGAGTATCGCTTTCAGCGGGCCGACGGGAGCTACGCGGAGATCTACTACCGTGGTTACCTCTTACGTGACCATGCCGGCGCGGCTGTTCGCATGGTAGGGGCGATGCAAGACCTCAGCGAACGCAAGAGTACTGAACGGCAACTGGTCTGGGCCGCGACCCGCGATCCGCTGACGCATCTACCTAATCGCTCCTTGTTCCAGCAATCACTCCAGGAAGCGCTGCAGGCATCAAAGCTTGAAGATGTGCAACTCGCGGTTTTGCTATTAGACTTAGACGACTTCAAGCAGGTCAACGACACACTAGGCCATGATGCTGGTGACGCTCTACTCAGGACATTTGCCGCCCGGCTGACCGACTGCGTATCGGATCAAGACCTTGTTGCCAGATTGGGCGGTGATGAGTTTGCCCTGATCTTGCACGACGTGATCGACGAACAGCAGCTCAAACTCCGTGCCAAACTGATTTTGAAGACGCTGAAACAGCCCTTTGTGCATGACGGAAGTATCCTGGATTTTCGCGTGAGCATTGGTTCTGCACTCTTTCCCGCCCATGGGTGCGAACCGCAAGAGTTGCTTAAGCATGCTGACATTGCCCTCAATGTTGCCAAAGGTTCGCATCGGGGCGATCTCGTAGTCTTCGAATCACAACACCGTGCAGACTTGCAAAAGCGCCTCTCCATGGTGGCGGCTGCAAGACGCGCGGTGCGGACCGATCAAATAATTCCCTACTATCAGCCGAAAGTCCGGCTCAAGGACGAATGCATATATGGGTTCGAAGCACTGCTCAGATGGAAACACGGCCGAGACGGTGCGGTTCACCTGCCGGGCAGTATTGCTGCAGCCTTTGATGATTTGGAAGTTGCCTGCGAGATCAGTGAGCGCATGATTGACCGCGTAATCAATGACGTACGTGGCTGGATGGATCGGGGAATTTCATTCGGACATGTGGCGATAAACGCTTCGGCAGCCGAGTTCCGTGGGGATCAGTTTGGCGAACGGCTCCTTGACCGTTTGCAGGCAGCCAAAGTGCCAACGAGCAAGATCCAGTTGGAAGTTACTGAAACGGTGTTTTTAGGGCGAGGCGCCGAATGTGTAGAGCGCGCCCTAAAGCTGCTGAGCGAAGAAGGCATTCGGATTGCGCTTGACGATTTTGGAACGGGCTATGCTTCGCTCCGTCATCTGAAACAGTTCCCAGTCGATGTCATCAAGATCGATCAGAGCTTTGTAGGAGGCATGGTCTCGGGGGGCGGCGACGCGGCCATCGTCGAAGCAGTTGTAAACCTCGGGCGCAGCTTGGACATCGAGGTTGTCGCAGAGGGTATCGAGAGCAAACTGCAAGAAGCAGTCCTGCTCTCCCTTGGATGCATATACGGACAAGGTTTCCTGTACTCCAAAGCATTACCAGCGAGCGGTGTTATTGACCTCGCGCAGTTCACGTCCGCTCCCAAGGTCAGCTTCGACAAAATGTCGACGTGCCCGCTTGGAAAGGCCAGGTGAACTGGCCGTCTCAGCATCTCCGCGAACAAGGCCGCTATCACACGCTTCATCGGCGCTAACCTTATTGAACAGTCCCACAAATGCTCCTCCCGACGGCATCAAGTCGGAAGCTAATGCTGGACCTGGACCACCAACCCCAAGCGCTTCGATACCTCCTCAACAAGGAAAATCCGTCGGAAAAACTATCATTGCAACTGGACCACTTCGCCCGTGTCACTTCCGGCGACGCCTATCGCGGCCCGCGCATTCACGACCTGCGCCACAGCTATGCGGTCGCCACGCTGCTGCGCTGGTATCGTGCCGGTGACGATGTCGAGCAGCGATTGCCTATCCTGTCGACCTATCTGGGGCACAGCCATACGAGCTGCACATACTGGTATCTCGGCCTGTCCCGAGCTGATGGGGCATGCTGCGCGGCGGCTCGATGCCCGGTGGGAGCAGGCGTCATGACCCGGTCCCCGCCCATTGCGCCGCTGATCGAGCGCTATTTTGCGCAGCGCCTCATGCATCAGCGCGGGGTCAGCCCGCACACCGTCGCCTCCTACCGCGACACGTTCCGGCTGCTGCTTTGCTTTGCCCAGCGCAGGCTCGGGAAGCCGCCTTCGGACCTCGATCTCGCCGATCTCGATGCCCCCTTCATCATCGCTTTCCTCGACGATCTCGAAGCGGACCGCGCGATCGGAACCTAGACCCGCGACCTCCGGCTCACCGCGATACGGGCCTTTTTCCGTTTTCTCGCCTTCGAGGAACCGGCAAGCAGTGGGCAGATACAGCGCATTCTCGCCATCCCCGGCAAGCTCACCAAGAAGCGTGAGGTCCATTTCCTGTCGCGCCCGGAGATCGACGCGATCCTCGCCGCACCAGACCGAACATGCTGGATCGGCCGCCGCGATCGTATGCTGCTGCTCTTCGCGATCCAGACGGGCCTGCGTCTTTCGGAGATTGCCAGCCTCGATCGCAGCGCCATCACGCTGGACACCGGCGCGCATGTCCGGTGCGTCGGCAAGGGCCGCAAGGAACGGTGCACCGCTCGCAGGTCAGGTTCGCGCGGCAATGCAGGGTTGGCTAAAGGAGCCCGCACGCAGCGGAGCATCAGCGCTGTTTCCAACCATCCACGGTGGCCGCCTCAGCCCCGATGCGATCCAGTATCTGCTCGCCAAGCACGTTCGGACGGCGCGCGCGCATTGCCCGTCGCTGCGCCACAAGCGGATATCGCCGCATGTCCTTCGGCATACCGCCGCGATGGAACAGCTCCAGGCGGGCGTCGATCTCTCGGTGATCGCGCTGCGGCTCGGGCATGAGTCGGTCCTGACGACGCAGACCTATCTCCATGCCCATATTGCGCTCAAGACCGCTGCACTCGCCAAGCTACAGCCGCATAATGGGAAGCGGCCGGCGCGGTTCGACCCGGAGGATCGGCTGCTGGCTTTCTCGATGCGCTCTAGCGGAGGGAACCTACATACTACGTTGGCCTGGACCTTGGCGCGTGGACTCGCCTCTGCTATCCTGTTGGAGCGCTGCGCAAAAGGCGGCGCCGGGGCGTGAGAACCCTGCCAGTGAAGCAACTCGGACACTTCGGTTTCCGGGGAGTCGTCGCGCATGTACAGGTCTTCGGACTAAAGGCGGCGGCGCATGTCACTGGCATGTTCTCACCCTCCGGCGGCTCCCGCGCCTAGCGTGCGGGAGTTCGGGACTGTTTCCGCATCCGTCTCGTCATCTTCCGCTTAACCGCATTGATGCGAACCGGAGGTGCCAATGGACAACCTTATCCCTGTCTCGCCACAAGGCAACCTGCCTCTCAGGCTGTCCCCGAGGGCTCATAATGGCGAGCTCGCGGCGTTATGGAGAATCTACGGTGGCGAGCCGTTCCACCTCTTGCGAACTCAGGAAGGGCGTGGCCTGAGCCGCGCTCGTTATCGACGCGCGCAAGAATTCCAGCGTTTGCTTGAACCCGGCGCACCGGGCGACTGGACCGACTTTCTCTACTTCACCGGCATCGTCGTCCAACTGGCTCTGTCATCGCATTTGCTTGACGTGGGCTTTTCCGACGCTTGGTGCGCCCGGCACATCGGACTCCATGTCGACAGATCCCTGGCCTATGCCAATGCCAGCGGCTTTGGCCGCAAATGCGACGAGACGGAACGCTTGGCCCAAGTCCTTTCACCCTACTGGAAATGGAACTGCCGACATCTGATCGACGGAACCCGACCTGACGATGGCGGCTTCACGCCGGACGACGTCAGGTCTCTCCTGCACGAACTGTTGGAGCATGTCGGTCAAGTAACCGGGCATGGACGTTCGCTTCGTCGAAAATGGTCATGACGCCCTCTTTCGGAACATCGTGCTCCTCTGGGCCATGAAACTATGCCGAGCCGAGCACCGCAAAGTTACCGGAATGCAGGGCCTTCGCGCGCCCACTCGGCATTGTGGGCCGCTCGGCATAATCCAAGCACTATCGGATCAGCGCGGAGGAACTGGCGTGGCTGGATGAGCGCGTCGAAATGCTGGGGCAGATCGTGCACGTCTCTACACCGGCGCGCGGGTGAGCGAAGTTCGAGACTTGCGCTGGGATTGGGTGCGGCCGCCACATCTCGCTTTGCCCGATAGCAAAACCGGCCCCAAAACCATCTGGCTGAACAGCCAGGCGCTGGCGATTTTGGAAGCGCAGCCCCGACACGAAAACTGCCCGTATGTATTCCCCAATGCGAGCGGGACCGCACCGCTCCGCCTGGACAACTGGTGGCCACATTTCAGGCGAATGTGTGCGCTGCCGGATTTGCGTATCCATGATTTGCGTCACAGTTTTGCGTCCGCCGCCATCATGGACAATGTTCCGTTGGCGACGATCGGCAAGCTTCTGGGGCATGTTCTGCCCGAGACGACCGCCAAGTATGCGCATCTCTCCGACGAGGTGATCGCCGACGCGGCAGTGAGAATCTCGGGCAACCTTGCTCAGGCGATAGGGCTGCGCCCATGACCGCCATTGCGTTAAAGCAGATCGTCACCGAGGCACTCGCGGAAGTTGGGGTCGATGTTGCCTCTATGCGGCTTCCTACGGGAAAGCCGCGCGAAACGACGTGGCTCGGCATCGAGCCTGGTTTTGGCGTTCGCCACTATGCCACCGGCCGCAACATCTACATCGTGCAGACGCGCATGGCGGGTCGGCTGCGCACCGTCACCATCGGCCCGGCGTCGGTCATAACGCGCCATCAGGCTACTGTCGTTGCACGGCGCGTACTGGCTTATGCGCGGGTCGGCCTCGATCCGGTGACCGAGCGCAAGCGTATCCGGAGTGCGCCCCGCTTCGACGACTTTCTTGAGGAATACTGGCAGCGCTGGTCGGGGCGCTGGAAGGCTTCGACCCTAGTGGCCAACGAGAAATACCGCAGGCTCTACCTCGATGATGCCTTTCCCGACATCTTCATCGATGCGCTGAACGAGGCGGACGTCACCAGATGGTTCGCAGACCTCAACAACCGGATGGGCCCTGGCGGAGCAAACCGGGTAGTCGCGATACTGAGCAGCCTGCTCAACAAGGCGGAGAGTTGGGGCTACCGCCTGGAAAACACCAATCCGTGCCGGGCCGTCCGTCCCAACCGCAAGCGCAAGTGCGAGCGGTTTTTGAGCCGCGCAGAACTGGAGCGGTTGGGCGAGGCGTTGGCTCGGGTGCGGTCGAGCGAAGACAAGGTGAGGCCGATCGCGGCGACGGCCATTGCCTTGCTGCTGCTGACGGGATGTCGGGCCGGTGAGATCACCAGCCTGCAATGGCAGGACTTACGGGGAAATCGATTGAAGTTAAGGGACAGCAAGACCGGCCCGCGCACGGTTTGGCTGGGGGACGAAGCGCGGGCGCTGATCGATGATCTCCCGAGGCTGAAGAACATTCCGTGGCTTTTCTGGAGCCCCCGCGTCACCGCGCCCTCGCTTGGCAATGCCGCAATTCTGATGAGCTTGAACCGAAGTTGACATCTCTACGAGCTCTTATGCTCTCCCCCATGGAGGTAAGCGGTCGGCGGATCGATGTCCCCCCTCGTATTTGGCTGCGCCTTTGCGGATAAAATTTCTGGTGAAGGTCGCCTCGTCGCTAATGCAATGTTGGCGGCCGAACATGCACTTTCTCAAGGAATTGCATGGCACGTTCACGAGCCGAGCCAGGACGAAGCAATTGACCGAGAAGTCTCGTTGCTTGGCGAACTGGATGAAGCGATTACCAAAGGCGATCTTCTTGCTCACTATCAACCGAAGCTCAACCTATAGACTGTGCAGATTTTGCAGCGTCGAGGCGTTAGTGCGCTGGCAACACGAAACACGGGGCCTGCTGCGCCCTGACCTCTTCATTCCACTCGCGGAACGTAATGACCGGATCGCGCGATTGACGCTCCACGTCCTACGGCAAACTATAGCAGATATCTCGAAATGGCAGTTAGCCGGACACAGCATAACGGCGGCGGTTAATGTGTCAGCCAAGCTGCTAACTTCGGAGGATTTTATTTCTCAGCTGCGCCTCATTGGCGCCGAAAGTATTATTGATCCTGTGATGCTGACCTTCGAGGTTACAGAATCCGCAGCTATGCACGATCCTCGAGCGGCGGGGGCCGCTCTGCGATCATTTCGTGATATGGGAATCGCTATTTCTATGGACGATTACGGAACGGGACAGCCTACGCTCACGTATCTTAAACAACTTCCCCTAGATGAACTTAAGATTGATCGAAGTTTCGTGCAGTTTGCTCACCGAAACCGGGCTGATGGCGTTTTGGTCCGCTCAACCGTTAATCTAGCACATGATCTGGGGCTAAAGGTGGTTGCAGAAGGTGTGGAAGATGCGGACTGTCTGGCTTTTCTACAAACGATTGCCTGCGATATGGCCCAGGGATATTACATCGGTCGACCTATGGAGACGGAAGATTTACAGCTTCTGTTAGGCCGGCCCTTCGTAATGGCGGCTTGAAAAAATCCGCTTGTCGCTCCGGGCTGACACTTGTGCCCGGACTAAAACGTCGGTCGCAAAGTCCGCGAACGGGCTCCAAGGAACGGTAAGAGGGTATTCCACTCGTCTGCGCGACATTGGCTAGAGTTAAAATATTTACCAAGTTAGTTCACTACCGTTAAAACACTTAGGCTCAATGATCGAGGCGGGAGAAATGTCATGACCGAAAGCTATGAAAAGAGACACAGGAGCCGGTCTCCGGTCGTGCTTGATGCACGCTGCCGAACCGATCGCGGCATTCGGGATTTTGTCGTCCTGGTTGATCTTACGACCGACGGCTGCTGTATCATGTCGAAACGACCTTTGTTGATCCAGGGTCAGACCGTCAACCTCCAACCCGAAACCCTGGCAGGATTTCGCGCCCAAGCCGTATGGACCCAAGACTGTCTAGCGGGCCTCAAATTCGAGATTCCACTCCACAGAGCGGTCTACGAACACATGGTCAGAACCTTTCCTAGTACGATCGATTGGAGCGGGTTCGGCGATGCCGTAACAGAAAATAGACAAAATTTGCTATCTTTGCCGGTTCGAAGGCAGTTACTTAACCGCATTCACCAGGCCGAACTAGAGAATTCAGCCCGCGAACACGCCCCTTCGCAACCCTATGCAAGAATTCAAAAATTGGCGTACCGGACCGGCATTAAAGTACAATCTACGAGCGAAAAAATTTTGCAGTTGTATCTTGGTTAGTGGACAGTTACATCGCGCAGCGATGGAACTCTACAAGCCGGCGTCGGCGGCTAGATTATTGCGCTCTGGCTTGCGCGCGATTACATCAAGGCGACCCGGGGCTAGGGTCAGAACCCGATCAGCCCGTTGAAGGCGGGCCGATTTCCTGATTCACGGCGCGCGTGAGGATAGAGTGGGTGAATGGCATTGTTCTGGTTGTTGGATGAGGCGTGGGCGGTGATCGAGCCGCATCTGCCGAAGAACCAGCCTGGAGCCGGCAGGTGGACGACCGCCGAGTGATTTCCGTCATTCCGCATTTGCTGAAGGTCGGCTGCCGCTGGTGTGATTGTCCGGCGGATTATGGCCTCTCGACGACCATCTACAACCGCTTCAATTGCTGGTCACGGCGGGGGTTCTGGTTGAAGCTGTTAGCCGCGTTAGTCGATGCAGGCGTGGTGACGAAGAGCACCGCGATCGACAGCACCTACATCAAAATCCAGCGCGCCGCATTTGGCGCAAACGTATGGCCCGCCCCGTCGGCAAGCGGTTTGCATCAGATGATCTAAGCAGTCTGCGAACGTATCCGGCATTTCGGCGCATTGCCGTTGGCCAAGATGGAGATCCGCGCGTCCTGGTCCTCAGAAAGGGGCCGGCATCGAAGTGCCATTTCGGGCCATAGGGTTCCAAGACACCGGTCGACTGTCAGGCCATCTTCTTCTCACCTCCTGCAGACATCATCCAGCGGATGCCAAGGGCATCGGCCGATCTCGTTCACGCCGCCAGCAATGTGGGTTCGAAGGTCCGTCCATGGCGTAGAAGTGCTCAGACGATCCGCGCCATTTTGGCCGCAAGAGCGACGACGACGGTGTTTTGTGCGCCCGCGAGAGCAGGCCGCGCACCCAGGCGCCCAGACGTGTGTCGCTCATGCTCATCGTCGGCAGCGACGAACGTGCACCCTGGATAAGGATCTTAGCAGGTATCGGCTGCCGCGTTTGTAATGCCGAGCACCCGAGGCTTGCCGCCGGTGGTGGCCTGACGCAGGACCAGGTCCAATCATGCAGCAAGATCGCGACCACGCGCAAAGGTCCGGGCATCGCCGACGGCAGCGACCAGTGCAGTCGCGTTGAGGGTGCCAATGCCGGGAATGGTCAGCAGGCGCTGCGTTCGCTCGTCGCACAGCGCTACTTGCGCGAACTCGGCGTCGAGGTCCGCAATCCTCTCGTCGAGCGCTACCCAGCGGGCGCGCATGTCGGTGACGAGCCGGTGAATACGAAACCCCAGAACGGGTTCTTCGGCTTCGAGCATCTCGCCGAGCGGAACCGCGAGCTTCGCACGCGCTTGCGCGACGATGTGCCCGCGCTCCAGCAGCAGACTCCTGATCTAATTCAGTGAGGTCCGCTCGCCGATGAGCTGGTCGCGAATCCGGTGCAGTGTCTGCATGTCCAGCTTCTCCTGGCTCTTCAGCTCCACGAACTGCATGGTCGGCCGTGTCGCCGTCTCTGCGATAGCTTCGGCGTCGCGATCGTCGTTCTTCTGGGCCTTCACGTATGGACGGACATATTCCGGCGACATCAACCGGACGGTTTGTCCATGCGCTGCCAGCGCACGGCCCATATGGTGAGCACCCAACAGGCCTCCATCGCCACAACGCCCCGCGCATTTCGAGGTCGTGAATGAAATTATGGTGCGAGGCGTCAGCGCCTCAACCGGATACAAGTGGATGCGCCCAGGTCGGCGCACGGCCGACCGGCGTACCATACTCGGCCTTCTTCCGCACGAAGGTGATCTGCGCCTCCGAAGACTTCGTCCTCTTCATCGCTTACTTCGTATCCTGGCCCTCCGATCATAACTGGAATTTTCCAGCTCAAAACGGCCCAGAATTCGGGATGCAGGTCACAATGCACCTGCGTTCGCTCGTACAGATTCCAGGATTGCTCAACCGCTCTATCGCTAACTTGATGGTGTTCAGCAGAGTGATCGCGGCGCGCAGCCTCTCTGGCAAATCTTTGAGCGAATGCGGCGAAGAAGCTTTATAATCGCCCTGCGCTCAGAGCGGCCGAGGGATCTGGCACGAGCTTCGTCGTACAGACGAGCAATCTGGGCAAGCTCGTGGACGAGCACCCGACTGTCCTATGACCCTTGGAAAAAGATAAGACGCTCAGAAACCAAAGTACCACTGAACGCCGCTGCGACCGGTCCAACCCCCATATCCGTTGTTCCATCCACCATAGTAGCCATCGTTGCGACGGTGCTGCCAGTAGTGCTCGCGATCCAACTGGCGGTGCTCCCGCGCATGCTCGCGGTCAAGCTGGCGGTGCAACTGGCGATGCTCCCATGGGCTTAGGCCTTCTTCGTGGGCCTCCCGGTGTACATCGTCGAGATAATCATGGTCAGCATCATGCTGGTCATCAAGCTGATCATGATCATAGTCGTGGGGGGGACTCATATTCGCCAGGATGCGCCAACGCAGGAGTGGCGATTCCGCCCACAAGCAGCGAACTGGTGATAATCATCATGCTAAGCCTGCGCATGTTCTTACTCCACTTTAGTCTTCGGACCTGGATAGCGCGATCAATTTGAACCGCCGCTGAATTGGGAAATTGTAATATGAATAGTTATTCACCCAAGCTCAGCTTGGCGAACACTGTGAAGCCCATCGGGTTGTTGCCATAGTAGGGATCCAGTGCAGCCGGCTTGGCGAATGCAGACACGGTTCCGCCCAGGGCCAGCCTCAACGGCGAGTCCGCAAAAGCCAGCCTATAGGCATAGCCGGCTTGGAACTTGGTTACGCGAAAAGTCTGGTCGTGGAGGGGATGACGAGGGTCCACGAACAGCTCGTCATTGGCGACATTTTCCATGCGGCCGAACAAGGTGTTATGGCGATCCACGTTCCAGTTCACCTCGCTCAACCAGGCTGTCAGCGCCCGGCCGGCCGACCGCTGCTTGGAGCTGAACGCAGCCATCGCCGAAACACCGCGGCCATTGTCGTAGTTGGCTGAGACGGTGGTGCGGTTCTCATTCTCGTTGGAGTGCAGTTCCTCTGGGCTCTTGAGGTGCCCATAGCTGGCCTGAAATGCCCAGGCCCGGGTAGGAGAAAAGGTCGCGCGAACGCTCCAACTGACGAGCTTTGGCGCTTCGATGTTCCAGCGAAATTCATCGGGCTCGCGACCGCGGAAGGCCGAACCTTCAAGCTGCCACTTGGGCGTCGAGATCCCTGCCGTCACCACCCCGTAAGTGATGTGAGTGCTATCGAACCAGTGGTGTGTGATCGGGGCTTCGGGATTATATCTTGCCGAGCCGCGGTGCATGAATGCGCTTGGGCCGAGGGCTGGTTCAGCGACGGGTCCGCCATAGACAAAAACTGTCGTGCCTTCCGCAATTTCTACGTCGAGGCGTGCCGCCAACTCCATGAACAAATCGTGCGGGTGTTGGCGGTCGACCAGCGGTTGACCGTAGGCGACCTCGCCAGTGGCGAAGAGGTTGGGGTAGCCATCGTGGCGCATTGCCGGCTCCAGGCTGCCCATGGCACGCAGCAGCAGGCGACCACCTTCAAAGGGATGCTCGTACTGAGCCATGCCCATGGACTGCGCATAGAGCTTGTCACCACCGCGCGGGCCGGTCTGATCAGTGAAGATGCCCCGAACGTAGCCGTGCAACATCAGGGAGTCGCCGCTGCCCAGGTCGAGATGGAGACCGTGGTTCATGGGCTCGTTGCCGGGCAGTCTTGCGGTGCCTGAGCCCTCAGCGAAGTCTCCGGGCATGGCCATATCGTGGGCCATCGCCGAATGGGCCATGGAGCTATGGTCCATTACCGCGCTCGCTGCCGACTGAGCTGAGCTTGGCTGGTCCATTGTCATCGGAGGCATTGCCATGCCGCTTGCATCTGGCGCTGGGGCCGCAGGAGAAGTCTGGGGTGGACTGGGCTCATTCTGCGGCGTCGATACCGGTGGCGGAGCCCCAGGCATCGCCATGTCGCCCATGGCATGCTGAGCCTTGGCGGGGGACCATGCAACCAGGGCGATAGTGGCACAGGCCGAGGCCAGGCGTGCTTGTGCAGTGGATTTAAGCAACATTCTTGCGGGTTCTCTTAGGGGCTATTGGGCAGCCGAGATTGGCGGTTCGAGGGTACCGAGCCAAGCGACCAAGCCAAAGATGGTTGCAGCGGCGGTCAGTTCGAGCACCAGGCTCAAGCGAAGTTGTGTTACCGCAGCTGGTCTCGGGCCGATAAGCGCGGCATGCTTTCGGCAGGAAGCCATAATGGCGGGGGAACTCGCCGAGCGTCCGGTTGTAGATGATGCGACCATCTTCATCCTCGCCGAGGACGGCCGTCTTCATGCGGTCGTAAGGGATTTCGCGCGGCACGCCGCCGATCGCCTCGAACGCCGCCCTGTGGCATGCCAATACGGTCTGCATCGTCTGGCGCTGAGCAAAGCGCCCCCAGATCAGCCGGGAGAAGCCCAGTACCATCGAGAACAGCCACACGATCTGAACGCTGTTCGGCGCGCTCGTAAATCGCACCCGGAACTGAGCGAAGTCGACCTGCGCCTGCTGCCCTTGCGGTGTCTCGAAGCGCACCGCAAAGGGGCTGCCGCCGCCTGCTGGTCGCAACGCGCGCACCGTGTCGCGCACGGTGCGACTAGCGCGGCGAGAAATGGCAAGTCAGTTTCACCGCTCTGGTCCCCGCCGCGTGTGTAACCACGTCGCGAACGGACCCTCATTCTGCCTGCGATTAATGTCAGACTGCGCGTCGCCTCGCGTCCATTTCGCCTCGACGATTGTCACCTCAATCGGTGGACCGAATGGCCTTAAACGACCTCTGTTCCCCCCCTTGGTGCACGCCGCTCATGCAGTGCTTCGTGCACGTTCAACGTTTTTTCAGCGCCTTCAAATGTCGAGAAATTTCGCATTGAGATCGCGCTCGAAGATAGGATGAGTTTCAGGCCTCCTGATGGCTATTTGGTCCCATATCCGGTCCAAAGCCAGAACATTGCCTGCCAGGCTGTCCAATGAGACAACATCTCCTGCGCGTGATCAGTTGCGCGCAAGTGCCTAACCGGAAAGCGAAAAACGAGCATTTTCGGCGGTTCAGGAGAAGCTCCGTGGATATAAAAATCGGCGGGATATTGACAGCACACCGTATGCACCGGTGGTGCGGGGCCTGGATAACCCTTTGCCAAGCAATATCGGGGATTTGAGCGGTCCTACTATCGCAAACATGGGGTTTGCGATCCAATGTCCACGCCGGATATATTATCGCAAACCTAATTGCAGCGAGTATTACGGCACAATGCGGCGATAAAAGCAGTCATAAGATCGCAAACGCCAGTCTTTTGGCGAACACGCCCGCTTGACAACTGGAGCCCTTCGGCTAGGTAGTTCGAACTCGCTTTTGCCTTGCGGAGTACCCGCCTCGACCCGCCCCTAGCGGTGAGGCAAATGGCTGTACTTTATTCACTGAAATTTCCGGAGGACGTTCTCGAACGTCTCACGGAATTCTCCGCCGGGACCGGCGTCACCAAGGCCGAGCACATTCGTGCGGCCGTGTTGCAATACCTCGATTTCCATGCGGGCAAGGCGGCGAACCTCCAGAGGCTCGCCGAGCTTAGCGAGTTCAACCAGCTCGTGCTCGACCAGCTGGTACGCCTGCAGTTTCCCGATCTGCGCGACAAGATTCTCGATGCCGTCGACGAGCGCATGGAGAAGTTCCATGGCAAATGAACAGGCCGGCAATCCGAGGCCACGCAATCCCAGGCCCTGGTCGGGGCACGGCGATGCCAAACGCAACGCCGGCCACTTCACCCGCGGCTCGCAGCTCATCGGTCATCAGTGGTCGATGTGGTTGCGGGGCGCGCGCGTACCATTCTTCGTCTGGGCCGGTCTATTCGCGCTCATCCTGTGGGCGCGCCTCACTGTCGTGCTCGACAATTACGAGTTCCAGATGATCAGCATGAAGGCGCTTGCCGGCGCCTGGGACTATATCGGGCTCTCGGATATGAAGCCCGTAAACGTGACGCTGAAGAGCGGCGCCGTGCTCCACACCTACATGGGTTACGTGCCCTATATTGCCGACGTCGAGATCGCGTGGGCCAAGCTCATCCGCTCGCTGATCGGCAGCTTCCTGTTCGCCTCTGCGCTGACCGGACCCTTCACATTGTGGTTCGTCAAATGGGCGCGTCATCGCGGCGAGGCGATCCTTGCCGATCACCACGAACGCGGCGTCGAACTCGTCGAGAGCGACGACCTCAGGCGCATGATCGAGCGCCACAATGCGGCGCGGCTGCGCGAGCGCGCGCATGACAATTGCCCTGATCTGAGCGTCACCGAAGCCAAGGCGCTACCGTGGCCCGACCGAAAGAAATACGGTCTCTTTCCCTCCTATTCGTTCGGCACGCTGCCCTTTCCGCTAGGACATGAGCAGAGCCATGCCATGGTCATCGGCACGACGGGTTCGGGCAAGACGACCGCGCTTCGCGGGCTCGTCAAACAGGCGTTCGAGCGCGGCGACAGCTGCGTCATTTTCGATCTAACCGGCCACTACATGGAGGCGTTCTACGAGCCTACACGCGACCACGTTCTCAACCTAAATGACGCCCGCTGCGAAACCTGGTCGGTCTTCAACGACTGCGACACGCAGAGCGAATTCGTCTCGGCGGCCTCCGCCCTGATCCCGCCCGAGCATGGTAGTGACGGCGGGTTCTGGGAGAAGGCGGCACGCATGCTCTTCGTCGAGATGTGCGTCAAATTGAAGGCGCAGGGGCTCGGCACCAACAAGGCGCTGTCCGACGAATTATTGAAAGCCAGCCTCAAGCGGATCTACGCACGGCTCAAGGGTACCGTCGCCGATCCGCTGACTTCTCCCGACGCGGCGCGGATGGCGCAGTCGATCCGCGCCGTGCTCAATGCCCACGGCGAGGCGCTGCGCTTCCTGCCCGAGAACGGCTCGCCGTTTTCGATCCGCGACTGGATCCGGCGTGAGGAAAAGGCGGGCTCGATCCTCTTCATCACGGCGCAATATGTGCATCTCGACATGACCCGTCCGCTGCTCACGCTGTGGATGAATATCGCCATCAATACGATGATGACGCTCAAGCACACGCGGACCTTGCGGACCTGGTTCGTGTTCGACGAACTCGGCGCGCTCCATCAGCTCCCAGCGCTCACGCGGGGCTTGCAAACCGCGCGCAGCTACGGCGGCGCTTTCGTGCTCGGCGTGCACAGTTTTGCCGGGCTACGCGAAGTCTACGGCGAGAACGGCGCGCGCAACATCATCAGCCTGACCGGCTCGAAGTTGATCCTCAGGACAAGCGACCGCGACACCGCAGAAGAGTGCTCGAAGCTCATCGGATTCCAGAAGGTGCGCACGATGGACGAGGCCTATTCCTATGGCGCCCACCAGACCCGCGATGCCTCGACCATCTCACCGACGACCAAGGAAGAGGCCCTGGTCATCGCCGACGACTTCACCAGCCTGATGAACCTCCACGGCTATGTCCGCTTCCCCGAGCGCTTTCCTTCGGCCCATATCAAGATGGACTACGTCCACTATCCGGTGATCGCCGAGGGGTTCGAGCCGGCCCCGCTGCCGCCGGTCGTTGCGCCTGGGTCCGGCGGTGATGGCGACGATGACGATGATGAGACCGCGGAGGAGGCGGGCGGCCGCGACGGTGCCGAGGCCAAGCTGCGCGAAGCCGACCTGCGTCTCGTCGACCTCGAGCAGGATGGCATCCTCTGGCGCCCGCGCGAGGAAGGAGCCTCCGAAGCCGAGCCGCGCATCGAGGAGGATCTTGCCCGACTCCCTGCAGGCAGCGAGCGGCCGGTAGCGACGCGAACCGACCGGCAGGATCCCCCGGCGAGGGCGGACGAGCTCCGTCAGGCCGATCGCGCCGGGCGGCCGCGTACCTCGCTGCGCGATAGCGGCGCCCTCGAAAACCAGCGTCGGCCTGGGTCCGACGCCGATCGCGAGCCCGCGCGGCAGAACGACCGCCCTGTTCAGGCCGGCACGAAGGCAGCGGCGAGGGAAGAGCGCTCCGGCGAACCAAGTTCTTCGGCCAAGCAGGTCCGGCGCGAGTTGCAGCTCGATTTTGGCGACGACGAACATCGCCGTGGGAGCGGGGCGGAGATCGACACCGAAACGCCCGATCTCGATGACGGCATGGACATCGAGCCGTGACCGTATCCATGGGCGCCGTCCGCTCGGCGGGCGGCGCCGCCAAATACTTCGCCTCGGACAATTACTACACCGCCCAGCAGTCCGAGGCGGCGTCCGAATGGTATGGCGGCGGCGCCGGCGAACTCGGGCTCGCGGGCGCGGTCGACCGTTCGGATTTCGAGAACCTGCTCGGCGGCAAGCTCCCCGGCGGTAAGCAGGTCGGCGAGGAGGAAAACCGCGCGCACGGCACCGACTTTACCTTCTCGATGCCGAAATCGGCATCGCTGCTTGCCTATGTTTCTGGCGACAAGCGCCTGCTCGCGGCCAACATGGCCGCGGTCAAGGAGACCATGGCCTGGGCTGAGGCGAACCTCGCGGAGGCCCGGATCAAGAAGGACGGCAAAGCCATCCCGATCCGCACGGGCAATCTCGTCTATGCGCTGTTCCCCCACGATACGAGCCGCTCGCTCGATCCGCAGGCGCATATCCATGCCGTCGTCGCCAACCTGACTCGGCTGCCCAAGCAGTTCCGCAATCCTGACCGATTGGGGGCAAATGGAGAGGTCATTCGCGACGATGGCTGGCGGGCATGGCACAATGGCGAGATGTGGAAGGCCAACGCCGTGCTGGCCGCGATCTATCATTCGGCCCTGCGTGATAAGATCGAGCAGCTCGGCTACACCACCCGCCTCGAGGGCAAGCATGGCGCCTTCGAGATCGTCGGCGTGAACCGCGAGGCGATCGATGGGTTCTCGAAGCGCCGCGAGGACATCAAGGCCAAGGCCGAAGCGCTCGGCATCAAGTCGCGCGAGGGCCTGCTCGAAGTCACATTGCGCACGCGCGATCCCAAGCTCGATGCCGGCGATCGCACGGCGCTTGGCGCGCGCTGGCGCGAAGAGGCCAAGTCCTACGACTACAATGGTGACAAGGTCTATGCCGCGTCGCTCGACCGTTCGCGCGAGCGGAGCGGCATGATCGAACGCGGCGCGATCGCTGTCGGCGCGGCCGTCGTTGATGCCCGGACGCGGCTCGTCGACTTCCTGCGCCGGCCGCATGACCCGCTCGTCGATCAGGGCCTCACCCGCATCACGCTGCTGCCTTCGACTGCGCGGACGCAATTCGCGGTTGCCAGCGCCATTCGTATTCTCGCCGAACGCGAAGCCGCATTTCGCAGCAATGACGTATTGAAGACCGCGCTCAATCTGGGCCTGAAGGGCGTGACCCATGAAAAGGTCGAGCGGCGCATGGCGCAGCTTGCCGAGAAGGGCGAACTGATCCCTGAAAAATCCGAACGCTACGACCGCGCGATCGATCTCGTCACCACGCGCGAAGCGCTGCGGCAGGAGCGGCGGATCCTGCTCGCGATGGATGCCGGCGTGGGGAAAGCGCGCCCCCCTGATGCCGGCCGATGTCGCGGGCGTCCGACTTCAGGAGCTCGCCGGGGAGCGGACGCTCAATCCCGAGCAACTGTCGGCGGCGATCCAGATGGTGTCGTCTGAGAATCGGATCGTGCTCGTGCAGGGTCGTGCCGGTGCGGGCAAATCGACGATGCTCCAGCCCGTCGCGAAAGCCGAGGCGCTCGATGCCGCGGCGCGGCTACTGGCGGTGGGCGGGAAGAAGGCCATGCTGCTCACCGCAGATATCAAAGGCGATGCGAAAGCGCTCGCGTTCCAGAACAAGATGGTCGCCGATCTGAAGGCTGACACGGGCCTTGAGGCGCTGACGGTGCACAGCTTCCTATTCCGCAACGAGAAGTTCCTGAGCGGCCAGGCTTCCGCCGGCGCGTTTGCCGCGCGCAAGGCCGAACTCCGGGGCACCTATCTCATCTTGGACGAGGCCTCGATGATCTCGAACGAGCAGATGGACAAGCTCACTGCCGTTGCCAATCTCATGGAGGTCGGCCGCCTCGCCATCGTCGGCGACCACAAGCAGCTTTCGGCGATCGAGGCCGGCAAATCCTTCGCGGTCATGCAGGCGCGGACTGCGCGTGACGAACTGCCGCTCACCACCGTCAACACCAACATGCGCCAGCAGACCCCGCTGATGCGCGCCGTCGCCGATCTCGCCGATGCGGGGCAGGTGCGCGCGGCGATCGAGCTCCTGGGCGAACGCGTGGTTCAGTCCGATGATCGGGTGCTCGATGCTGCCCAAGCCTGGCTGGCGCTTGTCCCGGAAGATCGGGCGACGACGACGCTATTGCCGTCGAGCCGGGAAGGGCGGGGCCGCGCCAACGAGATCATCCAGGATGGGCTAAGATCAGAAGGAACGCTCACCGGTGAGGGCCGCGTGCTTACGGTGCGTGAGCAAGTCAACGTTGCCCACGAGGAGCTGCGCTATGCGCATTTCTGGAAGGACGCGCGCATTCTTGAGGTAGGGGATTCCCGGAATGGCCTGGGCCTGGATCGTGGCGATTACCGGATCGAGCGCATCTACGCGAACGGTAGGATTGGTCTTCGCGATGATCGCGGCCGGCGGCACCGCATCGATCCGGCCAAGATCGATCCCACAAACCGGCGTGATGGCTTGCAGCTCAGCAACGACAAGTCCATTCGCGTCCATGATGGCGAGACGATCCGTTGGACCGCGAACGACCGAACCCGCGAGATGTGGAACGCGACAATTGCGCGCGTGGAGAAGGTCGAACGCGATGTCGTGATCGTTCGTCTCGCCAATGGCGACCAGCAGACCCTGAGCGCCGGCGACCCCATGCTCAAACGAATCGATCTGGCCTACGCAATCAACACCCACATGGCGCAGGGCATCACCAACGAGACGGTGTTCGCCGTCATGGGCGCGGCCGAGCGCAATCTGTCGAACGCGCGATCGTTTCTCGTGAACCTGACGCGGCAGAAGTCCGACGTGAGGCTCTTCACTGACGACGCGCACAAGCTCGCCCGGCAGCTGGAGAACAACCGCGGAAACAAGTCGTCCGCGCTCGAGACCGTCGGCGAACTGCGGGTTGAAGCTCTGTTGTCGGGGCGCGGCCAGGCCTTCCATCCCGGGCCGCTGCCTGACGATCTCGGAATGCCGGGAGACAAGCGCAATGATGATCCGCTGCGATCAAGCTCCGCGGCTTCGTTTTCGTATCAGGTCGCCGGCAAGGGTGCCGACCGCGCCGGAGCAGCAGACCGTGACCATGGTCGTAACGATCTTGGCCTGGGGCCGGATAGTAGGGGAGCGCCCACCGGGCCGAAGACGCCGTCGCGCGATCAGCCGGAGCTCGATCGCTCGAAAGGGCTTGAGCTTTAGCGCGGCGCGAGGCTCTCCGTTGTTAAAAGTCGTCGGGCGGGATTTCGTCGGGATAGAAGGCGTCGTCTGGATCTTCCTTGCGAAGTACTGCTTTGGGCGTTGGCTCGGGAAGGGTCAGCATTTCGCCTGGAAAGCCCACGCGGATGAGTGCGCCGCCATTGACCCTGGCCTGGAACACAGCACGGAAGTCCTCGCCGTCACGCAGTTTGGCGCAGATCCAACCGCACCGTTCTGCGCTGAGATAGCCGATCAGTATCCCGCGCAGGCTCACCGACGAGCAGCGCTACTTCATGTCGGAAGTCACGGTTAACCGGCTACCCGAAGCCCATGATCTGATCACCAGCCCGGGCTATGTCGTGATCAAGGCCGCCGATGAGTTCCACACCAAGGCCATCCGGCCGAACGAGATTTGGAAGACCGACTTCACCTACTTCAAGATCATCGGCTGAGCTGGATGTATCTGTCGACCCTTCTCGACAACTTCTCGCGCTACATTCATCGCCTGGAAGCTGTGCATCAACATGCGCGCTGAGGACGTGACCGACACGCTGGACCTTGTCCTGGCGGCTTACGGCTGCGCCAGCGGCACGGTGCTGCACAAGCCGCGGCTACTCAGCACCACGGCCCGGGTTACATCGCCGGCGAACTGGCCGAATAAATCGAGGCCGATAAGATGAGCCACGTCCGCGGCGCCCCGAGGCATCCCCAGACCCAGGGCAAGATCGAGCGCTGGCGCTAGACCCTCAAAAACTGCCTCCTGCTGGAAAGCTACTTCCTTCCCGGTGACCTCGAAGCCCCGATCGAGGCCTTCGTCGAGCACTACAACCACCAGCGCTACCACGAGAGCCTGGCCAATGTGACACCCGCCGACGCCTACTTCGGCAGCGCTCCGGCCATCATCCAAGAGCGCGAAAGGATCAAGCGACAAACCATCGAACATCGGTGCTTGCAGCACCGCAAGCTCGCCGCTTAACATCAACCTCAAGACGAGGCTCGAAATCCGCTAATCTACGCAGCGAGTTGGGCCAAATGTTCTGGCGACGGACATGCGATACCTGCTCGGCGATAAGGGCTATTACGCCGACAGCCTGCGCGATGCAGGTGCTACGCACGTGATCTCAGGACGCTGCAACCGTAAATGCGCCGTCCGCTACGACAAGCAGCGATACCGTGGGCGGCACCTCATCGAAAACGCCTTCTGGCTTCAAATGAATCCGAGCCTTCGTATAGATACACTTTAATAAAGCAGACGATCTCCGAAGTGGGGGCTTCTCAAATTACGCAATCAGCACATGTGCAATGGCGGTGCCCCAGCTATTGTAATGCATTATTGTCCCATTGTCGTATTCGTTAGAAATAAAGAAGGCATTGGCCATACTCGGATCAGCAACGGCTGTCGAATAATCGCCCCAACGGCTCACTGCCGAGTGGGAAGGGTCGACATAATAATGCGCACTGTTCTGATAATCCACGACGGACGAGGGATTCAAGTTAATGTCGACGATACCGCCTTGTGCCTTCCATACCGCATAGACATCCGCGGGCAGCATGTTCTTGCCACTCACATTGAAGTTCGCCAGCAGATCGCCATTGCCGTCGAGTGCAAGCGAGGCGTTAAACGTCGCGCTACCCGCAAGTTGGGCGGCGCTAAGGCCGGATACACCATGCGAGATGAGCGCATTCAGAGATACGGCTGAAACGAGTAACGGCGCGCTCGGATTCGTAACGTCGATCTTCACGAGCTCGTCGGTCGGTACGGTGCTTCCGGAGGTCGGCAGAACTTCCATGACAGCATAGACGACGTGGTTGGTTGCATCGAGGATCGCGCTGGTGATGCGACCGTCTCCCGCATCGAGTCTGCCGCTTGTTCCAGACTGGGCAACGGCATAGCCGGCCTGCGTCCCGTAATCCTGGATCAGAGCCGTTCCGCTCACCGTAACGCCCGATATATGATTGCCCGACTGGGTACCCGCTATCAGCGCACTTCCCGAAAAGGCGATCAGGCTAAGTGAGGCGTTCGAGCCATCGCTGCCGTAGGCAAGAAAGAACTGCGGTCCGCTGAGGCCGTGCTCAACGGTCGCCGGCTGGAATGAGAAGTCGTTCGGCCCTCCGAGCTGGTAGGAAAGCGTCGATGGCGTCCCTGTATTGGGCAGTGAATTGGCGACGAGGGTAAGCCAGTTCCCTTCGAAAGCGTCGGCGGAGGTAAACTGGTTGGAGTCGATGTATAGCCAGCCGCCGTTCTCGGCGATCAACGGCTGATCGGCAAATGTCGATCCTGCGCTGGACGTCTCGGTGGTCTCAATTTCGGTTCGCGTCCAGCCGCTCGAAAGGCTCGTAGGCGAGGCATTGGCAGATACTTCGTAGACGAGATAGCTCTGGCCGGTGCTGACATTGATTTCATCGATCGACGCGATGAAGCGCTGCGACCCTGAATCGAACAGAATCTTGGGATCCGTGTAAGAATAGCCCGATCGCGGGGTGCCGAAAAAAGCGGTCGCTGAAACGTAGTTGGTCGTACCCACGCCCTTTGAAAAGGTCGTCAACTCGACGGCTCCGTTTTCGGCAGACATCACGGATTGGGCGCCCAACAGGTTGATCGGCCCCGCCGCTAGCGCGTTATCGGGAGGATAGTAGCCGCCGCTCTGCGCGAACGTGATGCCGGTCCACTCGCTCGAATTGCTCGTGGACGTTCCGGCGCTAGCCTTGATCAGCGTTGGCGTAGTGGTGGTCGCCAGATCGCCGCCAAAGAGTGGACCGGTGCCTTGTAGGGCGCCTAGCAAGGCGACCTGCACGAGATCGCCCTCATCATCGGACGTAGAGAAACTTCCAAAGGCCGGATTGAATACGGAATCGCCCAGCGGGCTGACTTTTTTCGGTGTCGGCATGTTGTCCTTTCCCCACTTTGATCAAAGCAACTCATTGTGGGCGTGATCGCCAATGAGGTTCGATGATTGTATTGAATAAATGTCGAACAATTGCCAAAAATCATGAAAAAGATAGACATATAGGGGGTCGTAAGATGAGTATTGAAACTCGATTCTCGCAATGTTATATTCATCAAATCAGTTTTTGCCGCGAGGCTTGGGATATTTCGATAATCTGTTAATTTATTGTCGATGAGGGGCCTGTCATTGTGCGCATGCTCCCAATGTGCGCCCAAAAGACGCTCCGAATTCAGAATACCTTATCCTTTATCGGTCGTTGCATTGTTATTTCGCAAGATTCATGAACGCGCCGGAATGGCACAAACGCAAGTGGGGGCACTGCGTGAAAGGGAAGGAAGTATGATCGCGGTCTCTGGGGATGTGGGCTAACGCGGGAAAAGCGACGAGGTCGCCATGGGTGTAGCAACCCACTAATCACCAGGCGGCCACATGCCGACCTCGAGGAGAAGCGAGGGCCTTGTGAGGGAGCACCGGTTATCCCAACCTGCACTGGCGTTCCTGCCTGAAGCAGGTCGGGTGCCCGCGGTCCGCCGTCGTAAGTTGGCAGGAAAGGAACTGGATCTATGGCAGTCGGAGCGATGGCGCGTTGTTACGGTGGAGATCTCCACCGACTGGTGCGATGGGTCCGGCAACGATATCGTGCATGATGCAGCACCCCGCGCGCTAGTAGCGGCGCGGGGCCGCAGCTGTTCCCTATCTAGGAATTCAAAGATCAGACGCCGGCCGAGAGCGACTGGGATTGATCTTGGAGCATTCAGAGGGGCCGCAAGCCGCCTTGATCGGCTTTGGGGCCCGCCTCCGCGGCATCGACGTCGAGCTCGCTTGCCTACTCTTTGCTTATGGCATGCTGAGCTATTCAAAAACCCCGCCCGGACGTGCCAAGATGGAGGCGTTTTGAAGGCTCAAGTCAAGACGTCACGATATTGAAAGCATCCGTTCGCTTAGAGCCTTCACGTGCTACCTTTCGCGACGGCCGCAGGCGCGCTGCGTTATCAGAAACTTTTTGTCCCGCCCGGATGGGCAGCGCCTTCTTGGAAAATCAAAGTACAAAATCGCTCTTTGAAAGAGCAGCTATGTTATGTACGAGAATTTGAAAGTCGGGAGATCCGTCCCCGTTGACGTCACCCGACACCATGATCCCATCGCCGTAAGGCTTGGCTTGCAGCTCTCCACTGGAGTGGTGGAAGTCTTGCGCGCCAATTAGCTTGAATGCGTTATTTCCTCTGGCATTTATGTTTGCATCAATCGCGCTGAGGTCGATTTTATCTACGCCTCTTTCGAAACCAAAAATTTCATCAGAGTCATGTGCTTTTACGCTTTCATCGCGAAATATAAATTTATCGGCACCGGCATCCCCCCACATCTTGTCGTTGCCGACGCCGCCTTCAATAATGTCGTTTCCAGCACCGCCATGCAATTGATCGTCACCGGGACCACCCTTAAGCGTGTCGTTGCCGTCATCGCCAAAGAGGATATCATTTCCTGCACCGCCTTGGAGCACATCATTACCAGCCAGGCCGTGAAGCAGATCGCCAGAATCGTTCCCGAATATCTGATTGTCCAGCTCATTGCCGGAACCATTGAGCGCCGTGCCGACAAGGGTAAGTCGCTCGATATTTGCCCCTAAGGTGTAATCGATCGAAGAAAAGACCTGATCGAGCCCTTCACCCGACTTCTCGACCGCCAGGTCACCCGCACTTCGGATATAATACGTATCGTCGCCCGTGCCGCCGTTGAGCACTGCTCCACTGCCCTTCCCGTAAAGAATGTCATTGCCGGCACCGCCATAAATGATGTCAGCGTTCAGCGCTTGGGCGTCGAGGACGTCTGCTCCATCTGACCCGTAATAAACAACGGGCGCGTGGAGGGTGGTATCACTAAAAAGTGAAGTGCTTGCGCTTAGTGTCGGAATATTCAAAGAAAAGCCCAATTCAGCTGACATCACCGCTGTTGAACCATCGAAAAAAGCGGGCAGCGCGTGCGCTGCATACCAGTTAGACAGCACGTAGGCGCCACAATCGAGTGGCGCAGTTGCGAGCGAGTTATCAGGAGGTACCGCGTTGCCGTACGCGCCGGTGACGTAGGCTGTCGCCGAGTTACCCGCCACCGTCACCGGCGAGGAATCCATGCGCAAGAATGCCAGCATATCGGGATACCCGAGGACCGTGTTGTTTGTGATCGTTCCGCTCGTTGCCCCGGTGAGCATGATAGCATTCCACATCGTGCCGATCAGCAGATTGTCCGTGATCGACACATTCTGAAATGTCGTTCCTGCCTCGTCGGTAATGAAGATACCTTGGGCTGCATCACCAGTTCCCCGAGCCACCACGTTACCGGAGATCGAAATGTCGGTAGTTGGTCCGGCTTGGCCTGATGTGAAAATCTGGATTGCATCGGGATGATCACCGCTCTGCGGATGGAAGTCAGTGAAGAAGTTGTCAGATACGCTCAGGTGAGATGTGTTGGAGCTTTGAACGCCATCCGATTGCAAATCGTGAAATGCGTTACCAGAGACGATCACGCCATTACTATTGTAGGCAAATATGCCGTTTTGCAGCTCGGTAAATTCGCTATTGGTGACGCTAATACCGCTGCTGCCTCTGATGTAGAGTCCGAACATCTTCTCGCCGCCGGAGCCGAGAGCGGGGCCACTAACGCTGACATGGTCGAACGAGATATTGGAGGATCCGAGAACGCCGAAATCGTAAATCTTGCCGTCTGCCTGGCCAGCCAAGCCCAGATTGGTGAACGCAAGATTGCTGCTACCTTGGACATTTAGGCCTGTCAAAACAGCAGGATTGTTCGGGTCAGTCGAGGTGATCGTCACAGTGGACGAAAAATTAAGCCCGTCCAACCAAAGCGCCGAGTAGGTTCCGCTCGCCAGGCTGATGACGTCGCCGGCCTTTGCCGACACGGACGCTGCGGACAAGTCCGCACTGGTCGAAACGTAGAACACACTCATGCTGGAAAGCCCCTATGCCGTCGAGGGCCATAATCGGCTCAAATGATTAAGTTCGGGTGTCACGCGAAGGTTAGCAAAGTTAATACTTCGCGGCGACGCCTCGGTGGATGGGTCTCACCCAGACAGGGACGCGGCCGTCGGGCCGCCTTGTTGGCCCAAAAGCTTTGTCGCAGGCGGTGATGACACCTAGCGGCTCCTCAGACAGAATTGCACCGGCCGGCAAGGTGGCGTAGGGGCGGGTGGCCAGGTAGGCTTTCCGCTTCTTCCATTCATCGCCGGAGGTAATCCGCTTCGTTGTCATGATGTACGTCCACTGACGTGATGTGGTGGACGACCTCCGCACCAGCGTAGCTGTGCGATGATGTGGTCGTTGTAGGTCCACGTCTAGGAGTCGTTCCATGGAGCAGGAGGTTGTCACCGTCGGATTGGATCTGGCGAAGAGTGTGTTTCAGGTACACGCCATTGCCGCCGATGGCGCAGTGCTGATCCGGCGCAAGCTGCGCCGTTCCGAGGTTATCCGGTTTTTCGCTGAGCTATCCCCTTGCCTGGTTGGCATGGAAGCCTGCGCTTCAGCGCATCACTGGGCGCGCGAGTTGATGGCGATCGGGCATGAGGTGCGCCTGATGCCGCCGGCCTATGTTAAGCCGTACGTGAAGCGCGGGAAGACCGATGCGGCCGATGCCGAAGCAATCTGCGAAGCGGTTACCCGACCGACTATGCGCTTCGTCGCTGTGAAGTCGGTTGAGCAGCAAGCGGTCCTGATGCTTCACAAGAGTCGCGACTTGATGGTCCGGCAGCGCACCATGCTGATCAACGCACTTCGCGGCCACTTAGCTGAGTACGGGATCGTGACGGGTTTGGGGGCGGGCGGCGTAGCAGCTTCCCTGAAGGCCCTGAACGAAGAGCAGGACAGGTTTCCCGCTCACGCGCGTTCAGCCCTTCATGGCATTGCCGCTCAGTTGAGGGCGCTCGCCACCGAGATCGACCGCCTGGAAGCGCAGATCCTGGCATGGCATCGCAACGATGAGACCAGCCGGCGGCTGGCGACCATCCCGGGCATTGGCCCGATTACGGCCTCGGCCATTGCGGCAGCGGTCCCGACGCCTCTCTGTTCCGGTCAGGCCGGCAGTTCGCCGCCTGGCTGGGGCTCACACCTCGACCGCAAAGTTCAGGCGGCAAGGAGCGACTGGGCGGAATAACCAAGCAGGGCGACGGCTATCTTCGCCGGCTGCTCGTCGTCCGTGCGACAGCGGTGATGCGGATGGCGCGTAAGAACGCCGCTCGCCAACCGTGGATGGCGCGCCTGCTCGAGCGCAAGCCTACGAAGATCGCGACAGTGGCGCTCGCCAACAAAACGGCCCGGATCGCCTGGGCCGTGATGACGCGGAAGGAGGTCTACGCCGTTGCCGCAAAAGGAGATCCCGATCGCTCGATAGACGCGTGATGGGATGCGTTGGAGCAGCTCAGTAGTGATGACGAACCGGTCAGACCGGGGGTTGGTGAAACCCAGGGGGTCACAGCGCTTCGAGCGCGATGACGTGATTAGGGAGCCAGCCTGCGGACTTCATCAGGGCCAGCAGCCATGCGGTGCTGCGCGAACAGATCCCATGATTGGCGGCGCAAGCAGGTTAGGCTGCGCCATCTCAAGCAGTGGGAGTCCTTGTCATGCCGGAGTCGCGTATCGCCGAAACTCTCCATTACGATAGCACGCTTGTTTTCGCTATCGAACTGAGCAGCAAGTCTTGGGTGCTAGCAGCACAGGTGCCTGGCCTGCCTAGGACAAAGGCCAAGCGAACCATCGATCCGGACAAGATGGCGCTGCAGTCCGCGATCGATGGTTATCGAGACCGGCAATGACAGCTGGCGGCTCAGGAACCGGAGTTAAAAACCCTCCCCCCGGACCCCCCACCCGGCGGTTGACCCGGTGGGTCCACAGGAACCTCCCACGGCCGTCACCGCCAGCGCTTGGGGGGGGCGCGCGGCGCCGGCCGTGGGTCCCTCCTATGGACTACCGGGACAACCGCCCAGAACTCTCTAAGGGGGTCACTATTGCACGCTGATATGGGGTCCCGGATCGACGCCTATTTACAATCTGTCAGCCGCTACTTGACCAATAGTTGATCACGGTGGCATTTTCTGCCAAAGATCAGCTGTTTTACCTGGGCGCGATAGTCGGAAACCGCATCAAATATGAAGGCGAGAGTCACTGTGTGAGCGGCGATGCCGCGGCCATCAGGAAACCCATCCTTGGACTACTCGTCAGTCAGGTGGCTAAGCTTGGCCTGCTCGCTCCTCGCGCTCCGGCGCGCCTTCGCCTTCGCCTTCGCCTTCGTGGCGACAGCTTTCAGCCCCTTAGCTTTCAAGATCTCGCACCGGCAGGGAGCCCATAAATAAGAGGGCTTTTAGAATTGCGATCCCGGGATCTCCTTGGCCATATAACGCCGTGGCGCCGAACACGCCCCAGATATGGCTGAAAAAGACACTTCCGCCGAAGTCGAGGCAAGTCGGCTCAGCGCCAGCCAACGGCTTTGAGCCGAGTTTCTTCCGCTTTGGTAAGCGGTTCGCCCTTAATCCTTCGGTCTACCTCCGCCATTACCTGCGACGGTATCTCTCCGCTTGCCAGCTGGTACTCGGTGGGTGCCTTCTGCGCAGAGACGGCACTAACAATCACCGGCAAACGCCACTGTGCGCCCTCACGACAGCCAAGCCCGCTGAGACCTTGTGTTGTTCGGAATGTTCGGCAAATACCAGTCGCCGTCCGGAACGAGACGCCAATGAGGACAGCTCCCTGTTCTCCTGCTAATTGGTTTGACAGGCCCGTAGCTAGCACTCCGCTGGCCGTCACTTGCCCATCAGGCCCAGGGATCAATGATGTGTCCGGCATCAACAGCCTTTGTCCGACGAATATGCCGACCACGAGACTCGCGGCGAGCGCGGCAAAGCGGGCCGTCCACACGACTCCACGCCGTGCAGTGAGGTGAACAAAGCCAGGAATTACAGCAACACTGTCATTGCCCAGCCCGAGGCGTGCGATCAAAGTTTCATCGACACCTTCTTCGGGCGGCGGCCCATAAGCGGCCACAATTTGCCGAGCCATCCAGCGGTGGGAGGAGACGCGTTCGGCAAGCACCGGATCTTCTGCCAGCTTCGCCTCAAACGCGGCTACTGCTTCACCGTCCATGCACCCATCAACATATGCGATGACAGTTTCTTCCACAGGGTCGCTCATTACCGTGTTCCACCGCCTTGATAATGGCGAAGCAATGCCGCCCGGCCACGCGCGAGGCGGCTGGTCAACGTGCCTTCTGGGATTTCCAGAATGGAGGCTGCCTCAGTGTACGAGTAATGCCCGAGGAGTACGAGCTTTACAGCCATGCGCTGTTCGTCGGGCAGGGCGTCAACCCGAGCCTTGATTCTCGCCAGTTCCATTGCATCCAGCAGGGCATCAGCCGCGGCGCCCCGGTCGTCGATCTCGTCTGAATCGGGCAAACTCTCGACGAGCCGGCCCCAGCGGTTGCGAGTTCTGATTTCATCGATCCAAAGGTTCTTCATAATTCTGAAAATCCACAGGTCGAGCCGCGTACCCGGCACCCAACTGTCGCTTCGAGCAAGCGCCCGCTCGATGGTCATTTGCAGCAGATCGTCACTATCCTGATCATTTCTCGCAATGACCCAGGCCAGTCGGCGCAGACGCGGGAGCAAAGCAACAATTTGGCGTCTCACGTCGGACAATATCTGCTTCCTTGTGGAAGGAACGTCTGGGCCCGGTCGTTTATTCCTTTGAGGGCGCTGCTGCATCGAAAATATTTTGCTGATTATACAAGTTTGGCCGATGGGGATGGGATGAGAATGACAAGCGCTATGCGCCTGCCCATATTGCTGGCAATCCCGCTGATTGCCCAAGTCGCTTTTGCCGGGGTCGCTCAGGGGCAAGGGCGAGGCGTGCCCCGTGAGATACCCATGCCGCGGGACATGCCTATGCACGGCCCCCCCGAATGGGCTGGCAATGCATCAAGCCGTGCCGCAGCCGGCCAGGAACAGGTCGAAGCGGTCCAGAATCAACGATTGTCTAGGCAGCAGACTGATCGGGCTGCCACTATCGCCAAACAGGCGCCCGCAGATTTTGAGCTTGACCGTAACGGTGCGCTGGCTATCCGCGGCGAGGTTCTGAGCACCGGTCTGGATGCAGTTCGCCTGGCGCGGATTGAAAGAGCCGGGTTCTCTATCCTCCGGCAGAACGATGTGCCCGATTTCGGCATTTCGCTGACGGTCATCGAACATGAAGGTATGTCGGCGAAGCGGGCGCTGGAACGGCTACGCCGCATCGACCCTGGCGGGGACTATGATCTCAATCACGTGTTCTTCCAAAGCGGTTTGCGTGGCACGCCACAATCGACAACTCCAGCGGTTTCCGGGCCGAGCGAGTCTGGAACATCGTTGGTCGGACTGATCGACGCTGGTGTTGCAGGAACAGTAGAGTCCTGGCCGCGAATCCGCATCATGCGCCGAAATTTCGCGCCGAGTGAAAGCATCGCCAGCTTACACGGGACCGCTGTTGCCAGCCTGCTTGCGCGCAAGCCCGGACGAGTGACCATCTTCGCCGCCGATATCTTCGGCGCGGGTCCACGCGGCGGTACCACGGAACTGCTGGTGCGGGCTTTGGGTTGGATGGCAAGCCAGAAAGTGCCGGTCATCAATGTAAGCATGGTAGGCCCTGCCAACGGCCTGGTTGCGACAGTCACGGGCGTGATGATTGGCAAAGGGTTCACCATCGTCGCGCCGGTCGGCAATGATGGCGCCGCGGCTAGGCTGCTTTTCCCGGCTTCCTATCCAGGCGTAATCGCGGTTTCGGGAGCCGATGCGGATGGTCGGCTACTACCAGAGGCCAGCCGGGTGAAACGCGTTGATTTTGTCGGCCCCGGGATTGCAACAGTGCCCGACCTATCGGGACGGGCAACTATTGTCCGCGGAACCTCTTTCGCCGCCCCAGTCATCAGCCGGCAGATTGCGGACTATGTTCGGATGCCTGATCCCTTGTCAGCGCAGCAGGCAGTTTCCCGACTTTCGCAAACGGCTGTTCACCCCCGATTGGAAAGGCAATCGTTCGGTCATGGTTTGGTCGGAGTGGAGGCTTCCGCAAATCCGAAAAGATGAATCTGGGTGCGGAATGCTCGCCGGATAAACACCTTACCGCGAAAATTCCCTTGGACGAAAGTGTCTCCACCAGACGTTCTATGTCTGGTTCCGAGACATAGTAACCCAAGGAGAATGACGTGAACTCGGTCAGATATTTGTCAACTTCGCTGTGTTTCGCGGCTGGTGAGGCATCGCCTGCGGCCACACAGGTCGATTTCTCGGTTCAGCCGTGAATGGCTGCATTGCCGCGGTGAGCCCAAAAGTTGTATTCGAGGGGGACTTCGCAACCGTGAATAGCGAGGCCGCTCACCAGCTCGCCTCCCTTCACGGATCGATTCAGGACCTCGCTCGGTTGGGTCCTAGCACAATGCGCGAAGGCATCGCGCTTTTGGCGTGCTGCGAGCAACAGGTCAGGAAGCTGGCCTCAAGCCAAGGCGATATGGGAGGGCGCTGAAACGTGAAAACGCTTCAGCCGCGAGGCCTGTGATGCGTTGGAGCACAGTACAAATCTACGGAGTGACGGCCAATACACCGTTAACGATGGGGTCAGCGGGATGACAAGGCCGCGGCCTAACCTAAGTCAGCGCGGCAAGCGGTCTTCCGGCTTTCAACGCTGTTCACAATTGAACAGGTAATGGTTCGATTAGCGGGGCCGCGTCCGAGTTTTCGACAAGACGAGCTAAGAGCGTGATGGTTGACGCCGAATTAACCAAAAAACGATAAAAGGCAGTAAAATCATCGGGATGGAACTCCCTCCGTCAGACGTTCAATGTTTGGTTGAGAGACATCAATCATCCTAGGAGAGACACATGAACTCGATCAGATATCTGTCACCCGCCCTGCTTTTCGCAGGCGTCATGGCACCGCTCGCGATCGCGAAGGCAGCCGATCAGCCCTCGACGCACGGCATCGGCGCCGATGTATCGGTAATGGCCAGGGCGTCGGGTCATAAGGGCCTCGGAACCGAAGTGTCGGCCGAGGCCAAGGCTCAACACACCCAAGACTCTGATAGCGAAACGACGCATGTTGCGACGAGCACCGACGCCGCCGCGAACAGTGATCTCGCTTCAGAGAAGTCGGCGGTTGCGGATGCCGCGCTTGTTGCCAAGGCGCGCGGTGACAACCGCTCGATCAAGGATGGCACAGGCGCGGTAGCCGACCTGGTGGCAACCCGTTCGGCCGCCGCTGACGTTCGCCAAAACGGCGCTGATGCGCGCTCGACAGCGGCGGACGTTCGCGCATCTGTCTCGGATGCCAGTTCCAATGCTGCAGATGCCCGCACAACTGCGACAGATGCACGCACAGCAGCTGCTGAAGTTCGCGCGTCAGCCAGCGATGCTCGCACCGGTGCAGCCGACGTTCGGACCAATGCACAGGCCATCCGCGACGTGGTTGCGGCCGCACGTCCGGGTCGCGGCAATTAAAACAGAGAGATGATGTATTCCAGCTTTGTGGGTCTCGCGAAAGCGAGGCCCACACTGTTACGTGGGGGAAATATGAAGAAATCGATTTTGCTTGGCTTGGCCATGACTGCAGCCGCCTTCTACACCCCAGCATTTGCCGAAAGCGCTCCCAGCCTGAGTGCGACCACAGGTGTGGATTATTCGAGCGGCGACTACGGAACCGGCGCCAACACCGACATTTTGGTCGTGCCTTTCAGTCTTCGACTGAAGAAGGGCGACCTTCGCTTGACTGCGAGCGCGCCTTGGCTGCGCATTGACGGCTCGTCTGCCATTGTGGGCGGCGATGGGGCGATCATTGTTGATCCAAATGCCCCCCGCACCGTGCGCAGTGGCATTGGCGACGTCTCGCTCGGCGCAGCCTATATGATCCCGGAAACTGTTCTTGGTTTTGGGCTCGACCTTTCGGGACGAGTCAAGATTCCGACCGCCTCAAGGAGCAAAGGCCTCGGCACCGGCAAGGCGGACGTCGCAGTCAAGGCTGAGGTATCAAAAACCTTTGGCCCGATCACGCCGTTCGCCAGCGTCGGATATCGCGTGCTTGGTAAACCTACCGGATTGGTGTTGCACAATGCCTGGACCGCTTCGGCCGGCGCAAGTGTGGCGATAGGCCGCTCGGTGCTGATCGGCTCCTATGATTATCGCGAATCGACAAGCGCATTTTCTCGCGACAGCCATGAGGTGTTCGGTGCCTTCAATACTCCAGTTAGCAAAGCGCTCAACGTGACGCTCTATGGAACAGGGGGCCTGAGCAAAGGCGCAGCTGACTATGGTCTTGGCGCAATGCTGACGTACAAGTTGTTCTGAGCGGCGTGCGCCTTCGTCAGACTTGCATCGGGATGCTGAAAATGGCTGCTTACGCTTAGATCTTGGCCAACTACTGCCGCACGGCGAATTTCCTTTTCTGTTGCACTAGATCCGAAGCAACGCGGGCTTTGATTCATTCCCGAAGGCTGCTTCGGATTTTTCGTCATGGTCACGATCATGCTGTTGTGACCACGGAATAACGAATGGCGAAAAGTTGGTGTTTTTTGCCGAAATCTGCCTTTGCCATGCCGCTCGATATACTCGCGCGTTGCCTCCATGTGGGCGAAGTTGCACGCACTCGACCATCTTCAGGTGCATGAGCTCGCTGGTCGCATCGTCGATGTAGACGAGCAGCGTGCACTGCGGCCTGCGATCCTCAAACCATATGTGGACATCCGGTAATCGCGGCGCGCGATGAGTCGCTGATAGTGTCGCGGTCCGGGCGTGTTCGCCCGGTGGTGTGACCATCGGAGGCTATCATGATCCAGTATGTCGGTTTGGACGTGTCGCAGAAGATGACGGCGATCTGCGCCGTCGATGCGCAGGGGCAAAGGCTCTGGCGGGACCAGTGCGGCTCGACACCTGAGCAGATTGATGCGGCGGTGCGCCGTCGGGCCGGCATTGAAGCGCGTCTCGGCATCGAGACAGGTCCCATGACGCCGTGGCTGGTTCACGAGCTGCGCGGCCGCGGATTCGATATCGTGTGCCTCGATGCTCGCCATGCACGCGCTGCCCTCAAAATGCAGCTCAACAAAACGGACCAGAATGATGCCGAAGGACTGGCGCAGATCATGCGCACAGGCTGGTATCGATCGGTTCACGTGAAGTCGTTCGACACTCACCGCGACGGGCCTTGCTCGGCGCCCGCGCCCAACTTGTCGGCATGACGACGCGGTTGTCGAACCATATTCGCGGAGTGCTGAAGACGTTTGGTCTGTTGCCGGGCGCGATGCGCGGTCTGCCATTCGACCGGCGAGTTGAAGCCTTGCTTGCCGATCGTTCGGATGTAGCTCCGGTCGTTCAACCCATGCTCGCCGCCTGGCGCCAGTTGCGGGAGCAGATCACTGTGTTCGACAAGGCCGTGCGCGTATTGGTCAAGGCGAGTCCAGTCTGCAGGCTGCTAATGAGCGTGCCTGGCATCGGTGTATTATCGGTGCTCGCCTACGTAAGCACTGTCGAGGATCCGGCTCGGTTCCGGCGATCTCGGTCTGTTGGCGCGCATTGCGGGCTGACACCCCGACAATATCAGTCAGGCGAGGTCGATCGCAGCGGGCGAATATCGAAGTGCGGCGACATTCTCACCCGAACGCTGCTGTATGAAGCCGCTGTCGTGATCCTGGCGCGGATCAAGCGCGCCTCCGCCCTCAAGGAATGGGCGGAGGCCATCGCCAGGCGGTCAGGCAATGGCAAGGCACGGGTGGCGTTGGCACGCAAGCTGTCGGTCATTCTCCACAGCATCTGGCGCTCGGGCGAGCCGTTCCGTTGGCCTGAGGATCCTGCGACCGCCTGACGCTGCCTGTGTGATTCCATTCGGTCGCTTTGCCGAATGGGATGCTTGCCCAATGGGGCGAGGATGTAGGTGACTGCGCAAGAGGGCCTTGGGCCTCTCGATCATCAAGAGAGCCCGTTGTGGACCTTGCAGAACCTCGGCTTCGTACCAGATGTTGCGGCGGCATTGCCGACCGCGGAGAGAACCGTGACCCCGGGCAGGCAGGATGCGAGATACAGATTGACGGCGGAGGCGCGATTAGAGAACGCCCCCCCGATGGCAAGAGCTTTTGCAATGATCCGCGAGTCGAGTGCTTCCATATGTCCGGCCTACTTTTGCGATCGCTAGGCGTCGCTGGCCTTGATGCAGTCCGCGAACCTGATCCCAATCACCAGTGCGGGCTGCTATGCCCTAGGTTCGAGCGGGGTTTTCAAGTTCCGGGTCGACCGCTTCACATCACATTGCCTCTCCCACCATCCTCAGCCCTTCCAAGGAAGCGCCGAGACTATCGTCACGCCGCTATCGGCGCCGGCGCTATGTATACCTGCTCGCGTGCTAACACTGCCCAGACGACGCGCGCCGTCTTGTTGGCCATCGCCACCGAAACCTGGTGGGCTGGGCGCCGCGCAAGCAGCCCGTTGATCCAATCAGCGTTTCCGCCGGCCCTGTTGCGAGCAAAGCGAAGGACCGATGTCGAGCCCAGCACCAATAGGGTACGCAGATAGGAATCGCCCATTCGGGATATCCTTCCAACGCGCTCCTTACCGCCGCTCGAGTTCGCGCGGGGTGTCAGGCCCAACCATGCGGCAAATTGACGGCCATTCTTAAAATGCGAGGGATCTCCAACCGCCGCGGTCAAAGCTGTCGCAGTAATAAATCCCACCCCTGGAATGGTCTCGAGGCGGCGACTGACTTTGCTTTGGCGGTGCCAGGCGAGCAGCTCCATTTCGACGGATCGGATCTGTGTGGCGAGTTCAGCGATCTGCTTCACCAAGGGCAGGAGGGCAGCGCGGACTAGGTCGGGGATGACCGACTGGTCGGGCGGGGCGAGGCTCCCCTCGACGATTTTGGCAAGATTTGCGGAGCCTTGGGCTGCAACGATTCCGAATTCGGACAGATGACCTCGCAGAGCATTCATGACCATCGTGCGTTGCCGAACCAGCGTCGATCGAACGCGATGCAGCATGAACACCGCCTGCTGTTCGCTGTTCTTGATCGGCACAAAACGCATAGTGGGACGTGTCACAGCCTCGCAGATCGCTTCGGCGTCGGCGGCGTCGGTCTTGCCGCGTTTGACATAGGGTTTGACGTAGGCTGGCGGCATCATCCTCACGGCGTGGCCGAGCGCTGTCAGCTCACGCGCCCAGAAGTGGGCCGATCCGCAAGCTTCCATACCTACGAGGCATGGTGGCAATTCCTTGAAGAATGGCAGAACTTGCGACCGCCGGAGAGCCTTTCGAACAACTGGTACACCATCGGTATCAATGGCGTGAACCTGGAAGACGTTCTTGGCGAGGTCGAGACCGATCGTAGTAATCTGCATGACTGATTTTCCCTCTGATGCTGGCCCTCTGCATTGCCTGGCGCTGCTCTGCAGAATTAAGCTCTGAAGCAGGGGGCGTCCACCTCATCACCAGTGCTTCGAGCCATCGAGCTGGATCAGCTCGCCGCGACAATCCCGCCGGTAGCGCGGCTGATACGGATGTACTGAGCGCCTTGAGGTCCTTACACCAGGATGGGCTGAAATCGGAAGGAACTCTCACCGGCGAGGGCCGCGTCCTCACCGTGCGGGAGCGCGTCAACGTGGCTCACGAGGAGCTGCGATATGCGCATTTCTGGAAGGACGCGCGCTTTCTTGAGGTCGGCGATTCCCGGAATGGCCTGGGCCTCGATCGTGGCGATTACCGGATCGAGCGCATTTACGCGAACGGCAGGATCGGTCTTCGCGATGATCTTGGCCGCTGGCGCCGTATTGATCTGTCCAAGATCGATCCAACAAACCGGTGCGATGGCTTGCAGCTTAGCAACGACAAGACTATCGGTGCCTACGGCGGCGAGACCATCCGCTGGACCGCAAACGTCCGAAATCGCGAGATGTGGAACGCGACAATTGCGCGCGTGGAGACGGTCGAACGCGATGCCGTGATCGTCCGTCTCGCTAATGGCGATCACCAGACCCTGCCCGCCGGCGACCCCATGCTCAAACGCACTGATCTTGCCTACGCCAAGGACGCCCGCCGTAATGTATCCAGGTCCAGGCGTATTCGCCTGCCTTACCAGGCTGTAGTCCAGCCCCGTTCCTGGCGCACGAATATGTAACGGCATCGTGAGATGAGGATCGCCTGCTCGGGGTTCGCGAAGAGATGCCTTTGCCTATCTGCCCGACTTCCGCATCAAATAGACGTCCATGATCCAGCGGTGTCGTTGGCGGAGCGCCGCGCGGATTTCCACAATTGTATCGGCAACTTCGGTCAGGGCGCCCTGGATCAGCGCTTCCTGCGGCATCGCCAGATAGGCGCCCCACCAGATCGTGATCTGTTCGGGCTCGATCGCCCGGAAGGCGCAGTTGCCATCGAGCATGACGACCAGGGTGTCCGCCGCGTCGGGCCATCCGTCTTCGCACAGGCGCCTGCCGGTCGTGATGAGTACCGGCGAGGCGAGTGTATTGAGCGGAATCCCGTGGGCGGCAGTCAGGGCCTGGATGCTGGTGATGCCGGGAACAACGTGGGTTCGCAATGCCATGCCGTTGACCCGCAGGCGCTCGGTGATCCGCAGGGTGCTGTCGTAGAGCGAGGGGTCGCCCCAGACGAGCAGGGCCAGCTTGCCGCCGCCGGGCAGGTGCGCGGCGATCTGGGCGGCCCAAGCCTCGGCGATCGCGTCGTGCCAGCCGTGGACCGCGTCGATATAGGGGAGGTCTGCCGAGCGCTCGGGCAGGTCGAATTCGACCACGCGGGTCGCGCTGGTGAGCGCGATGCCGCAGATCAGGCGGCGCAGATCGATCAGGTCGGATTTCCGATCGCCCTTGCGCGGCAGGAGAATCAGGTCGGCGGCATTCATCGCCTTGATCGCGGCCAGCGTCAGATGATCTGGATTGCCCGTGCCGATGCCAATCAGGTGAAGGTCGATCATGACGGGTCCGGTGCGATCAGGTGGAAGAATGTGCCGGCGACATGGCCGCGATGCGAACCGGTCTTGGCCAGGATCGCGCCTTCGGCATCGGTGACCTCCGCCAGCGGCGCATCGGGCTGCGCGACGATCGTCGAATAGTGAAACTCGTGACCGCGCAACTGCCTATCCCGCGCGAAGCCAGCGGCGGGCGCCAGCAGGCGCGCCTGCCGGTAGCCGAGATGCAGCCGCCGATCGGCATGGCTGGTGACGAGCCCGAGCAGCCCCGCCATGCGGTGCCGCGTGCCGCCGCGATCGATCAGGCCCTGGCCGAGCACCATGTAGCCGCCGCATTCGCCGTAGACCGGCCGCTGCGCCGCGTGGGCGGCAAGGCCTGCATGGAAGCGCTCGGCCGCCGCGAGGCGCCCGGCGTGAAGCTCGGGATAGCCGCCCGGCAGCCAGACCAGGTCGGCATCGGGCGCGGGCGCTTCGTCGGCCAGCGGGGAGAAGGGCCGCACTTCCGCGCCGCCCTGACGCCATGCCGCCAGCAGATGCGGGTAGCTGAAGGAGAAGGCTGCGTCTTGTGCCAGGGCGATCCGCTGCGCAGGCGGTTTCATGGCCGCCAAGGAAGCGGTTGGGCGTCGGATACCCCTTGCGGCCTGCCGAAGCGCAGGGAGGTCGACGTGCTCGCGCACGAGTGCGGCGTAGTCTGACAGCAAAGCGTCGAGCCCCGCATGCTCGATCGCCTGCACGAGCCCCAAGTGGCGTTCGGACAGCGCGAGGTCGGGACGCCGGGGCAGGGCGCCGAACACGCGGATGCCAGCGACTTCCATGCCGCTGCGCACAAGGCGTTCGTGCCGGGGACTGGCGACCCGGTTGAGGATGACACCGGCGAAAGGCAGCTCCGCATCGAAAGCCCGGAAGCCGTGCGCGACGGCCGCCGCCGATTGCGCCTGGCCCGAGGCATCGATCACCAGCACGACCGGCCAGCCCATCAGGCGGGCAAGGTCGGCGCTGGCGCCCTGGCCGCTTGCCCCGCGCTGCGCGGCACCGTCGAACAGGCCCATCGCGCCCTCGGCGAGCAGCATGTCGGCGTTCTCGCCTTGCGCGACGATCGTATCGAGCAGCGCCTCCGGCATCGCCCAGCTATCGAGATTGAACGAGGCGCGGCCGCAGGCGGCGTGGTGGAACGCGGGGTCGATGTAGTCCGGTCCGCTCTTGAACGGCTGCACGGCGACGCCGGCTTCTGCCAGGGCGCGCAGGAGGCCCAGCGACACGGTGGTCTTGCCCGTGCCCGACGCCGGCGCCGAGATCAGCAGGCCCGGAGTAGCCATATGCGGTCTGTTCATTCGTCCCGACCGGCGAAGCGCGAGTCCGCGGTCTGCGGACGAAAGCGGCGGTCATAGTCCGCGGCGTAGAGGCTGCTCTCGGCGAAGCTGTCGCTGCCGAGCACGCGGCCGACGAGGATGAGCGCGGTCCGTTCGATCGAGCCGGCGACGGCCTCCTCGACCGTCGCGAGCGTGGTGCGGACGATGCGCTGGTCGGGCCAGCTCGCGCGGTAGACCACCGCTACCGGGCAGTCGCGGCCGTAGCCGGGCAGCAGGTCGCCGACGACCCCGGCGAGGTTGTGGATCGACAGGTGGATGGCCAGTGTCGCCCCGGTTTCGGCGAAGTTCGTCAGGCTCTCGGCCGGCGGCATCGTGCTGGCGCGTCCGGGGGTGCGGGTCAGGACGACCGACTGCGCGATCGTCGGCAGGGTGAGTTCGGCTTCCAATGCGGCGGCGGCGGCAGCGAAGGCGGGGACGCCCGGGGTGACGGTGAAGGGGATGCCCAGCCCGCGCAGCCGGCGCAGTTGTTCGCCCATGGCCGACCAAACGGAGAGGTCACCCGAATGCAGCCGAGCGACGTCGTGCCCGGCTTCGTGTGCCTCCTGGATTGCGGCGATGATGTCGTCGAGCGCCATCGGCGCCGTGTTCACGATCCGGGCGCCGGGCGGGCAGTGGCCGAGCACGGCTTCGGGCACGAGCGATCCGGCATAGAGGCAGACCGGGCTGCTCGCGATCAGGTCGCGGCCGCGCAGGGTCAGCAGGTCGGGCGCGCCGGGGCCGGCGCCGATGAAGTGAACGGTCATGACGGTGTTCCTTGGGCGATGGCGCAGGTTGCCATGCGATCGGGCGAGATTTGGCGCGGACCCAGCAGGCGCGCGCCGGAGCCTGCGGCGGCGAGCGCGGCGGCTTCGGCGACGCTGCCTGTCCGACGTGAGGCGAGGCTGGCTTGCGAGCGCGTGATCGTTGCCTGCGCTTCGAGGGCGGACGCGGCGACGGCGATCAGCGGCAGGTTCAGGGCCTCTGCGAGCGGCGACAGGTATCGAGCCTTGTCGCCTGGCGCCGCCAGCGCCTCGACCGTCGGCTGGCCCGCCTGGGCGACGTCGAGCGCGGCCCGCAGTGCCGCCAGGCCGGCGCCCCGGCGGAAGCCGAAACCCGCGACGATCACAGCGTCACGCTCCACTGCACGATCGGATAGCTGGCCTGCCAGCCGCGACGCGTGCCGAGCGGCGCGGCCTGGGCCAGGTCGATCCGCAGCAGCGATCCGCCCCGGTCTGCATGCCATTGCGCCAGCAGCGCTTCGGATTCGAGCGTGACGGCATTGGCCACCAGCCGTGTGCCGGCATCGAGGCGTTCGAACAGGAACTGCAGCAGTTCGGCGCTGAGGCCGCCACCGATGAACACGGCGTCGGGCGAGGGGTGATCGGCAAGCACCTCGGGTGCCGTGCCCCCGATCACGCGCAGGCGATCTGCACCGAGCGCGGCGGCATTGGCGCGCGCGCGGGCGGCGCGATCGGTATTCGCCTCGAAACCGATCGCCTGGGTAGTGGGGTGGGCGAGAAGCCACTCGATGGCGATCGAGCCCGATCCCGTGCCGATGTCCCACAGCGCCTCGCCCGGGCGGGGAGCCAGAGCCGCGAGCGTCAGCGCGCGGACCGGGCGCTTGCTGATCTGGCCGTCGTGCTCGAACCAGAGATCGGGCAGCCCCGACGCCGCGGGCAGGGTCGCGCCACTCCCGGCGAAGGCGATGCCGACTGCCGCCGGATGCGCGATGTCGCCGAAGGCCGCCGTCGTCGCAGTGGCCTGGCGCACACGCTCGCGCGGCCCGCCGAGCGCTTCAAGCACCGTGATCGCCGATGCGCCGAAGCCCTGATCGCCGAGATAGCGGCAGAGCTCGGCCACGGCATCGCCATCGCGCACCAGGACCAGGGCTCGCCGGCCTGGCGCCAGGTGCGGCCGCAGCCGCTGCAGCGGCGCGGCGTGGAGGCCGAGGCACAAGGTGTCCTCGATCGGCCAGCCCAGCCGGGCCGCGGCAAGGCCGAAGGTCGAAGGCGCCGGGTGGGCCGTCCATTCCCAGGGTGCGAGGTGGCGCGCGATCACGCTGCCCGCGCCGAACCAGAAAGGGTCACCCGACGCGAGCATGACCACGCGCCTGCCCCTTTGCGTCAGCAGCGGCGCAATGCCGTCGGCAAAGGGCACTGGCCATGGCAGCCGCTCGCACCTAAGGTCGGGCACGAGGGCGAGATGGCGCGCGGAGCCGGTGACCACCTCGGCCTGTGCCAGGGCTTTGCGGCTCGCGTCGGACAGGCCGGCAAGACCGTCCTCGCCGATGCCGACGATCGTCAGCCATGCCCGTTCAGGAGTCTGCGACATTACCAATATCCTGATCCTGGGCGGGACGACCGAGGCCAGCGCCCTGGCAGGCGTGCTCGCCGATCGCAGGGCGAGGGCCACCCTCAGCTACGCGGGCCGGGTGGCGAACCCGCGCGTGCAGCCGCTGCCGACACGGGTCGGCGGTTTCGGTGGGGTCGCCGGACTGGCGCGCTATCTGCGCGAGCAGGAGGTCACCCATCTGGTCGATGCGACCCACCCCTTCGCCGCGACGATGAGCGCTCACGCCGTCGCAGCCGCGCGGGAGCAGGGCATCGCGCATATCGCCCTGACCCGCCCGGCATGGGAGCCGGCGGCGGGCGATCGCTGGCAGAGCGTGGCCAGCGTCGAAGCCGCCGTTGCCGCGCTGGTCGGGCCTCGGCGCCGGGTGATGCTCGCGCTGGGTAGGATGCATGTCAGCGCCTTTGCGGCCCAGCCGCAGCACCGCTATCTGCTGCGCTTCGTCGATGCGCCCCAGGAGCCGCCGGCGCTGCCGGATCACGCTCTCGTGATCGATCGTGGGCCTTTCTCGGTCGATGGCGACGTGGATTTGATGCAGAGCCATGCGATCGATCTCGTCGTCTGCAAGAACGCCGGGGGCAGCGGTGCCGAGGCCAAGCTGATCGCGGCGCGCCGGCTCGGGCTGCCCGTCCTGATGATCGATCGGCCGGCCTTGCCCGAAAGGCGCGCGGTGCACGATGTCGAGGCGGTGCTGCATTGGCTCGATCACTCGGCAGACCGCGGCGTGTAGAGGATCGGCGCGCCCGGCCGTTCGATCAACCGCGTGCGGCTGGAACCGACGATGACCATGGTCCGCATGTCGGCCATCTCGGGTCGGGCATCGCGGAGCGCGACGATCCGCAGCACTTCTTCGGGCGTGCAGACCGCACGGGCGAAAAGCACCGGTCGCTCGCCGCCGCAGGCCTCGCGCAGGACGTCCAGCGCCCGGCCGAAGCCTTCGGGCCGCGCTTTCGAGCGGGGATTGTAGAAGGCCATCGCGAAATCGGCTTCGGCCGCCAGCCGCAGCCGGCGTTCGATGAGGTCCCAGGGCTTCAGGTTGTCGGACAGGTTGATCGCGCAGAAATCGTGCCCCAGCGGCGCGCCCGCCCGGGCGCTCGCGGCCAGCATCGCCGTGATGCCGGGCAGCACGCGAATGTCGAGTTCCCGCCAGTCGGGATGACCCTCCTCTAGCGCCTCGAAGACCGCAGCGGCCATGGCGAAGACGCCGGGGTCGCCCGACGAGACCACGACCACGCGCCGGCCCGCCGCCGCCAGCTCCAGCGCCTGCGCGGCTCGTTCGAGCTCGACCCGGTTGTCCGAGGCGTGCAGCGTCAGGTCGGCGCGGGCGGCGACCCGCGCCACATAGGAGGCATAGCCGACCACGTCGGTCGCCTGCGCCAGCGCGGCCGTCACCTCGGGCGTGATCAGCGCCGCGTCGCCCGGCCCCATGCCGGCGATGGCGATCCAGCCGGTCACGGCCGGCGCCCCTGGCCGTGGATCAGCAGGATCGAGAAATAGGGCGTCACGCTTTCCGCCTCGCGCAGGGGTGTCACCCGTTGGTCGGCCATCGCGGCATATTCGACGAGATAGGCTTCGTCCTGCCGCCCCACCGCCGTGACCGCGCGGCGCAGCTTGGCGAGGTTGCGGCCGATCTTCATCACCACGAGCGCATCGGTATCGCGGATGCGGCGCGTCAGTTCTTCCTCGGGCATCGTCGCCATGATGACGGTGAGAACGTCGTCGCCCCAGGTCATCGGTTGGCCGCAGGCGGTCCAGGCACCCGACATGCCGGTGATGCCGGGGACGACGCCGATCGACACCTGACCGGATAGCCGTGTGTAAAGGTGCATGAAAGATCCGTAGAAGAACGGATCACCCTCGCAGAGGACGACGACGTCCTCGCCCGTGCCCGTCAGCGCGGCCAGGCGCTGGGTGCACTCGGCATAGAAGGCTGCGAGCAGGGCGTTGTAGCGCGGATCTGCTACCGGGATCTCGGTGGTGACGGGATATTCCATCGGCAGCTCGATCACATCGTCGCGCAGCATCCCCTCGACGATGCGGCGGGCCTGCCCGGGCTTGCCGGCCTTGCGGAAGTAGGCGACGTGGCGCGCGCTGCGCACCAGCCGGTCGGCGCGCACGCTGAGCAGGTCCTGCGCGCCCGGCCCCAGGCCGACGCCGTGGATCGTCCCGGTCTTCATTCGATCGGACTCGCCAGCGCGTTGATTGCGGCGACGGCGATCGCGCTGCCGCCCAGTCGCCCTTCGACGATGCCGCAGGGCACCGGCCGGGCTTCCCAGAGCGCAGCCTTCGATTCCATGGCGCCGACGAAGCCGACCGGACAGCCGACGATCGCAGCCGGGCGCGGGCAGGCCGGGTTTTCGAGCATGTTGAGCAGGTGGAACAGCGCGGTGGGGGCATTGCCGATCGCTACGACCGCGCCGCCAAGGTACGGGCGCCAGAGTTCGAGGGCTGCGGCCGAGCGTGTGTTGGTCATGGCCTTCGCTCGGTCTGGAACGGTCGGATCGTGCAGCGTGCAGACGATCGCATTGTCCGCGGGCAGTCGCGATCGTGTGATCCCCTCGGCGACCATGCGCGCGTCGCACAGGATTGGCGCACCTGCGGCCAGAGCCTTTGCGGCGACTGTCGCGAAAGTCGGCGAGAAGCGGATATGCGCGGCGAGCTCGACCATGCCCGCGGCGTGGATCATGCGGACCGCCACGCGTTCCTCGTCGGACGTGAAGCGGGAGAGTTCGGCTTCGGCACGGATCGTGGCAAAGGACTGGCGGTAGATGGCCTGGCCATCGGTTTCATAGACGTGGGGCATCAAGCGGCTCCGAAAGCGGCGAGCAGTTCGGTGGCGGTAAGCCCGGAGCGCGTCGGTGGATCTGCGGGGCGGGCGGCGAAGGCCAGGTCGAACCGGCCGCCGCGTCCGGTCACGGTGACGTCGGCCATGCCGGGATGCGCGCATCCCTTGGCGCAGCCCGACAGATGCAGCCGGCCCGTGACCAGGGAAGCAAGTCGCAGCGAAAGAGCGCGGGTTTCCACCGTCGCCTGGGGACATGCGGGCGCACCGGGACAGGCCGCGGCGCGCATCGCCGGATGGCCGGGCGCGTCGACGAAGCCCTCGACACGAACCGGCCGAGCCTCTTCGAGCAGCAGCCTGCGCCAGGGCGTGAGGCGCAGCGCAGAGGCACCGCTCCGCTCGGCCAAGTCGCGCAGCGCCGACGCCTCCATACTGCCGAACGGCACTCCCCAGACGTGACCGAGCGGATGAGGGCCGGGAAGGGGCGGCGCGCGGGGAGTGGCCGGACGCAGATCAGCCCGCGCCCAGGCCGGCAGCGGCGCGGCGTGACGCGCGACCCGTCCGGTCTCGGATCCGCCGGTCTCGACGAACCAGTGCGCCAGCGCGATGAGTGCGTCCACGGCCGTGTCGGGCGCCACCGGTGTGCCGCCCGCTCGCCCGTCCGCGCGCAGCAGCAGGGTGCCGTCTCCGCTCCGCTCGATCCTGAAGTCCGCCGGCGCGTCTGTCAGCATCGGGGCGTTTCCGGCATCGATCGCGAAGCCGACCTTCGAGGGCAGCGTCGGCAGGGCGGAAAGGCGTGAGGCCAAGGCCTCTGCCAACCGCGCGTTATGGTCGGCAGCCTGCCAATCGGGCGCGACGAGAATGTTGCGCCGCGTCTCGAGATCGGCGGCCGGATCGACCAGGTCGAGTGCGATCAGCGCGTCGACCACGACATGCCATTTGTCGTCGATCACCCCCCGAATTTGCAGATTGGCGCGATTGGTCAGGTCGATCAGGCCGTTGCCGAAACGCGCGGAGGCATCGCACAGGCCCCGGACCTGATCTGGGCCCATGCGGCCGAGGCGCGGCTTTATGCGAACGAGCAGGCCGTCGCCCGCTGCCATCGGACGCCAGGCGTCCGGGCACCAGCCGCGGATGCGATGGTTCACGCACGTCCCTCCAGCAGGCGGTCGGCCGGATTCCGTGCGCCGGGTGGCAAACATTGCGATATCAAATTCAAGCCCACTCCGTTCACACCGAGCAACGATGGATGGGCTTGCCGATGTCCAGTCGGCCGATGCGCAACGGCGGGGGTGCAAGAAGCGCCGCTCGTCACGCACCGATGCAGCCCAGCCGCAAAGGTTCGTCGCCCGGACGGAGTACACCGTGCCTCGGCCATCCCCTGGGCCAGGGCAAGAGCGACCAGACGCTGGCAGGTCTCCTGGCTCGCGGGTCAAAGCGTGCTGCATGGCCTTCCCAGGCAACGGACGATGGTCCGGCCCAGTGGCTGCCTCCCCGTCTCAGAGGAAGCGATATGCCTCACGCTCGCCGCTTACAGTTGCAGGGACAGCCTCGGATTGAGGTGGCAAGACCACCCGCACCGCGTTCCCTATTAAGTCCCTTACGGGACACCGGCGCGATCTAGTTCGGCTCGCTTATGCGAACCGACTGGATATCCCCTATAGGCTTACGCCGACCTTCGCAACTCATCGCTGAATTCTCTTCAGCGGGCGTTTGCGAGGGAGGGCAGTGCGCATTTGCGACAAAGGAAGAGCGGGCAAAGCTGAGCTGTCCTTCAGACGGATCGACGCCGAGGATCTCCGCGGGAGCACGGTGCTCCGCTAGCAATTGGGTGCTTGAGCACGGCAACCGCATCATCACGATAGTTGCGCCATTCGTCATCGACTTCGAGGGAAACCGAGGGATTATATCCGTCGGCGTTTATGCTGAGACGTTGGGCCGCGATTACTCGCGAAATCCGCTCGATGGCGCTGAGTTGGGACACCGGCATGAATCACCCTTTCAGAAGCTGCGCGGCGGCGTTGCGCGCCTCGCGGCTGTTGCCAACGCGGTCGATAAGCTCTTGGGCCTGCGTGACCAAGAGCCCGAGCTTCTCGGTGAAATGACGAAGCTCGTGCCCCTCTCCTCCCGCCACGAACTGACGATCGCGTCCCGGTTTGGTTGTGTCGCTGACCATGGTCATCTCCTTACGACCTCAACACCCGCCCAGTCGCGCGGTTCCCCGGGACTGAGGGTGCGTCGAGATGCCCGCGCGTCGGCAAAGGTTTTTCTGTCAGAGGGGATTCATTTTAGCCGTCTGATATCGGCGCTTCCCAGGTCATCATAGGACCCGCTTCGAAGTTCGACGAGGCCGCGGATGACGAGTTCACGCAAAACCTCAGCCCAGGTTTCGATCGAAAGCTGCGTCATGTTCTCCACGCCTTCCTTGGCGAGTCCTAACATGTCCTGGTCAAAAGCTAGGAGCTGCTCATTGGTCAGAAGGGTTGCGTCGATCATCGCACGGACAGGTTTTGATTAGCGCGCATATTCAATCAACTCTGCAGGGGATAAGCGGCGTGCCAAGCCCGAAGCCTGCAAGCATCGCATTAATTTTCGATCGCCAAAAAGTCTTTCTGGTGCGGCTACTGGCGGCCGTGCCGACGATCGTGACATCCCGACTGCGAGTAGGGGCTGGCTTGGACGTGGTGGATACGACGATGCTTTACCCCTGCCATCGCCACCCGCTCGTCGGTGATGGTCGTCAGTTTGATCCAACTGTGTCCATGTAGATCGCAGCGTCGGGCCCCTGCCATAAACCAATGCTCGGGCAGTTCGTCGATGTCGGCTACCGATTCTGTGATCTGGACAAACGAGGCCGGCGCTTCGCGTTCGCGCATAAAGCGCTCTCCCATGTGTCCCTCCTTTCGCTAGAAGCGATGGAATGGGTACTTTTATCTACTAGCGGGCCGGGCATGCTCTGGCATCCTCTCCTCGCTCACCCGGCCCTAGACGGACTCCTCGCACAAAGGCTGAACCCGACTGTTGCCAAGGTACTACACCCACGGATGAGAGCCCTATAACTTTGGAGGGGCTGGAAAAAGGGGCCCGATCGTTGCCGATCAGGCCCTGACAGTTTTGGGAGAGGATGCCTGTAAGGCGTCTCGGTTGTGAGCTTCAGCGAAATATGCTGCAAGTGCGAATAACTGATGTCTGATTGAGGAAAACTCGATTGCCGGCGCCAGCGCTGAGCTTTAGACCTCAGCGAGTTTTGAGTGGAGAGAGTCTCCTTGCGCTGGGGCGATGGCACGTTGGTGCAGATCCTCGCTCCTCTCCAGCTTTTTGTAGATCGTTGAGCGACCTACGCAGAGCCGGCTGTCCGTCGTCAGAACATTTGGCGCAGATCGCGGCGTAGATTAGCGGAGTGCGGGCCTCGTCTGGGGATTGATGTTAGGCGGCGAGCTTGCGGTGCTACAAGCGCCGATGTTCGATGGTCTGTCGCTTGATCCTTTCGCGCTGTTGGATGATGGCCGGCGCCCTGCCGCAGTAGGCATCGGCGGGCGTCACGTTGTTCAGGCTCTCGTGGTAACGCTGGTGGTTGTAGTGCTCGACGAAGGCCTCGATCTGGGCCTCGAGGTCGCCGGGCAGGAAGTAGTTCTCCAGCAGGATGCGGTTCTTCAGGGTCTGGTGCCAGCGCTCGATCTTGCCCTGGGTCTGGGGATGACACGGTGCGCCGCGCACATGGCTCATCTTCCGGGCCTCGATGTATTCAGCCAGTTGGCCGGCGATGTAGCTGGGGCCGTTATCGCTGAGCAGCCTGGGCTTGTGCAGCACCGTGGCGTGATCGCAGCCCGAGGCCTTGAGGGCGAGGTCCAGCGTGTCGGTGACGTCCTCGGCTCGCATGTTGGTGCACAGCTTCCAGGCGATGATGTAGCGCGAGAAGTCGTCGAGCACGGTCGACAGGTACATCCAACCCCACCCGATGATCTTAAAGTAGGTGAAGTCAGTCTGCCACATCTCGTTCGGCCGCGTGGTCCTGGTGTGGAACTGGTCGGCCGCCTTGATCACGACGTAGGCCGGGCTGGTGATCAGGTCGTGGGCCTTGAGCAGCCGGTACACCGTAGATTCCGACACGAAGTAGCGCTGCTCGTCGGTGAAGCGCACGGCCAGCTCGCGGGGGCTCAGCTCGGACTGTTCCAGCGCCAGCTCGATAATCTGGTCGTGGATGCCCGCCGGGATGCGGTTCCACACCCGGCTCGGCGCCGAAGGCCGATCTTCCAACGCCTCCGGCCCGCCTTCAAGGTAACGGTCATACCAGCGATAGAACGTCCGGCGGGCGATGCCGAGTTGGTCCAGCGTGCGCTTGGCGGGCAGGTGCGACTGTTCGACGATCCTGATGATCTCAAGCTTCTCGCATGCGGGATACCTCATTCGTCGTCGCCCCCATCCGCGATCATGCTTTTTTGAGCAACTGGTTTTCCAGCGTCAGATCGGCCACGCATTCCTTCAGCGCGCGGGCTTCGCGGCGCAGATCCTGCACCTCGCCGATGGTCGCGACCCGGGCGGTATCCCCCGCCAGGCGGCGCTTGCCCGCTTCCATGAACTCCTTCGGCCCGGTGTAGTACAGGCTCTGGGCGATCCCTTCCTTGCGGCACAGCTCGGCGATGCTGTCCTCGCCGCGCAGGCCTTCCAGTACGATGCGGATCTTGTCTTCGGCCGAGAAGTGGCGACGGGTCTGCCGCCGGATGTCCTTCACCACCTGCTCCGCAGGGGCCTTCGCCGGCAATTTTTCATTGGAGGATCTGGGCTTCATCTTCGTTCCTTCGTCACTGCGACGAAGCCCAGATCCTCCTTAAATCACAACCTCAAATCTGTGCCATTGGCGCTGACGGCGGACAGGACTGTTCAATCCCTCGGTCTGTTGATCAGTGCCCGAGTCCAAGGAGAAAGCGGCACACCGACCTAACGCCGCGGACGCGCTAAGTATCTGGGATATAAAGAAACGCCCGCCGAAGCGAGGGCCCAAGGTGCGTAGGGAGTTTTGTCGGGCGGCAAAAGGTATGAGGGGGAGGCGCTTGAGAGCGGGTCCGACACCCAGAGAGGCCCAGCACCCTCCGAAGTATCCCGGAGCGAAAAAGCACCCCCGCCGAAGCGAGGCCCTAGTAGAGGGATCCTGTGTGTTTTTTTGCCGGTGTTCCCGCACCAGCGGGCACGGCTTAACACGAGCCACCTGTCGGGCATCGTTGCGAATCTGCAATGAACCAAAGAGGCCGCAGGCGGGGGCCAACGACCTCTAGGTTGTGTGGACTCTTAGGATTCCCATTTTTGGCAAAGTCTGATTCAAGGCTGTCTTTTGGAGGCGGCTTTGGGTGTGATGGACCGATTGGTGTTGAGCGATGCGGCGTGGGAGCGGATGGCTCCTTTGATCATCGGACGCCCTGATCAGAAGGGCTCGACCGGCCGGGACAACCGCATGTTCGTCGAGGCAGTTCTCTGGATCGTGCGGACGGGTTCGCCCTGGCGCGACCTTCCTGAGGTGTTCGGAGACTGGAACAGCGTGTTCCGGCGCTTCAGCCGATGGAGCGCGAAGGGTGTCTGGTGGCGGATATTCGAGGCGATGTCCGATGATCCGGACTTCGAGTATCTGATCGTAGATTCCACCGTGGTTCGCGCTCACCAACATGCAGCGGGGGCCAAAAAGGGGGTCTGAAGATCAAGCCATGGGCCGTTCCCGCGGCGGCTTGAGCACCAAGATCCACCTTGCGGTTCGCGGTCTGGGCTGCCCAGTACGGTTTGCTCTTACCGCCGGTCATCGCGGCGATGTGCCGCAAGCCGCACCGCTGATCGGAGGGCTCCCCGCCAAGGTCGTCATGGCCGATACCGCCTACGATGCCGACCACTTCCGTCAGGCCATCGCGGCAAAGGGCGCTGTCGCTGTCATACCCAGTAACCCGTCGCGCGCCCGCAAGCATCCGCTCGACAAGCATCTCTACGCGCAACGCCATCTCGTCGAATGCTGCTTCAGCAAGCTCAAGCAGTTCCGTCGGGTCGCCACTCGCTTCGAGAAAACCGCTCGAAACTATCGCGCCGTCGTCACCCTCGCCGCAATCGTCCTATGGCTCAGATAAGTGTCCACACAACCTAAGGTTAATTACTGCCGTGAGCGACCCGGCTAGTTGAATCCTAGAACGGCCTGGCGTCGCAATTTTGTATAGCTGACGTCGGAAAAGTACCTCCGCGGGACTTTGCGACCGGCTCCCGAGGCGCTTCCGAGGACCGATACCCTTGTGGCGCGGCCCTGCTACCATCAGCGAACGCCCTAACTCCTAAAGGGTTTCGTCGCACGACACGGGTTCAGGGTACGACGAACCTCCGCGGGGTTCACCGTGAAACAAAGCACCTTTGCGCGCGCTATACATTCGACTGCCGTCGTTGCTCCGTGACTGTCCCGTTACGAAACCTCCTGGAGCGAGTGACGGCGGCAGTCACCTCGGTCTTACCGGTCCCGGGGACGTGAATGAAGCGACCCCATCACTAACAAGCAATACGGTCCACTCGGTGGCCCGATCAAGTGCGCGCGGGGCGGCGACGTTGGGCGTTTGGCCGAAGCATGTCAAACCGTCAACGGTGCCCTCAAATAGTGGGATGTCGTGGTGTCACCCGTCCAGGGTGACAAAGGTGCGCCGACCATGCTCGTCGCGATCGCTCGCGACGTGACCGAACGCAGACGATCGGATGAACTGCTTCTTTTGGCTGCTACTCGAGACCCATTGACCGGCCTGGCCAACCGCGCATGCTTCCATGACGGATTGAACCGAGCTTTTTCGCATGCCAATCTAGCTCATATACCGCTGGGTTTGATGGTTTTGGACCTCGATGATTTCAAGCAGGTCAACGACAGCCTCGGCCACGATGCCGGCGACGCGCTTTTGCAATCCGTGGCCTCAAGGCTCAGCGAAGCGGCGCCCGGGAGCGCGGGCGTGGCCCGCCTCGGCGGCGATGAATTTGCCGTACTCGTACTCGAAGTATCACACGCTGAAATGCTGAGCACGATGTCCGAAGATATTCTGGCGCATCTGCGGGCGCCGCTGATCTTCAAGGACCGTATTCTTGATTATGGAGTTACGATCGGCGCCGCGCTTTTCCCGGGGCATGGAAGCACACCGGATGCTGTCCTCAAAAGTGCGGATATTGCGCTATATGCTGCAAAAGCCGACCGCCGGGGCGGCTCGATGCTATTTCAATCGCGCCACAGGACGGAGATGCATCAACACCAGACGCTGCTCTCTTTAGCCAGGTCGGCGATACGCGAAGACGGTATCACCCCTTTCTATCAGCCAAAGGTAGCGCTGGCGAACCAGCGGATTTACGGTTTCGAGGCCTTGCTCCGCTGGCGGCACCTTGGTGGGGAATTCAGCTTCCGGGCAAAATTGCCGCGGGTTTCAACGATCTCGAGGTAGCGACCGCAATCAGCGACGAGATGATAAAGCAGGTCGTCGCCGACATGCGCGTTTGGCTGGATCGCGGGCTCGATTTTGGCCATGTTGCCATCATGCGGCCGCGGCTGAGTTTCGCAAAGATGATTTTGGCGAGACGTTGCTGGAACGGCTCCACCGTGCGGGCATATCCCCACGTCTTTTACAGCTCGAGGTTACCGAGACGGTGTTCCTTGGCCGTGATCGGACTACGTTGAGCGCGCGCTCAAGCTTCTCAGCGCTGCTGGCGTGAGCATAGCGCTTGGTGATTTTGGAACTGGCTATGCCTCGCTAAGGCATCTAAAGCAGTTTCCCGTTCATCTAAAGCAGTTTCCCGTTGATGTGATAAAACTCGACCAAAGCTTCGTGCGGGGTATGGAATCCGACTTGGACGACGCTGCAATCATAGCCGCGGTCATTGGACTTGGTCTCAGCCTCGACATAGATGTCATTGCAGAAGGTATTGAGCATCGAGAACAAGAACGCATGCTGCGGCAACTTGGTTGCCGTTACGGTCAAGTTTTCTGTACTCGCAGGCTGTTTCAGCGGATGCAGTCGCGGCTATGATCGGCCTAGGAAAATCTTCAATGATCCATGGCCATTAGAAAGATTAAGAGATTTCCGAATCTGAAATATCCCAATAGGTATCTTCAATTCGCGCTAGAACTGATTATTTAGGCCAGCTTGTCCTAGGATTTGATTACATTTTGCGGTGACAACAAATCGTTATTGCTATCATACCGAGAAGGCGTCGGGGCAAAATTAATTCGTTGTGACGGAGGCACGGACACCCATTCTCAACCGGTGTCGCGATCATCCGTCCCAAAGGGTGGCAACGACGCTTCGATTGCGACACGTATGGCCTCAGCGCTATGTTTCGCGCCGATTTTGAAAAGCAGGTTTGCACGGTGAAGTTCGACCGTTCGCGGACTGATCGCGAGATTCTCGCCGATCAACCGGTTGCTCAGCCCTTCGACCATGCCGGCCAGGATCTCGCGCTCGCGCTTCGAAAGATTCTTGATTCGACTGAGTGCAATGCCCTGACGTGATCCTGCCGCGACTGTCGCGGCGGAGCTCGCACCTGCTTTGTGAACGGCTCGGATAAGCGCGTCCCCGCTCCCTGGCCAAGCAGTGTATCCGACGGCGCCGGCGAGCACGGCAGCAACGATTCTTGCCGGGTCGGGATTCTCCGAGTAGGCAACGACTGGCAGCCAAGTATGGCGGCTGTAAATTTCCTGCAACAACGAGGAAACAGCACTACCTTCATCGTAAAGCAGGAAGACGCCAGCCGTAGGCCATCGTCGGACGAACTCTTCGATCATCTCGAAGGGCTCGGTATGAATGCCGTGACCATTGAGGAAATAAGAAATGGAAGCCCGACGCTTCACGTCCTGATCAATTGCAAATACATCATACATCTTGAGAACCCGATTTATAATTACTTTTTTATGTTGTTGCCCAAGGTAACGATTGATTTAGGAATTTGGAGAGGTTTCAGTTATCCTGATGATACTTTAGGCATTTGGTCGCGGATTTGAGGTTTTGGCCAGACGGGCCGAGCGCCGCCAGAAACCAAGCCTTTCATTGGCGAGGGATGGTTAACACTGCGTGACGCAGCCATGGGAAAACTACGTGGCGCTCCGTCGTGTACAGGCTTTTGCGACGTTGAAGCATGCTCATGGGCTCAAGCCCGCGAGCCGCATTCCAGATGCTCGCACGTTGGTCAACAGGGAGGCCCTTGGTGCAATCATATGCGAGGGTTACTGAACCGCCCCGGGATTGTCGGAGGCCCCAACTCCTGAAAGGAAGGGTCTACGATGAGCAAGACGACGAACAAGTTTGCACCGGAGGTTCGTGAACGAGCGGTCCGCATGGTGCTGGATCACGAAGGCGACCATCCGTCCCGCTGGGCGGCGATCACATCCATCGCCGAGAAGATCGGTTGTTCGGGGCACACGCTGCTAGAGTGGGTGAAGAAGGCCGAGGTAAACAGCGGCAAGCGAGCCGGCGTGCCCACCGATGTGGCTGACAAGCTCAAGGCGCTTGAGCGCGAGAACCGCGAGCTGCGACAGGCCAACGAGATCCTGCGCAAGGCGTCGGCATATTTTGCCCAGGCGGAGCTCGACCGCCCGTTCAAGCGATGATCGCGTTCATCGACGATCACCGCGATACCTATGGGGTCGAGCCGATCTGCCGGATTCTGCCGATCGCCCCATCCACCTACCATGAGCACCTGGCGCAGCGGCGCGATCCCTCGCGGTTATCGTCGCGTGCCCAGCGTGATCGGGCGCTGAAGCCAGAGGTGATGCGGGTCTTTACCGAGAACTTCGGCGTCTACGGCGTGCGCAAGGTGTGGCGACAGATGCGGCGCGAAGGCTTCGACATAGCCCGATGTACGGTGGAGCGGCTGAGTGCGCGATCTTGGCTTGCAGGGCGTAATCCGCGGCAAGCCGGTGCGCACGACGATGAGCGACAAGGCCGCGCCTTGCCCGCTCGACCAGGTGAACCGGCAATTCCATGCGCCGGCGCCGGACATGCTGTGGGTCTCGGACTTCACCTACGTCGCAACGTGGTCGGGGTTCGTCTACGTCGCCTTCGTGATCGACGTCTATGCCCGCTATATCGTGGGCTGGCGGGTGAGCAGGACGGCGCATGCCAGCTTCGTGCTGGATGCCCTCGAGCAGGCGATCCATGATCGGCGCCCTGTCCATCGTGGCGGCCTGATCCACCACAGCGACCGCGGCAGCCAATACGTCTCGATCAAGTATACCGAGCGCCTTGCCGAAGCTGGGATCGAGCCATCGGTGGGCAGTGTTGGCGACAGCTACGACAACGCTTTGGCCGAGACGATCAACGGCCTTTACAAGGCCGAGGTGATCCACCGGCGAGGTCCGTGGCGGTCGTTCGAAGCCGTTGAATACGCCACGCCGGAATGGGTGGACTGGTTCAACAACCGCCGGCTCCTCGCGCCCATCGGCAATATACCACCTGCCGAAGCCGAGGAACGCTACTACGCCATGCTGGACGACACTCCCATGGCCGCATAACTTAAGCCGAATGGCCTCCGGCAATCCCGGGGCGGTTCAGCATCCCCGCTTCGTGCTCCTTCAAGATCGCGATGATCTGCTCTTCGCTGAACCTGCTGCGCTTCATTCCGTCCGATTCCTTTGCGTCGGACTCTACTCAAAATCGGTCACATTTCAGGAGAGCACGTCAAAGCGATTGAGATCGTCGAGATCGCAGCCGAGGTGAAGATCGAGGTAGCGGAGGCGTTAGGCGACTTACCAGCCAGATGCGCAAGTCGCTCGCCCTTCTGAACGCAATCATCTCCAGCCTGAAGCTCGATAGCTGACGCCCCAGGAGGCAACGATCCTGCAGTCGAGAATGACGGCTAGCGTGAGAGCGTGTCCAGGCTTTTGAGATATGCTGCTATATCAGAACGCTGCCGCGCGTCGGCAAGATAGAATGGATGGGGTGCAGTTCGACCTCGCCGCTGATCGAATAGAGCCTCAATACCTGCAACGCTATTATCGTGCAGGAAAACGGGTTTTCGAGCGAGATCGAGAAGCAACGGCATCGCGATGCCCCGCTTTTCTCCCCTGATACTAGCGTTCACGACCGCCATCTTGTCATCGAAGAAACTGCCTGCGGTATCCTGAATGGGACTCAGCGGCGGAGTCCTCTGGGCAAGAATTGTGGGGCGATCACCGGGGAAAATGCGCGTCATAGACTGTATTGTCGTCGGAACAGGCCGCGCCTGGCTGACGTTGTGGCAGCCAGTGCATCCGGTCGATTGGAACAGCATCCGTCCGCGCATCATCGATGCCTGATCGCCCTTCGTCCCTGCCGGGGCGGGAAGCGACGCGAGATAGGCATTGAGTGCCAGAAGCTTGGCGTTGTCGACGCGAAAACCGATCGGCGTGGGCAGCGTGCCCACCGTTCCGCCGCGGCGCGCTGTAACATACGGGTAGCCTGTGACCCCGGTGTCGGCGAGAATCTTGACATAGTCGTCAATCATTTCATCGCCCGCGGCACCAGCGAGTTTATGGACAAACGCACGCCCGCCGGGGGTCGTGAGCATCGTCTGGTCGAACAATGTGGTGAAGACGAGGTTGCTGAAATCATCGAGTTTTGTCATCAACCCTTCGCTGCCATAAGGCGCCGCCAGATCCTGCCGGAACAGCGGCGTATTGTGCATCGGGTCCCCGTTGCCGTCGAACGTATCGTCGAACATGCCGATCGGGTAGAATTGCGGGTTGCTGAAATAGGCGTCGAATTCCGCCTCACTCGATTTCTCGGTTAGACCCTGCGGCGCTCGGCCAAGCGTCTTGCCGTGATTTGCCGTGAGCTGCGTCTGGGCGATAGTGTAAAGCGCCCTGGTGTTAGCGGCGGTCGCGAAGATTGCGCCTAGATTGAGATCGTGGTTGGCGAGCCCATCAATCCGGCTGCCGATTGAACCACCCTTAGGAGATCTGAAAACCGATGCGTCGGTCATCGTATGGCATAGGGCGCACGAGACCCCTACCTTTCCGCCCCTAGCGGACATGCCAATCACCGCATTCGCCTTGACCAGCGACATCGTCACATTGGGATCGTTGAGGAGTTTTGAAGTTCGCCCAGACGGATCGGCATTCAGCTCTGTACCAAGTTGGGCTTTGGTTTTCGGATCTATAGCGTCTGCGTCGATCTGAAGGCCAAGGTCCAAAGCCTGCAACGGAGTGACACCGGCGGCCATGATGCCTGCCGGGAGTCTAACGGCGTCTGTCCAAAAGCCTTCATTACCGAAAGTTTCAAACCTAAAAACGTCCCGACCGCTAGCTGCGTTGCCCATCGTTTGGCGCAGCGGTGGACCCTGGTCGGCCGGACCGGCACTTGCCGACATCGCAGGGGTCGGTTGGGATTTGGCTTGCAGGGAATAGCCGGCGGATAGTGCGGCGAGCGCAGCGGTTGCACTCAATGCAGCGACAAAGCGGGTCGAAGTAAAGCGGGGCATCCTGAAGCTCCTCCCAAAACTCGCTGCACGGTTAGCGCTCGGGTCAATCAATCAACATGAATCCCCCATAATCGTTCCCTAAAAACAAACAATTAGTTGAACTGGTATTGATGGGCCCCATCCGATCACGCACCTGGACAACCAACCTTCGCGCTTGCCCAAAAAAATCATCAACTATGGATTATAACAATCTATATTAAAACCGAGAAAGGCCACTTAAATATTATTTCGAAACCCGTCGAAACAAACGCCTTCGTTAAATTTGAGCAATCCACATGTTGCGGCGCTATGCCGTTCGGTATCCAGCATCGTGGGCAACACACAGCAGCTCGGCTAGAGAATGGACATTAAGGCGTTCCATCAGGTGCGCGCGATGAACCTCTACAGTGCGAGGGCTAATGTTGAGGTGGCGAGCAATACTTTTATTTGTTCCTCCCCCTACAAGACCGAGCAGCACCTCACGTTCACGTCGAGGTAGTCCCGCCATCCGATTTGCAAATTCAATCTGCTTGGGATCTGGGGCACTTTTTCGACCAGGGAGCCCAGCAGAAGCAGCCTCGATCGAACGCGTAAGCGCCCCCGGCAACAGCGGTTCAAGCAGAAAGTCCTTCGCTCCAGCCTTCATAGCCGTAATCACATGATGTGCCGGCGTGTCGGCAGGGCCTACCAAAATGATCTGAAGGTCGTCCGGTCTTTCCTGTAAAACACCGGCAACCAGGTCAATATTGGTATAGCTTCCTCTAAGGTCGACCACGACGCAGCCCGCGTGGAGAACCTCCGCAAGCGAGACCACGTTGTCCTGCGCGGAGAAGACTTTAACCTGTGTCCCACTGGTCGCCAATTCGAGGGCTAGATCAGAAACCGAGTGTCCGTCACCTTGAACGAGATAGACCTGAAGCTCTGGTGAAATATCTTCTACGATTGCGCCGATACCGTCGGCCGCTCCGGTTTCTCCTGGAATCGAGAAGCAGGCTTCGCGCAGATGCCGCATCGTGATGCCGGCGTCGTCTACAATTCGGTACTGAAATCGCTGAGAGTCCCCGTTGGCAACCGCTCTCCGGCGCTCGATTACCTGAAGACGGTCGTCAGGATGGACACTCTCGAGCCATTCTTCGGCAGTCGCTATCTGCCGGCGCCCAGACCACAGACGCAATGCTGTCGGACTCATATATTCAATCTCGTCGGTTTCGCGATTTATAATCAAGATGGCATTGGTGCTGTAATCGGCAAAACGACGAATATTGCTTAAGTCCAAATTGGAAACTAACTCTTTCGTTTGACGGTTGCTCACGTCCTTCACAATGACCAAGGCGCCCGTGACGTCGCCATCATCACTGATCAGGGGAACGGCGCTAACGCCGACCAGGCGCTCCATGCCGCATTCAAACTTGCGGATGAAATCGACCATAGGTGTTCCCAGTTTGCCGTTGAGCGCCCGGTGAAGCGGCCAACCCTCCTCGTTGCACTCAGTCTCAGGGTCGGAGATCACATGCCAAGATTCCCGGTTCATCGCACGAATGGATGGGATTGGGCCGCCTGCGACATTCTCAAAATGCCGGTTCGCATGCAGGAGCTCACCAGACCGGTCGAATAGTCCGATACCGACCGGCATTTGATCGAGAATCGATGCCACCTGCAAGTTGGAGGCATCGTGACCTGATAGCGCCCATTGTGTCATTCGAGATATTTTATCCAAGTGCCCAGCCTCCATGTGCAACATAGATCATGTTTTCTTGGCAAAATGTGCGGCTTTCTGGTCCGCGGATTAGAAAAGGAACGCGATGGCCAGCGATAAGGTTCCGTAAGGATTGTTCCTGAGGAACCAACCGGAATGGCTTAAAAAACCGAGCCGGATCAAGCCATGGCCGCTGACCCGGATCCGCCAATCATCGGATGCGCATCGGTCGGTGCAACCGGAGAATTGGTCATGGATGACGACAGGAAAATCATCGAGCAGTTGCACGAGCTCGGCGACCGCAGGCGAGAGCGCAGGGAGTTCTTCCGTGCGCTGGTCAGCGTTGCGGGTGTTACGGGAGCGATGCAAATGGCGCTCACGGTCACGCCGGCGAATGCCCAAAGCGCACCTAGCGATGCCGATGTTCTCAATTTCGCTCTGAACCTCGAATATCTCGAAGCGCAGTTCTACTCGTTCGCCGTCAACGGAACTGGCCTTGCTGCGAGCGACCTCACCGGATCGGGCACCCAGGGGACCGTCACCGGCGGCCGCAAGGTCAATTTCACCGACCCCATAGTCGAGCAATACGCCCGGGAGATCGCGGGCGATGAAGTGGCCCACGTAAAGTTTCTTCGCGCGCAGCTCGGCGGCTCTGCGGTTTCGCAACCAGCTATCGATATTGGCACCGATCCGAACGGCGCTTTTTCCTCCGCCGCGCGGGCCGCAGGTCTCGTGGGGGCCGGCCAATCATTCGACCCCTATGCGAGTGATGAAAACTTTTTGCTCGGCGCGTTCATTTTCGAGGATGTCGGCGTGACGGCCTACAAGGGCGCTGCTCCGCTCATATCGAATACGACCTATCTTGAGGCCGCTGCCGGTATCCTCGCGGTCGAAGCCTACCACGCCGGCATCATTCGAACGACGCTTTACGGGAAGGGCATCGATACACCTAGTCTGCGGACTTCGGCCGACAAGATTTCGGACGCTCGCGATTCGCTCGACGGTACAAGCGACCTCGATCAGGGAATCTCGCCGACCGGTGACGTTTCGAACATCGTCCCCTTGGACGCTAACGGCCTCGCGTTCAGCCGGACGACCGGTCAGGTGCTCAACATCGCCTATCTCACGAAACTGGCAGCCAATTCCGGCGGGTTTTTCCCGTCCGGAGTGAATGGGACCATCCGCACCAGCGCCGCGAACTGACGCGAACCATCCACACGGAGACAAGATCATGGACAAGAACGAAGCCATCATGGCGGCTTTCGAAGCGCGCGCCAAAAGGCGCGAGGAACGCAGGCATTTTCTCAAGGTAAGCGGAGCGACCGCGGTCGTCCTATCTTCCTCGACGCTGCTGGCTGGCTGCTTCGGCGACGACAACAACTCGAACGGAACACCGATGCCCACACCAAGTCCGACCGGCACGCCAACGCCCGGAGCACTGACCGATGCCGACGTTCTGAACTTCGCCCTGAATCTCGAATATCTCGAGGCGCAGTTCTATTCCTACGCTGCCACCGGCGCGGGCTTGCCCGCCAACATGCTGTCAGGAACGGGAACAGCGGGTGCGGTAATCGGTGGGCGGAAGGTTACCTTTACCGATCCGGTGGTTCGCCAGTATGCTAACGAGATTGCCGCCGACGAGATTGCGCACGTCAAGTTTTTGCGTGATCAACTTGGCTCTTCCGCGGTTGCACAGCCGGCAATCGATGTCAGCGCGAACGTCAACGGGGCTTTCTCTGCTGCCGCGCGCGCTGCTGGGCTCGTACCTGCGGGCCAAGCATTCGACCCTTACGCGAGCGATGAAAACTTCCTTCTGGGAGCGTTCATTTTCGAGGACGTTGGCGTGACGGCCTATAAGGGCGCGGCGCCTCTGCTGAAGAGCAAGACCTACATCGAGGCATCGGCCGGCATTTTGGCGGCTGAGGCCTACCATGCGGGGTTGGTGCGCACCGTGCTGTACCGCAAGGGCCTCGCGGCGCCTACGCTAAGGACCTCGGCGGACAAGATATCGGACGCGCGTGATAGCCTAGATGGTGCAAGCGACAAGGACCAAGGCATCACGGGTACGGCAACGATGTCGAACATCGTTCCCACTGACGCGGATGGCCTCGCGTTCAGCCGAACCACGGGGCAGGTCCTCAATATCGTCTATCTGACCGGCTCCGCTGCCGTCGCCGGTGGGTTTTTCCCCTCCGGTGTCAATGGCAACATCAAGTCTGCCGCCGCAGGCTGAATTCACTACAGTCGTGGAGTTGAACTATGGCCCCGCCGCCTGCCGCAGATATGGTATCAGAGCTTCCATCGTCTCCGTTTTTGCCGAGCCTTCCGGAAGTTCATGGCTCGATCAGCGTGCCTGGCGGCGTGGGCAAGTTCTGGCGAAAGCTCGCTGCTTTCGCCGGGCCGGGCTATCTCGTCGCAGTTGGTTACATGGATCCCGGGAACTGGGCTACGGACCTCGCTGGCGGCTCTGCTTTCGGCTATACCTTGCTCTCAGTCGTCTTGTTTTCCAACCTCATGGCAATGCTCCTCCAGGCGCTTGCCGCGAAACTGGGTATCGTAGCGGGCCTGGATCTCGCCCAGGCATGCCGCGCTGAATATACCCGGCCGACCCGCATCGCATTGTGGCTCCTATGCGAAATCGCGATCGCAGCCTGCGACCTTGCCGAAGTGATCGGCACCGCGATTGCGCTTCAGCTGCTTTTCGGATTGCCGCTGGTCGCCGGCATCTGCCTCACTGCTTTCGACGTCCTGCTCATCCTCATGCTTCACCAGCGCGGATTCCGGCAGTTGGAGGCGTTGATCGTTGCTTTGCTCATCGTCATTGCCGGATGCTTCGCCGTTGAGCTGATCATGGCGCGACCGGATCTGGCAGCAGTGGCGAAGGGGTTCATTCCAACCGACCAGGTCGCGACCAACCCTGCAATGCTCTACATCGCTATCGGCATCTTGGGTGCGACAGTGATGCCGCACAACTTGTACCTGCACTCGGCACTGGTCCAGACCCGCAAATACGAGCGCACCCAGCGCGGGTTAAAGGAAGCGGTCAAATTCGCGACTATCGACAGCACGATCGCGCTGTTCTTCGCCTTCTTCATCAATGCGGCGATTCTGATCCTGGCGGCATCGGCGTTCCATGCGCACGGACGCACCGACGTTGCCGACATCCACCAGGCTTACGACTTGCTGACACCAATGCTCGGTGCTTCGGTCGCCAGCGTTCTGTTTGCCACTGCGCTGCTCGCCTCCGGCCAGAACTCGACAATCACCGCAACGCTCGCAGGCCAGATCGTGATGGAAGGCTTTGTCGACATCAAGATTGCGCCGTGGGCGCGGCGGATCGTGACGAGGCTTATTGCGATCGTTCCAGCGGTTATCGTTGCGCTGCTGTACGGTCAGAGCGGGACAACGAAGCTCCTCATTCTCAGCCAGGTTATCCTGAGCTTACAGCTGCCCTTTGCGGTTGTGCCGTTAGTCAAATTCACCAGTGACAAGGCTCTCATGGGGAACTTTGCAAACGGGCCTTGGCTGATGGCTGCCGCCTGGATGGTCTCAGCCATCATTATCTTCCTCAACCTCAAGCTGCTGCTTGAATTCATCTGAAAACCGAAAGGAGAAACAACTTGGATTTCATTCAAAGACATTGCGGCGTTTCCCTCTGGAAACTTACGAGCCCATCTAAGCTCATCTTCGGTATGTGCATCATGCTGAGCGGATCGGTACTCGCAGCTCAGGATTTGATGTTCCGCTAACCGAACCGCTCACGCCACGTACGCGATCAATTTGGAGCAGAAAAAATGGGATTTGGATCACTCTGGCATTGGGCCATCGTATTGATTGTGGTGCTCATTTTCTTCGGCCGAGGGCGCATCTCAGAGATCATGGGAGACTTCGGTAGCGGCATAAAAAATTTCAAGCAGGGCATGGACGATGATGGTCCCCAAAGTGCTCCGCCGCCGGTCAGAATTGCCGCGTCCGAAACAGTGGCGTCGCCGGCATCAACCGAAACGCCGGCCGGCGCCTCGCGAGATTAAAGCCATGTTCGACATAGACGCTTCCGAATTTCTGGTGATCGCCGTTGTGGCTGTCGTCGCGATTGGTCCCAAGGATTTGCCGCGTGCATTTCGCACGGCAGGTCGATGGATCGGAACCATGCGCCGCGTTTCAGGTCACTTTCGCGCCGGCGTGGAGACGATGATCCGAGATGCAGAACTTCACGAACAGATGGAGCGGAGTGAGGCGGCTGCTCCTGCAGCGGATCATGCTTCGCTCAAGCCCGAAGGCGAAGGCGTCAAGCCCGCGGAAGTGGCAGGCGCCGGAACACAGCCAAGCGTAGCACGAGAGATCCATCATGGAGCATAGGTGCATGTGTAAGCGATTATCCCGAAATCCGGGATTGCTGCCAGGTGCGCTGCCAAGGTTCGCACACGCCCGGGTTGTGCATGCTGGCCACCCTGCGATCGCGAAGCCAATCATTGCAATGGGGCCCTGGCTGCGGGGCACAGCATTAGAATCTTTGACGACCGCCCTCGGTTTCATGAGGCAGATCGGATGCAAGCCCCAGTTCCGAGGCAGCTTTTCGTTGGGGTTTGCTGCGGCATTTGGCTTCGTCGCAATTCCGTCGATCGCTTCGGCGGATGTGATGGAAATTGGGCTGCAAGGCTATACTTGGGTCGCCGGTGGGCCGGAAGACCGAATGCCGCAGCCTACCGATATTGCGATTGCTGCGGAAAGCTCCTTGGGACCCGGCGCCGAGCCGCATGTCGCCTCGCTCACCGAAATAAGTGCCAGCGCGGGCCCGCCGCAATGGCAGCCGCGTGTGGCCGAACTTGCCGCCAAGTACGACATAAGCCCGATTTTGCTCGAAGCCGTGGTCTGGCAGGAGAGCCGCTGGAACACCGGCGCGGTCTCGCCCGTCGGCGCACGCGGCCTTTCCCAGCTCATGCCGGGGACGGCGCGGCAGATGGGAATTGATCCTCGCGATCCCAGCGCCAATCTCGAAGGCGGCGCGCGTTATCTGCGGCTTCAACTCGATGCCTTCGGTGGCGATCTCGAAAAGGCGCTAGCCGCCTACAACGCCGGGCCAGCGCGCGTTCAGCGCGCGGGGGGCATTCCCGCAATCCGCGAGACGCAAGCTTACGTATCGTCGATCCTGTCGCGCCTTCTTCGCCAATGTGGAAATAGGAAATGCTATGAGTAGACCACCTTTATTCCTGCCGCTTCTCGTTCTTTCGGTTTTGGGTCCCGTTCCCGCATCGGCCCAAGCCATGGGACGCGCCGACCCCGCGGGCTCGGGACCGATCGTCGCAGCGCTGGGTTGGCTACAGGGCACGCTGCTCGGCAATGTCGCGACCGCGGTTGCGGTCATGGCCGTAGCCGCCGTGGGCTTTATGATGCTGACCGGCCGACTCAACTGGCGCTTCGGCGCGACCGTCATCGTTGGCTGCTTCATCCTGTTCGGCGCCGGCGCGATCGTTACAGGCATCCAATCCGCCTCAGGTATGGGTTAAGCCGATGGACCTCGTCCGCCACCCCGTCCACCGCGCCCTGACCCGGCCGCAGATGTTCGCCGGCGTCACTTACAGCTTCTTCGTCATTAACATGGCGGTCACGACCGAGCTTTTCCTGATGACCAAGAGCTTCTGGGCCCTGCCTGCCGCCGCCCTGATCCACGGCGCCGGCTACCTCGCCTGCCTGCGCGAGCCGCGGGTGTTCGATCTGTGGATCACCAAAGTATCGCGCTGCCCGCGGGTGCCGAACTGGCGCCACTGGGGCTGCAACAGCTACGCGGTTTGAAAGTAGGGCGATGGCGAAACTGAAGCTTTCACTGCCCTGGGCCTCGAAAGAAGCCATGGCGGGCGACCGTCTGCCTTACCGGGCACTGGTCGATGATAACGTCGTGCTGCTGCGCGACGGTTCGGTGATGTGCTCGCTGCTGGTGCCCGGCATCAGCTTCGAGACGGCGGATGCCGACGAACTCAACGCCCATGCCGCGGTGCGCGAGGTGCTGCTGCGCGCGAGCCTCGATGCGCGTTTCGTGCTCTATCACCACGTCGTGCGGCGCCGCGTGCATGTCGAGCTGGCGGGCGCTTTCGAGGATCCGCTTGCCGGCCATATCGACGCGCGCTGGCGCGAGCGGCTCGGTTCGGGCGCGCTCTATGTGAACGACCAGTTCGTCACGCTGGTGCGCCGTCCGGCGCGCGGCAAGGCGGGCTGGGCCGAACGGCTGGGTCGGATGGTCCGCAACCGTGGACAGGAAGCGGTCGAGGCCGAGCCGGCAGATGTGCGTGCGCTGCGCGCTGCGGCCTCGGCGATGCTGGCGGCATTGGGCGCTTACGGTGCGCGGCTGCTAGGTGACTATGAAGGCGCCGGCGGTGCCTGCTCCGAAGTGCTCGAACTGCTCTCGGCACTCTACAACGGCGAGATGCGCCCGGTGCGGCGTCCCGTCGAGGGAATCGATGTCGGCCAGATGCTGCCCTATCGCCGGGTGAGCTTCGGGCTCGACGCGATGGAGCTCAAAGGCGCGCAGGGCACGACTTTCGCCGCGCTGGTCAGCCTCAAGGACTATCCCGATCGACCGGCCCCGGCCTGACCGACGCGTTGCTGCGGTTGCCGCAGGAACTGACGCTGACCGAAAGCTATGCGCCGTCGGACCGCCAGGTCTCGCGCGAACGGATCGATCTCGCCATCCGCCGGCTCAAGAGCGCAGACGAGGAAGCCCTGGCCGAACGCCGCGAGATGATGGCCGCGCGCGACGCGCTGGGCACCGGCGCGGCGGCATTCGGTGACCACCACCTGTCGGTGCAGGTGCGCTCGGATCGGCTCGACACGCTCGACGATGCCGTGGCGGCCTGCGCTGCGGCGCTTGCGGACGCCGGCGCGGTTGCGGTGCGCGAGGACGTGAACCTCGAGCCGGGCTTCTGGGGCCAGCTTCCCGGCAACGAGACCTATCTGGTTCGCCGCTCGCTGATCTCCTCGGCCAACATGGCCTGCTTCGCCTCGCTCCACGGCTTCGCCATGGGCCAGGCCAGCGGCAACCACTGGGGCGAGGCGGTGACGCTGCTCACCACGACCAGCGCGACGCCGTTCTTCTTCAATTTCCACAACGGCGACCTCGGCAATTTCACCGTCATCGGCCCGTCGGGTTCGGGCAAGACCGTGGTGATGAACTTCCTCGCCGCGCAGGCGCAAAAGTTCTCGCCCCGCCTCGTGCTGTTCGACAAGGACCGCGGCGCCGAAGTGTTCATCCGCGCGATCGGCGGCACCTATTCGCGCATTGCGGCGGGTCACCCGACCGGGTTCAACCCGCTGGCGCTGCCCGACACGCCGGTGAACCGCGCCTTCCTGCGCGACTGGCTCGGCGTACTGCTCGAAGCGAGCGGCCCCGAGGAGCTGGCGACGATCACCGCCGCGGTCGACGCCGCCTACGCCAACGACGCGCGCCTGCGCCGCCTGACCCATTTCCGCGAGCTGCTCGCCGGCAGCCGCCGGCCGGAGCCGGGCGACCTTGCCGGCCGGCTCGACGCCTGGATCGGACACGGTGAGCACGGCTGGCTGTTCGACAACGAGGAAGACCGGCTCGACCTGTCGTCGATGACGCTGGGCTTCGACATGACCGCGCTGCTCGAAACGCCGCGTTTGCGCACCCCGGTCATGATGTACCTGTTTCACCGGATCGAGGAACGGCTTGACGGCGAGCCGACGATGATCCTGATCGACGAGGGTTGGAAAGCGCTCGACGATCCGGTCTTCGCCGCGCGGATCCGCGATTGGCTCAAGACGCTGCGCAAGCGCAACGCGCTGGTCGGTTTCGCCACCCAGTCGGCGCGCGACGCGCTGGAAAGCCGAATCTCGGCGGCGCTGGTCGAGCAGACCGCGACGATGATCTTCATGCCCAATTCGCGCGCGCGCGAAGAGGACTATTGCGGCGGCTTCGGCCTGACTTATCACGAGCTCGAGCTGATCCGTACGCTGCCGGCGCAGAGCCGCTGCTTCCTGATCCGCCAGCCCGATGCCTCGGTGGTGGTGCGGCTCGATCTTGCGGGCATGCCCGAAGTGCTGACCGTGCTGTCGGGCCGCGAGAGCACGGTGCGCAAGCTCGATACGCTGCGCGAGATCTATGGCGACGCGCCCGCTGCCTGGTATCCGGCGCTGACCGGCCAGGTCTGGCCCGGCGATGCCGAAAACGACGATCCGCTGTGGACGGAAGCGGCGGAATGAGCGCCTGCGAAGTCCTTTCGGCCGAAGCCTCCGGCGGCGTCGCCGCGGCGCTGCGCGCTGTCGATTGCCTGGCCGGCGAGACGGTGGCTGCTTCCTTCGCGCGGCTGTTCGGCAATTCGTCGGGCGGCGGCGCGCTGCTGCCGGCGCTGACGATCGGTCTGACGCTCTACATCGCCTTCTTCGCGATCGGGCTGCTCACCGGCCGTAGCCGGATCGGCATCTCGGCGCTGACGCCGCGGATGCTGACGCTCGGCCTCGTGCTGACTTTCGCGACGAGCTGGGTCGCCTACAGCCAGGTTGTCTGGAATCTGGCCACCGGGGCGCCCGACGAGATCGCCTTGATACTCACGGGCACGCCCAATGGATCTGGGGGCTCCGCCACGCAGATCTTCGGCGACCGCGTGGATTTGGTCTTTGCGGCGATCGCCGACGCCGCTGAGGCGGGCAAGCAACCGGGCGACGCGCCGCCTCCGCAACCGGGCCAAGCCGTGCAGCAAGGAGCGCAAGCCGCGGGTGCTGCCGCATCGGGCAACTTTACTCCGGCCAACGTCATGTGGCTCGGCGCGCTGCTGTTACTGCTCGGCACCGTTGGCGTGTTAGTGACGGCGCGGATCGCGCTGGCCGTACTGCTCGCGGTCGGCCCGATCTTCATAATATTCGCTTTGTTTAGCGGTACCCGGGGACTGTTCGTCGGCTGGCTTCGCGGCCTGACCATGACCGCCGTGACGCCGCTGTTCGTGGTCGTCGGCGGCGGTGTCGTGCTGGAATTGCTGGTGCCGGTGGTGGCTTCGCTCAATGGAGTGGAAGGCGTCAACGGCCGCGCCGCCCTGGCGCTGTTCGTCATCGCTTGTGTCCACGTCGCGCTGATGGCGATGATGCTGAAAGTCGCGGGCACGATGGTCTCGGCTTGGCAGGTGTTCGGGCTCGCTCGGCGCGATAGCGATCGCGAGAGCCCCTCGGCCGCGCCGGCGGCTGCGATGGCCCCCGCCGTGGCGCCGGTGATGCCCGGCTCCGCGGCCATGGCATCGGGCGGACGCGCGGCGCTGGTTTCGCCGATGAACGTCGAAGTTGTCGCCGCCGGATCGGGACCGTCCGGCGGCGGCGCAACCACCACCAGCCGCACGGCCATTACCCAGGTTTCGGGCGGAAGTTCCGCCGCCGGCTTGCCGCCGATGCCGCGCAGCCGCGCCCGCGGGATCGGCAGCCGTTTCGCCGCGCCCCAAGCTTCCAGCCGGGCAGGAGGAGTCATCCGATGAACAGCCTTAGTCTTCCCCTGGCGCTGATGGGCTCCGTCCTCGCCGCAGCCCCCGCGCAGGCCGGCGACGCACGCCTGACCAAGCGGCTCTACAGTGCCGACGAAGTCGTCCACATCGACGGCAAGCTGGGCGTGCAAGCCACGGTCGCCTTCGCCGATGACGAGCACATCGAAAATGTCGCGGTGGGCGATGCCGAGTCCTGGCAGATCACACCCAACAAGCGGGCCAACCTGCTGTTCGTCAAACCGCTGGCGGCGGCTGCGCATACCAATATGACCGTGGTGACCGATCGCCATACCTATTACTTCGACCTGATTGCCTCGGCACGGGCAACGCCAGTCTATGCGTTGAGTTTCAGCTACCCGGCCGCGCCGAAGAAAGCGGCTGCAGGCCAGCCTGGAATGCCCCTGACAAATGCTGAACGCGCCGCGTTGAACGCCGAGGCGCCGGTCGACCCGGCGCAGCTCAATTTCGCCTGGAGCACGAAGGGCCCTCGCAAGCTGATCCCGCAGCGGCTCTATGACGACGGTGAATCAACCTATGCCGTATGGGCGACGGGTGTGCCGATCCCAGCGATCCTGATGACCAACGAAAAAGGCGATGAAGGGCCGGTAAACTTCGCAGTGCGCGGCGACACGATCGTCATCGATGGTGTCCCGTCGCGCATCGTTTTACGCGTGGGGCGCGAGCGCGCCCAACTCGACTACAAGGGGACTGGTCTCCAACCGCGCGCCACCGCGCCTGCAACTCCCCCGACAGTGGCGCCCGCGGTCGTCGCAATTCCCGCCATCACCGCCCGAAGCGATTAGGAGTAAGCGACGATGAACAGTCAGTTCGGCACGCGCCGCGATCTGGAAGAGCTTAGAGATCCGCGCGATCAGGGCGGGGCCGAGGTCATCGATCTCGCTACTCGCTCGGTCCTGCCGCAGGTCGCAGCCGCCAAGGGGCGCTCGGACGGTCTCGGTCTAGCAGCGGGCGTCGCAATCGTCGCGCTGCTCGGCGGGGTCACGTTGTGGAGCATGAACGCCGCGCGCGACAGTAGCCGTCTGCCGCCACATGTAGAGCAGTCACAAGTCTCTGCCGCGCCAACGCTGCCTCCGCGATTGAGTATCGTTCCTTCCCCCACCCCACTCACCAGCCCTGGGCCTGCTCCGCTGCTCGCCGCACCGCCGCAGGCAACCATGGCGCTTGCCCCGCGCGCCAATCCGGCCGCTTCGCCCGCGGTCGTATTCGATGCGTCGGCTATGCCCCAATCGCTGGCGGGCCCCGCTGTGCCCGGGGTGCCCGGGGGCTCGGGTAACAGTAATGACGATTTTGCCGCGCGGCTCGGCGCGACCGGCGGCAACGGAATGGCAACTGCCACCGCGATGATCAATCCTAAGACCACGGTCACTCAAGGCACCTTGATCCCGGCGATCCTCGAGACTGCCATCGACACCGACGTGCCTGGTTATGTCCGTGCCATCGTATCGGCGGATGTCCGCTCGTTCGACGGTAGCCGCGTGCTGGTCCCGCGTTCGTCGCGGCTGATTGGCCAGTACAAGTCCGGTCTGCAGGCCGGGCAGAAGCGTGCCTATGTCATCTGGACGCGGCTGATCCGGCCCGACGGTGTCTCGGTGAATATCGCCTCGCCGGCGGTGACCTTCTCGGGCGAGACGGGCCTCGCCGGCAAGGTCAACTCACACTTCTTCGCGCGCTTCGGATCTGCGATGCTGCTCAGCGTCATCGGCGGGCTCTCGGCGATCGGCGGCAATGCCGGCGTCATTATCGGCGGAAGCGGACAATCCGCGGCGGCGGCTGCCGTCGGGCAATCGGGACAAATCGGGCCCACCGTCCGCGTCCGGCAGGGGGAACCCATTCGTGTTTTCACCGCCAAAGACCTCGATTTCTCGAAGGTTGAAACTCTGTGACGAGGTTGGTTTCGTGACCGGAGTTATTGTCCCAATTCACGAAGGCGACCGCGGCGCGCACCGGGTCCTGGCGCCGCGCAGCGTCTATCTTGACGCATACCTTGCGCCATTGCGCCCTTGGCTCGAACGGGAGACCGTAACCGAGATCCTGGTCAATCGGCCTGGCGAGCTGTGGATCGAAGATGCGGCAAAGCCGGGAATGCAGCGCGTTACGCTCGAGGCAATCGATGACGAACTGCTCAAGCGCCTTGCCGAACAGGTTGCGCGGATCAGCCACCAGGGGATCAACCGCGAACATCCATTGCTTGCCGCCACCCTCCCGGATGGCGCGCGCATCCAACTGGTCGGCCCACCGGCAACGCGGGGGCACTGGGCGCTTGCCATCCGCCGCCACCGGCGGCTCGACCTACCACTCGACGCCTACGATCGTGGTCCAATCACCACAACCACCGAGACACCAATGCCCGATGCGCAAGCGCAACCGATCGCCTTCCTGCGCGAGGCTATAGCGCGGCGGCGAACGATCCTGATCTCGGGCGGCACTTCGACAGGCAAGACTACCTTCCTCAACGCCATGCTAAGGGAAATCCCGGCCGACGAACGCGTTGTCCTGGTGGAGGACACCGCCGAGCTTCGCCTGCCTGGTGACAACGGCGTCGGTTTGATCGCGGTCAAGGGCGAGCTGGGTGAGGCCAAGGTTTCGGCAAACGACCTTTTGCAGTCGGCGCTTCGCCTCAGGCCAGACCGCATCGTTCTGGGCGAGCTGCGCGGGACGGAGACAGTGAGCTTCCTGCGCGCAATCAACACGGGCCATCCGGGTTCGTTCTCGACTGTCCACGCCAACAGCCCGCGCGGCGCGCTGGAGCAAATCGCGCTTATGGCGATGCAGACCGGGCTCGGTCTCACCCGCGCCGAAACGCTCGAATACGCCGCCTCGGTGATTGACGTAGTCGTCCAGCTCGACCGTATTGAAGGGAGACGAGGCATCGCCGGGATCGCGCAAACGCCAGCGCTCATAAAAGTGGACTGATCGATCGTTGGAGTAGCTTGAGGGAAGCGAAGCAGCATCAGCGCGGATCATGACTCCAGTTGTCCCGGTGACACTTTACCCCTGATACAAAACGCCCTTTTTAAATCCGCCAGCTTTCACGCTGCCGGAATGGGTAAGGTGGCGAGAGGGGCGTGATCGCTGCCCTTGAAAAAAAGATGCTTTGACGACACTTTACCTCGGGCAAAGTGTCACCCCCGACAATGCGAAGAAAAGCGCAGAAATGCGGGAAAACATGACAATTTGGGATTCACACGATTCATGATCTGTGCTCAATTTATCCCTGTTATGTTTGCCACCAGGATTCAGCCCGCCCCCAGGCAAAACAGCGATCTTTCGCTGCTGCTCGACGAGCTTTCCAAGGTCAGCACGCGGCCCCGTTACGCCTTCATGCTGCTCACCCTGATCGCAGATGTCGCGCATGCCAATGGTAGTGCTGGTCCCTATGTCCGCAGCGAATGCGCACTTGTTCCCCTGCGTGATTGGCTTAGCGATGCGCTGACGCCAATCGGCGCCCGGGACACGAAGCGGAAGGCGCTTGCGGTGCGGGTAAAGGCCGAGCTTGAAAGCGAGGGCCGACTACCCACCGATCCTGGAGAAGCGCTCGCAATGGTAGAAGAGGAAGTGCGTGACAGGATCCGCAGTTCTGGGAAGACCAATCTCAGCCGCGCCGTAACCGAGCTGGTCAAAGCAGGCCTGCTACGCCGACACTATCAGGGCTTCGCTGTCGATCATCTTAACCGCGGTGCACAGCGCCATGCGGTTTATACGCTCATGGGACGAGCCAAATGCCTGCTCGGCCGGCAGGCGCCCAAATCTGCTCGCGCGGCGCGGCAGGGTGAACTCTTGCTCTAGCTCCCGGCAATCCCCTTACTATGAAGCTGCGCTGATGGATGATCGACGCGCAAAATGCCGGCGATCTGAACTACATCGTCGAAAGTTGGCCGCGTGCCGGCGGGAATGCGCAGCGTCAGATAGCCTGCCGTCGCGGTCATGGCATCGCGGGCTCGGTCCTTGACGGGGTCTTGACTTCGGCCATCGACCTCTAGGAGCGCTACGACCTGTCCGGTGGCAGGATCCTCGACGACAAAGTCGATGATCTTCTGAGCGAAGGCGTTGCGATCGGATGGCAGCGGACGCCGACCCGGAATGGCTGGCGCCTTCAGAAGAGCGCCCATCGCAACCTGGGCGTGGATCCGATACGCGGGAAGAATGCGCTCGAGCTGGGAAAGCATGGCGCGCTAACGCTGTGTCATGAGCGGCTTGGCTGTGGGCGCAGGTGGACGGGAGCGTGCGATATCCCCACCGAGCCAGGTCACAAGGATAGCGGCCGAGCCGCCTCTGACGATCATCAGCAGCGCGCTGCTGAGATACGAAGTGAGCAACTGCATGACGAATGAAGTCACCGGAACCTGGAAACGACGAGCGACGATTGGCGTGTGGCTGGCGGCGTCAGCAGCGTGGACGCAGGTGTTGCCTTGAATTCGAGCGTTCGCCAATTGGTCAGGATCTGACGCACGTAGTTTTGCGTCTCGGTAAGCCGGGGAATGCTCCAGGACTTTCGTACCCTGGCTGGACCGGCGTTGTATGCCGCCAAAGCTAGGGGCACTTGCCTAAACTCATCGATGTGTTGTCGCAGGTAGCGCGCCGCGCCCGTAAGATTCCCGCGCAGATCATAGCGATCGACGCCAAGCTGGTCCGCGGTCCCGGGCATCAATTGCCCCAAGCCGAACGCTCCCTTGGGGCTCGTAGCCAGCGGATTGTAACGGCTTTCCTGGATCAGCATCGCGTCCATCAGGCCTATCGGTAGGCCGGCTTCGCAGGCCACACTGCGAACCACGGGATAGAGAATTCGGCGGCGCTCCTCTGCGCTTCGTCCCAGCAGGCTCGATGGGACGTAGGGGCGCGGAGCACAGTCGCCGGCCATCGCCGGCACGTTTCCTGAAACGCCCGGAATGTCAGCACGTCGCGCACCGCGCATCCACGCTGGGATGCGCACGGTGGGAGTGCGAAGAAACGATGCGGGATCGCGGCCGGTGCTATTGGAGTTGGCGGTTCTGTCGCCGCCCAAAACGGCGAATTGCTCTTCCAACTGCGGTTCCAGTCCCGCATCGCGGGCCGGCTGTGGATCAGGAGCCGGCTCCGTGCCGAACTGCGCCAGTAATATTCGCGGCCGGGCAGGGTGATCCCCGGCGCAGGCTGGCGACCCGGCCGCGACGCACGCGGTGCTCATGGCAAGAACGATCAAATTCGTTGAACGGAGCATCGGGTCGACGATCATAGCCGCGGCAGATCAGTAAGCCGATCACGCCTGTCGTAGATCTGCTCTTGATTGCGAATGACAATGTCGGCGATCCAGCTCGCGAGCTGCTTCTGCGCCGCGTTCGTCAATGGTTCGATCGCCGCGGTGGCGCTTTCGTTGATCCGGTTCACCACGGGTTTGATCAGGCTGAGCGTTACTTGCAGGGTTACGTCATAGTAGAACTGCCAATTGCCCATGCATTCGATGGCAAAGGTGGCCACCATCCGGTCGACACCGATCGCACCGCAGATCGCGATGATATCGCGCGCGCGCAGTTCTTGGGCGCCCGTGATCATGCGCTTGAGGCTCCGGCGATTGTAGCCGGTTTCCTTGGCCAGAGCCGTTATGGTGAGCTTTCTGCATTCGATCTCGTGAGCGATGAGCTGCCGATACGAGCCTAGAAGGTGCCCCTCCATCATGCATACTTTTGTATGGAGCGAGCCAACAAGTTGACCAGCGTCGAGCATATAATCCCCCTTTGCAAAGATCCGGCGCGGCCTTTCAGGGGAGGGGGCATGTCCTTGTCAAGAAGGCGAAAAGCCGGGACTTGGACCATTTTGGAGGCGTTACTCGCCAGTCACTATAAAGATGCAGACCCGCATGGCTTCGGCCACGCTGACCGGACGACCAAGCTGCGCTTCGGCATGCTCGCGAAATTCGCGGAGCAGGTCATTGTGGCGCGATTCAATCCGAACTGTCAGATGGATACCACCGCTCACTTCATCGGGATTGCACAGGCGATCAAGAATCGCAGCATCTGCGCGATAAACCGGGGGCCTCGGGCTTGCTAATACATGTGTCAGCAGACGCCTAAAAGAATACAAATCGGACGTTCGGATCGACAGTTCAGAAATGGCACCGCACAAGGCGCGAAAGAACGCCTTGCTGACTCTTATATGGTGCGTCGCCGAGCGACTCTGATCGCGTTCCTCTTCTGCACTCATCCCAACAACCCAACATCGCGAGGGCGTTTTGTTGTCGCACTTGGGCGGCGAGCAACCTTTTTGGGCCCAGGCTCGCGCCGCCGTGGGCGGTATTCGCCCAAGCTTGGGCGCGATTGGCCCGCCTGTCATCACAATTGACAGTAATGTTCACATTTTCAGGTTCTGACGGCCGATTTCGCCCGTCGCTCGGAACCTTCAGCTTGAGTGGAGGCGGGTCATCCGCCGAATTCCCTCTCGGTGCTCGCCAGGAGCGCCGACAAACGAAAGGGAACCATTCATGGCCACGACGATGGAAAGGGACGCGCGCCTCGCTGTGCTGCTTCCCTATCTTCTGCTCGCCGCAGTCGCACTGCTTGTGCTCGCCGGACCCGCCTTCGCCGGCACCGACACGACGTTCGATACCGCATTCCAGAAATTCAGCGGCTTCCTCGAAGGCTCGGGCGGCAAGATCATCACCCTGATCTCGCTTGCGGGCGGTCTCGTCGGCCTGGCGTCGGGCCGCTTCAGCCTCGCGCAGATCGCGATTCCCGTCGGCGTGGGCGTCGGTGTCGGCACAGGAATTCCGATCGTCACCTCCGTGATCACAGCGGTGATCTGACCAAATTGATCTGAGCATCAGGCCGCCGCGCGCACCGTCCGTTGGGACCTTGCCGCGGCGATCAGAGGGGTTGGGGCGGTGATGGATCGCTACGTCATACCGGGCAAGTTGGATGAGCCCGAGAGGATCGGCCTTTGGACCATGGACGAGTTCATCGCCATGGCCGGGCCCTTCGTCATCGGCATTCTGACGCAGCATATCCTGTTTGGAATCGTGTTCGGAACCTTGGGTTGGTGGGTCCTTCGTAAGGCAAAAGCGGGGCGCGCCGGATCTTGGCTTCTTCACATGGCCTACTGGCATCTGCCGCCCGGCGTGACCGGCGTCCGCACCGTCCCGCCTTCGCATCTTCGCTTGATGGCGGGGTAGGGCCATGGAAGTCGGTTATAGCCAGGCGCAGGCGCAGCGTGTCCTCAAGCAGCGGAACATGCTCGTTGTCGCCTGCGCGAGCCTCGGCGTCATCGCGCTCTTCGCCCTTGTCGGCGCTGCGTCGAAGGACCGCGAAGTCGTCCTGCAGCCGGTTCTGACCAATCCGCTCACCATCTCGAGCCAGGGCGTCAGCCGGCAGTACCTCGAGCTCGTCACGCGCGATGCCTCGGTGCTCATGTTCAACCGTACGCCGCAGAACCTCGAGTACTGGATCGAATCCGTTCTCAAGATCACGCACCCCTCGGCCTATGGCAAGCTCAAGGGCGAGCTGCTCAAGATCGCCAATGACCAGCGCGGATCGAGCGTCGCCCAGTATTTTACGATCGAGGGGATGAAGGTTGATCCGGCTGGTCTGACCTCGGAGGTGACCGGCGTTCTCCATACATTGGTCGGCCGCCAGGAAGTCTCGGCGATCAAACGGACGTTCCGTTTCGACTGGACTTATTCGGGCGTCGAGCTGCGCCTCGTTGGCTTCGGCGCGGTCGTGCCGCCCGGCGAGGTGAGCAAGTCAGCCGCTCCCACACCCACAGAATCCACGGAAGCGTTGCAATGATCACGGGCTTCATCATGCCGGTGCCGGCCTCCGCGTGGCTTGCCGCGGCCTCTGCCCTGCAGGCGTCGGGCTTGCTCAATCTTCGGGGACGGCTGCTCGGCGGCGCGCTGCTGACGGCAACTATCGCTGCGGCGGCCACTCCGGCCTATGCCGATCAAACCCTCATGGTCGAGGATAACGCGCGCGTCGATTGCACAGCCTCGGCCAAGGACCTGACCCGGATCAGCCTGGTCGGCGACGAGTTCGCCAGCGTGTCCAAAGTCCAGGCGGCAAGCGAACTCGACGACTTCAACGTCGTCAACGAGCCCACACGCGGCGACATCTATATCGCGGTGCCCGAAACCTACCGGGCCAAAACGCTCTCGTTTTTCGGCACGACCAAGAAGGGCTTCGTCTACAAGTTCGCCTGCCGGGTCGAGGCCGTAGAAGCGCAGCAGGTATTCCTGTCGAACAAGGCGGCGGTCGCGAAAGCCGAGAGCCCGACCGACGAAGAAGCGCCCGATGGTGACGAGACTGCGGTCCGCCTCGTCCAGGCCATGGCTTCGCAGAAGGTCGTGCCCGGCTACCACATGGCGCGCAGCGCGCTCGTACCGGTGCGTTCGGGCGACCTCTCGGTTCAGCTCGTCTCCGAATATCAGGGGCTCGATTACGTTGGCCGGGTCATTCGCATCGAGAACCTTGGGTCCAAGGCAGCTCAACTTTCGGAAAGCTTGATCGCGCCGGCCGCCTCGGTCGCAGTCAGCATCGCCAACCCTGAGCTGCAGCCGCGCCAGGTCACTGCGGCCTACGTCGTGCTGCGCAAGCAAGGAGTGAGGCCCTGATGGCCGGCTTGAGCCAAATCTTCCGCCGCAAGCGATCCGTTGATGCCGCCGATGGAAGCGCCGCGGCGCCGGCGCTCGACCTTGGCGACAACGACGAGGTCCTGAGGAAGCAGCGCCTTGCGCTTTACGCGGGCGGCTCGGTGCTGCTCGCCGGCGCCGTCTGGTGGATCTTCAGCGAGAGTCCCAAGCCCGACAAGATGGACGGCGCCGCGCCGACCTCGCAGGAGATCAAGGTTTCGACCGATGATCTCGGTTCCCGCAATCTCTCCGAAAAAGAGTGGATCGCGATGTCGGAGAACCGGCTCCAGTCGCAGGACAACCAGATCCGCCGCATGTCGGGGCAGGGCGACCAGATCCAGCAGCTCCAGTCGCAGATCGACGCGCTGCGCGCCGAGAACCAGTCGATGGCTTCGGACGGCTCGCGGGTGCTGTCGGCCTATGAGGACGAGAATCGCACGCTCAAGAACCAGCTCGCCGCCGCGCAATCCGCGCCAGCGACAGCCGCCGGTCCGCGCGCACTTTACGGCGCTGGGGGTCCTGCGGCCTATCAGGGCGCTGGCGGGCTCCCAGGCAAACCCTTGTCGCGCGCCGACCTCAAGGTCATCAATTTCACGACTGGCTCCGGCGCAGCTGGGCCCGGCGCTGGCGGCGGCCCCAAACCTGCCGATCGCGGCAACACCGTCTTCACGGACAGCCCCAATTACCTGCCGGCGAACAGTTTTGCCACCGCGCGCGTGATCGTCGGCGTCGATGCGTCGTCGAACGTCCAGTCGCAGGCAGATCCGCTTCCCGTCGTGCTGCGCATCACGGGGCCCGCGCGATCAGTCGCCGATAATGGCCGCGTGCTCACGACCAGGCTCCAGGGCTGTCTGGTCAACGGCGCGGCGCGCGGGGATCTTTCCTCGGAGAAAGTCTATGTGCGCCTCGCCAAGATGACCTGCCCGCAGCCGGGCGGGCGCTATGCCGAGAGCGAGGTCAAAGGCTTCATCGCGTTTGGCGGCAAGACCGGGGTGCGGGGGCGCGTCGTCAGCCGCGAAGGCAGTCTTGCTACCCAGGCCTTCATGGCGGGTCTGGTCGGCGGTATCGGCCGCGGTTTCTCGGCGAACGCCAACAGCTATTTCACTGCGCCGACCACCGTCGTGAACGGCCAGCGCGAGAAGATCTCGACGAGCGACATCGTGAAGGGCGGCCTCGGCGAAGGCGTGTCCGCGGCGGGCGACAAGGTCTCGCAGTACCTCATCGAACGCGCCGAGCAGTACCAGCCCGTTATCGAGATGCCGACCGGCATCGATGTCGAGATTGTGTTCCTCGAGGGCGCCTTCATCCGCAATTGACAGTCAAAGGGTTCATTCGATGAAATGGAAAATTGCGGGTCTCGCCGCCCTTGTTGCCACGTCAGCTTCTGTCGCTGTCCTGGCCGCCGCCCCGGTCGACGGCGCGCGCGTCGGCCAGCTCCTCAAGGCCCGGCTGCCCAAGACCAAGGTCAGCGCGGTCGACTGCAGCAAGATCGATGGCCTTTGCGAAGTCGTCGCCGGCAAGACCTTGTTCTACACCGACGCTGGCGCGCGCTATCTCTTCGTCGGCCGGCTCTACGACATGGAGACGCGCCAGGACCTGACCGCGGCCAAGCTCCTCGAGATCAATCCTGACATGCTGCTCGGCGGAGCAGCTGCGAGTGCGCAGCAGGCAGGGCGCGAAGAGAGCGATGCGCCGCAGCTCACCCGCGAGGCAAAGGCTCGGCCGACAGTGCCCGCGAAGGTCGATCTCGCCGGGCTCGGCAATTCGGGCGCGATCGTCTGGGGCAAGCCGGCGGGGCGGACCGTCACCGTCTTCACCGACTTTCGCTGCGGCTATTGCCGGGCGCTCGCGAGCACGCTCGAGCAGATGGACGTGCGCGTGATTGAGCGGCCGATCTCGGTGCTCGGCAGCCGCGATCTCGCCAACCGGGTCTATTGCGCGCGCGACAAGGCCAGGGCGGTGCGCGCCGCCTATGCCGGCGAGAACCTGCCCGGCGCGAGCTGCGACACCTCGGGCCTCGACGCCAACGAGCGCTTCGCCCGCGAGAAAGGCTTTACCGGCACGCCGGTCATCGTTCGCGATGACGGCGCGGTGCTCGAAGGGTTCCGCCCGCGCGACTTTCTCGAGCAGTGGATCAAGGGAGGCAGCTGATGGCCACCTGGTCTCCGGCCAGCGCGCGCAAATCATTCGCTGTCTTCGCCGCGCTCGACCTTGGCTTCCTCTTCGCGCTGTCGAGCGAGGCGGTCCGCGAGGCGCGCCAGGCCGACCCGGAAGGATTGCTCTCCCTATTCGCAGCGATGCAGGCGGTGGCCGTCTGCGGCCTGCTGTTGCTCGCGCTCTGGTTGCTAGCCGCCGCGGTCCGCGAGCCCATCCAATCTGGGCTGCGCTGGTGTCGGCGCCACACATCCATGCGGGAGACTTCCCATGTCCAAGGCTAGATGGACGGTCGGGATCGGCGCGCTTGCAGCGCTCGCGGGATGCGCCACCTTCGGCGGCAACGTCAAAGGCAATTTCCGCTGCGAGGCGCCGGGCGGCATATGCGCGCCGACCACCAAGATCGACGACCAGGCGCTGGCGCTGATTTCCGGCGACGCCGGGCAGGGCGGCGATGTGCCGACGTCCGCCGCGGTGACCAAGGGGTTGTCGGCGTCCACGCAGCATTCGCCGCGCGCGCTGAAGATCGTCCTGCCGGCGCGCCAGGATCGCTTCGGTCGTTGGCGCGAGCCGACCATCGTTTATGCCGAGCTCGACGACGAAGGCCCCGTCATGCTGACCGGAGGCGACCGGCCATCCGCTACGCAGACCAGGCTCAGCCTCGCCGATCTGGCGGCCGGCGCACCTGAATTGCCGACACTCGCCCCAGTCGGGGCCGCGCCTCCACCCGCGCAGGCTACAAAGCCGGCGAGCCGCGAGGAGATCGCCGATGCCGTGAAGCAGCGGCTGCAGCCGGGGAAAGCGGCTTTGCCAGCTACCGCGCCGCGTCCAGTGGACAAGCCGTCCGCTGAGAAGCCGGTGGCTGGGGCGAGCCCGTCCGTGTCGGCGCCAAGCTTTCCGGCGAGCGACGCTGCCGGGCGGGAGAAATAGACGATGTCGCTGATCGATCGGATCGTTGCAGACATTTTCGGCGGACCGCGCCGGCTAGAAAAGGCGCCGCCCGAGGCCGCCGTGCCGATGCTATCGCACTGGCTGCCCTATCGCAGCTACGATCCCAAGAAGGGGCTCTACCACAACAGCGCCTCGCGCGGCTTCGTGATCGAGGTCGCGCCGCTGGTCGGCGCCGACGAGCGCACCAGCGAGATCATCGCGCAGTTTCTTTCGGAAGGTATCCCGCAGGGCACCTGCATCCAGATCATGCACTGGATGAGCCCGCGGCTCGCCGACAGGTTCGGCCAGTGGTTCATGCCGCGCTACGAGGTCGGCGGGGTCTACGAGTGCATGGCGCGCCACCGCGCCGATCATCTCGCTGGCGGCGTGTGGCAGAGCCTCTCGAAAGACGCGCCGTTTCATCTGCGTTCGCACCGCGTGATCATCTCGGTCGGCGTTCCCGAAAGTACGAAGGTCAGCGAGGACGAGCTCGTCACGCTGCGCGACAGCATGATCTCGATGCTCCGCTCGATCGAGGTCCACGCGCACGCGATCGATCCGATCGGTCTGCTCGCGCTTATCGACGATCTGACCTCGCCTACCACCTCGTCGGACGAGGATCCCAAGGAGTACAACCCCTTCGATCCGATCGCCGACCAGGCGGTGCGCCGCGACATGGAAATGCAGGTCGAGGCCGACCGCATCCACTTCCGCACCGAGCGCTTCCGCGCGACCGGCGTCTTCGTAGACGGCGCGCCCGAGATCGGCGAGATTCATCCCGACCGCTTCGACGTCCGCTCCTACGCAGTTCGCAACCTGCCGCCGCGCTGGGCCCCCTGGGACACCGCCCGGCTCATCGGCGATCCCTTCACCGACAAGCTGCGCATGCCGTGTCCCGTCGCGACCGTGCTTTGCATCGAATATCCCGACGAGCAGGCGGCCAACACCCGCGCCGGCTTCAAGTTCATGCGCACGACCAGCCTCGCCGATTCCCGCTCGGCCCGGTACATGCCGCAGCTGCGCGACCAGTCGCGTGAATGGGAATATGTCCAGGAACAGCTGCGCCAGGGCCAGAAGCTGGTCCGCGTGTTCTACGGCGTCACCAGCTTCTCGCCCCACGGGCAGGGTGACACCCACGAGCGCAGCCTCAAGGCAATCTACAAGGCTTCGGGCTGGGAGCTTCAGGACGAGCGCCACATGCAGATGTTCGGCTTCCTCTCGGTGATGCCGATGACGATGGCGAACGGGCTATCTCGCGATTTCGAACGCATGAAGCGCATGCGCACGATGCTCACCACCACGGTCGCCAACATCGCGCCGCTTCAGGGCGAGTATCTCGGCAATACGATTCCGCACCTGCTGCTCGTCGGCCGGCGCGGGCAACCCTTCTTCTGGTCCCCGTTCGAGAATGCCGCCGGCAACCACAACGTCGCGGTCTTCGGCAAGTCCGGCTCGGGCAAGTCGGTGACCTTGCAGGAGATCACCGCCGCACTTGTCGGCGCCGGCGCCAAGGTCATCGTCATCGACGACGGCCGCTCGTTCGAGCACAGCTGCAAGCTGCAGAACGGCGACTTCGTCGAGTTCACGATGAGCTCGGGCTTCTGCCTCAACCCGTTCTCGATGATCGACGCCGCCCAGGCTGCAGCCGACGACGATTACCGGCTCGACTGCATGGGCATGCTGAAGTCCATCATCGGCCAGATGGGCCGGCACATGGACCGGCTCGACGACACCGAGCGCGGACTGATCGATGGCGCAGTCAACGCCGAGTGGGAGCGCCATGGCAGCGAGGGCTCGATCGACGGCGTGATCGAGGAATTGAAGGCCGCCGGTCATCCGCAGGGCATCGCGCTCTCGATCGCCATGCGGCCGTTCTCGATCGCCGGCACTTACGGGCGTTTCTTCCAGGGGAAGGCGAGCCTCAGCATCCACGCGCGGCTTACCGTATTCGAACTCTCCGATCTTTCCGCGCGCGAGGAGCTGCGCTCGGTCGTGCTGACTGCGATCATGTTCCTTTCGAGCCAGGCCATGCGCGCCGACCGCGCGACGAGAAAGGCGCTACTGCTCGACGAGGCCTGGCAACTCCTCAAGGGCGGCTCGATGGCCGATTTCGTCGAGACCTACGCGCGTACCTGCCGCAAGTACGGTGCCTCGCTGATCACTGCGACGCAGTCCTTGAACGACTACTACAAGTCGGAAGGCTCGATTGCCGCGCTCGAGAACAGCGACTGGTTCGTCATCCTCCAGCAGAAGCCCGAGACGATCTCGGACTTTTCGAAGCTCGGCCGCTTCGAAATGTCGCCCGGCACCGATGCGCTGATGCGCAGCCTCAAGCGCAACGGCACCGAATATTCCGACATCATGATCAAGGGCCCCGAGACGCTTGCGGTCGGGCGGCTCGTCCTCGACCCCTATTCGGGCACGGTCTTTTCCTCGAGCCCGCAGGTTTTTGCCGACGTCGATCGCCTGGTCGAGCGCGGCCTGCCGATGGACGCCGCAATCGAGCGCATCGCCTTTCCCAATGACCGGACAAAATGGACCAACGCTGCCAACCGGCCGAGCGACGACGCGTCAGAGGCGGCTGAATGAACCGGCGGGGCTCTCCATCGATGAAGCCTTCGGAGGGGCGCGGCGCCGCGGCGGCTTATTGGATCGTCACGGTTTGGGCCTGGTGCGCGCTGAACGGCCTCGCCGCGCTGGGCCTACTCGCACTGTTCTTCATCCTGTTCGCCAACGCCAGTTTCGAGGGGTTCTTCCGCGAAGGCTGCAACCTGGCGGAGCATTACCTCGCCGCGTCGCCCGCCGCGCGCGCCTCGTTCCAGCACATCATCGCATGGCTCTTTGCGGGCGCATTCGTGCCGCTCGCCGCGATGCGCGCCCGCGCGCTGGCCGCGGATCTGCGCGCGAGTGCCGCGACCAGGCCGTCCAACCCCACCGTTACCGCCACCTGAGGGCTGACCAATGCAGGACCTGTTTGGACATGTTGAGGATCCGCCGGCATCGCCTCTGCCGGCAAAGCGGCGACCCGGTTTCGCCGGCTATTCCTGGACCGGGATCGCGATCGGCGCCGTGCTCATCGGCACCTCGGTCTGGGGCGCCTGGATCACGCGCGAGGTGATCAAGCTCAAATCGCGGCGGATCGTTGCGGTCAGCCTCTCGGCGATGATCAACGATTTCGTCATGGCCGAGGCGCGCTCGGGCAACAGTCCCGAGCAGGTCGAGCGCGATACGCGCCATTTCATGGCACTGCTCCAGGATGTGCTCAAGAAGCGGGCGCAGGACGGAACGACGATCCTGGTGGGCGAGGCCGTGGTGTCGGGATCGGTGCCCGACGTCACCGCCGACGTGCGCGGCGAGGTCGGCAAGCTCATCACCGCGAACGGGCCTGCCGCGGTACCGACGCTCGGCGCCGCCCCGCGGCCGCTCGCGCCGATGCCCAGTTCCGAGGTCGCGCCCGCGCGGCGGGGTGTGGCCGCGCTGCTTGGACCGGCAAATGGCCAAGAACGATGAGCGCAACGGTGAGAGCCCCGATGAGCCGGGCCGCCAGCGCGGCGGCGTCCTACGGCATTGGGCCATCGCCGGCTTTGCCTTGCTGGGGCTCCTGGGCTGGAAAGCTCTCGACGACGCAGCGTCGCAGCGCCTGTTCCTCGTCAACCGATCGCCCTCGCTGCCCAACTGGGCCTTTCTCGTGAAGCGCGGCGAACTGCCGATCCGCGGAGACACGGTCTTTTTCGCGCCGCCCGCCACGCCGCTGGTTACGCGGCACTTTGGCGTGCGTCCCGCGCCCTTCGGCAAGATAGTCTACGGCATACCTGGCGACGTCGTTGAGCACGAGGGCGCCGACGTCTTTGTCCGGGCGGCGAACGGGCAGGGCGCCCGTCGCCCCGTCGCGACGATGAAGCCGCGCTCACGGCTTGGCGAGGCGCTCGAAGCAGGACCGGTCGGGATCATTCCGGCCGGTTGCTACTATGTCGGCAGTCCGCACAAGGACGGCTTCGACAGCCGCTACGCCGCGATAGGCTTCATCTGCCGCTCTCGCATCATCGGCACGGCCGAAGCGAGCGTGCTGTGAGGACGGCTCCTATTATCCTGGCCGCAGGACTTGCCGCCTTGCCCGTGCCCAGCATGGCACGCGACTACGGCCAGCAGGGCACGGTCTTCGCGCTGCTCGAGCCCGACCTGCTGCGCACGATCGAGACCAAACTGGCGACGCTGCAGGCGAACGGCGGAATCGACCGGATGAACCGCGAGCTGGCGGAGCGTACCGAGCGCAAGGTCCGCCGGCCCGATCCCGTCTTCGGCATGGCGCCGGCCTTGAAGCCTCGGAGCTGGGCCTATGATCCCGCCATCGCGATCGACCATGACGTGTCCGATACCAAGGGCAATCTGATCGCCCGCGCCGGCCAGCGCATCAATCCGCTAGATTTCGTAACCGTGCGCCAGGCGCTCGTCTTCATCGATGGCGACGACGCGGCGCAGATGAGCTGGGCACTCGCGCGTTATACCGACCTCTCCGCCAAGATCATCATGGTGAAGGGCGCGCCGCTCGAGGCGATGACGCGCTACCAGCGCCGCTTCTATTTCGACCAGGGCGGCTACCTGACCGATCGCTTCGGCATCCGCGCGGTGCCCGCCGTCGTCGAGCAGGCGGGCAAGACGATGCGCGTCAGCGAAATTCCCGCGTCGCTGCAGAGGGGCGGGTGATGGCGCGGCGAGCATGGCGATTGAGATCTGGCGTCGTGGCGTCAGCCGCGCTCGTCCTGTCGCTGTTTGCTTCGGCTCCGACCGCCGCGCAAACTCCGGTGCAGAATGCTACGACGACAGCCTCGGGCGGCGGCGTTCCCGGCTCCTGCACGGGCAAGTTCGTCAATCCGGTCACGGATGTGTGCTGGTCATGCCTGTTCCCGCTCTCAGTCGGCGGGCTCCACATCTTTCCCTCGCTCGCCGGGCGGCCCGACACCGGTAACCCGGCGCTGCCGATATGCCTGTGCGGCTCGCCGATCCCGCGCATCGGCATCGCCATGGGCTTCTGGGAGCCGGTCCGCCTCGCCGACGTCTCGGTCAAGCCGTGGTGCTTCGTCAATCTCGGCGGCAAGCGCATCGCGCCCGGGTTCGACATCGGTTACGGCAAGGCCCGTCGCACCCCCGATGGGCCCAACACCGGCTCGAAGTGGCACGTCCACTGGTACATGTACCCGCTCCTCTACTGGATGGAGGTGCTGACCGACATGGCCTGTCTCGAGCAGGCCTCGTTCGACATCGCCTATGTCACCGAGATCGATCCGCTGTGGCAGGACGATACGCTGACCGCGCTGATCAACCCCGAAGTCGCGATCTTCGCCAATCCGATCGCCCAGGCCGCCTGCGCCGCCGACTGCGCTAGCGCGACGGTCCACCTGCCGCTCGATCCGCTATTCTGGTGCGCCGGCTGCCAGGGACCGATGTACCCGATGAACGGCAATGTCTCGGCGCACATCGGCCATGTCCAGGCGAGCCGGCTCGCGCTCTCGCGCTTCTCCTACAAGATGCACCGGATGGGCATCGCCTGGGGGACGATGGGCGGCGAGGGCCTCTGCAAGAAATACCTCATGCCGATCATGAAAAAGCAGCAGTACCGCTTCCAGGCGGTGAACCCGAGCCCCATGGTGAAGGGCCGCTGGGCCTGTCCGCCGATCGGATCTTCAGACCTCAAGCCAGGTTCAGGTAATACATATCCCGCCGTCGGCGAGGACATGGGCTACCTTGTCTGGCGCAAACGCAACTGCTGCGTCCTGTGAAGCGCCGGCGCTTCCTCATCCCAGTGGCCGTGCTCGCTCTCGCCGGCACGACCTATGCGATCGCCCAAACTGTGGATGGTCTGGACCTCCAGGCGGTCATGGGCCGCAAGGCCGAAAACGGCGAGGAGGCCTCCGCGCTTGCCAGCGAAGTCGCGCGCCGCGGCGATGCCCTGCGCAACGATGCGCTCGAGGCCGCGCGCGGCGGCGAGGCGAATTTGAACCACGCCGCGCGGACCTTGAAGGTCGGGTCCGACGGCCAAATCGACTTCGACGAGATCCTGAGTGCTGCCGGCGACAACCAGGGCGAGCGCGGCAAGGCGCCGCAGCTCATGGTTTTCGCCTCGCTGTCGATGCCGCCGGACAGCCTGAAGCCGCTGATCCGCGATACCGCCAAGGCCGGCGGGGTCGTCGTGTTCAACGGCTTTCCCGGCAATTCGATGAAGGCCTTCCAGGAAGGCATCGTCCGGGTCGTCGACAACCAGGCGAGCTACAACAATATCGGCATCGATCCGCGGCTGTTGCGCGCCTTTCATGTGACCTCGGTGCCGGTCTTTGTCGTCGTGACCTCGGATTTCGATCCCTGCGACGGGTTCGACTGCGTGACCGCGGTGCCGCCGCATGATCGGCTGAGCGGCAACGTGACCCTGGGTCATGCGCTCGAGACATTCGTGGACGGCAAGGGGCCGGGTGCGGCGATCGCCGCCGGTGCCCTGCGGCGCCTCCAGGGCACAGCGCAGTGACGATACGCGGCGCCATACTTTCGGCCTGCTGCGCGCCTGTTGCCATGATGATCATGGCCGCGCCGGCGTTTGGCCAGACTGCTGGCGAAATGGACGCCGCGCACAAGGACGGCATCGATACGGGCAAGACGATGCGGAGCGAAGCGAGCTCGCTCCCCGATCAGCAGCCGACCAGCGATACGATTCCAGGCTTCCAAGGGACGCCAGACAATCTCGGCAATCTATTCGGCAGCGACGACAAGGTGCTGAGCGCGGCGGCGGGCGGCGCATCGTCGGTCGCTGAGTACGGCGTCGTCCGGCAGGGCGATGCCAACAAGAGCCGGATCCCAAGCGACCAACTGACGAGCATTCGCACGCGCGGCGACGAAATCAACGCCGAGCCTGCGGCCTTCGCGCTCGGTATCGATGCCAGTGGCCAGACCGGGACCTGCCGCGAGATCACCACCGAGACCTCGCCGACGGAGTTCTACGAAGCTACGTGCAATGTCGGGGCCAAGGTCGAGGACGTTACCCGGACCTGCTCTATCACGATGGTGTCCGAAGTCAGCAGCACCGCGGCTTACAAATACTACGTCGTGCCCGACAGCGCCTACGGAACCCCTTTCGCTCGCTATGCGTCGATCGCGCCTTACATCTCCTCGGGCGTCTGCAAGCCGACGGGCGTCAGCAAAATGGCCTGCGCCGCTCATGTCGACTATGGCTGGACCCCGGCGAACAACAAGTACTGCGACGACTACAGCGCCACCGAGTACGAGTGCACCGCCGATCTCGACATCGCGGCAGCCCCCAGCCCAAAGACAGGCAAATCGTGGCATGTGCAAAGCAGCACGACCACGGTCACGACCAAAAGAGTCGACGGCTGCGGCGCTCTCGCCGGCGACACGATGTGCACGCAGCAGTCCGCCGAGGATATCTGCACCGAAGGCCCCGAAACCCGGATCATAAATGGCGTGCCGGTGACGGAAGCCTGCTGGGCCTGGCAGCGCTCCTATGCCTGCCACCAGATCACCCAGGCCACCGACTGCGGCGATTTCGAAGCCGATCCCAAATGCACCTTCCTGCGCGACGACTGCCTCGATGAGGATCCGTCGGGCGGCGCCTGCAAGACCTCCGAGCGGATCTACAGCTGCCCGGTGCCGGTGAGCACCGCCCCGCAGAAGGAATACGTCTGCGGCGGCGACATCTACTGCGTGAACGGCGTTTGCCAGGAAATCGAGCGCGATGCCTCCGATGAACTCAAGGACGCGCTCGTCGCCATGGGCGCGATGGATCAGGCGCAGAAGGAGTTCGATCCCGATAACCTCAGCCTGTTCAAGGGCGCGCGCGAGACCTGCCACCAACCTATCTTCGGCCTCGTCAACTGCTGCGCGGGCAAGGTGTCGGGACTCCTGACGACCGCCGCCGGGCTCAGCGCTCTCGCCGGCGGCCCCGCGGTGCTCGCGGGCGTTGCGACCCAGTTCCTCACTCTGTTCCTGTGCTCAACCGAGGAGAAGATGCTCGACGTCAAGGACCGCATGGGTCTGTGCCATTTCGTCGGCAGCTATTGCTCGTCGAGCTTCCTCGGCATCTGCAGCACCAAGCGGAAGACCTATTGCTGCTTCCAGTCGAAGCTGACGCGGATCCTCCAGGAGCAAGGCCGGCCTCAGATCGGAAAGCCTTGGGACAAGCCCAAAACAGAGCAGTGTCTCGGCTTCACCATCGACGAGTTCTCGCGGCTCGATCTCTCGAAGATGGATTTCACCGAGATCTACGCGGAGTTCCTCGAGGCGGCCAAGCTGCCCGACGAAGCGCAGATGGCGGCCGACATCCAGGAGAAGATCCGGGCCTATTACCGGGAGAACGCGGCCGCGAGCACGGGAGAAAGATGATAAGATGGCGCGCCAACCCTCTCAGAGCGGGGCAGCGATCAGGCGTCTGTTCCAGACGGATTGCTGCTGCGACCGCGACGAACTCACGCCCCAGCAGCTCGATGCGATCGCGGGCGCACATTCGGGTCTCGCCGAGGTCGTCATCCAGGAATGGGCGATCCTGCTGCGCTGTAGGGGAGGCTGCCCCGTCGCCACGGCAGAGCTCGTCCATAGTCTGCTGCATTGGTTTTCCTGTCCGCTCTCCGCGCCAGAACTCTCGGATTTTCTCGAGCGTCTCATCGCTCGCGATTGGCTGGTTTGCATCGACGACGGGCGTGCATTTCACACGACTGGGCTCGGCGAAGAGGTCCTCGCGCAAACCGAGCCGGCGCTCGTGCGCGGCACGCTCTGGAACCTGCTCAGCGGCCCCAATTCCAGCGGAGGATCCCGGTGAAGTTCATATTGGCAACCGTCCTGCTCGTCGCTGGCCTACCTGCCGCTGTGGCCGGCCAGGACGTCGCGGAGCCTATGCCAGCAGACCGATCGCAGGCTACGCCCTCAGCCGCCGCATCTCCGGCCGGCGACGAATTCTATTGCCGGCAGCGCAAGCTCGGCACCTGGTTCTATTGCGACCGCCCGAAACCGTCCTCGCCGGATCGCTCGCCATCATCGCCGACAGCGCCCGCGGCCCAGCAGCTCGCGGCGATCGGACGAGAGCTCGATGAGCTCAAGGCCAGGGCGATTCTCGAGCCCAGCGAAGAGAACGTCACGGCCTACATCCGCTTCCAGCGCGAGCAGCTCGACCGCGCCTCGACCTTCTCAGACCAGTGGCAGCGCACGATCTGGCAGAACCCCGATCTCGACTACACGCTGCAGCGTCCGGTTTCGACACTCGGCAAGCGCGCTTGGCTCGATAACCGCTCGGCTGAAGAGGATCAGGCGCTGGCCCGCCTGTCCGAGCGCTACGGCATCTTCTACTTCTACGCGCAGTCCTGCGGTGCTTGCGACATCTTCGCGCCGATCCTGAAGGCGCTCGCCGACAAAAGTGGATTTAGTGTCGTCGCGGTGTCGATGGACGGCGGTCCCAACAAGACCTTTCCGAACTACGTCGTCGACGTCGGCCAGCACGAGCGCATGGGCCTGAAGAACCGAGCCACGCCTGCGCTCGTCCTCTTCGATACCGCGACAAAGAGGCCGATCCCGATCGGCACCGGCATCCTCACGGCCGACGAGATCCGCGATCGGATATTCACCCTCACCAACACCAAAGTCGGGAGCGACTTCTGATGGCTCTGGCTTCGCCTCGTTCGAAATATGCGCGCGCGCTCTTCGGAGCCACGACCGCCCTCGCCGTGGTCGCGGCGAGCCTGACGCCAGCGTCGGCGAACGTCGGCAGCGATATGAATTCGTTCTTCTCCGACATGGGCGGGGCGGCCAATGCCAGCGGGCCGACCGCCTATCAGGGCCAGTCGGCGGGCTACTACACGCTCGGCTCGGTCTGGACCCGCTTTCCGCAAAAGACGGTCTACCCCGCCAATCTGCAGCTGCCGAAGGTCAGGGCGGGCTGCGGGGGCATCGACATCTTCGCCGGCTCCTTCTCCTTCATCAATGCCAGCGAATTTGTCGCTATGCTCAAGGCGGTCGCCAACAACGCGATCGGCTTCGCCTTCAAGCTCGCGATCGATTCCATCTCGCCGCAGATCGGCGGGGTCATCGACGAGATGCAGGACATCGCCAATAAGATAAACCAGTTCAATATGAACAGCTGCGAGCAGGCCGCCGCACTCGTTGGCAATGTCTGGCCGCAGGAGGACCTGGCTTCTCAAAGCATCTGCGAGGCCATCGGCACCTCGCAGGGCATATTTTCCGATACCGCACGCGCCAGGCATGGCTGCGGGCAGGGCGGACAGCGTACCTCGACGATCAACGGTGCGAGCGACCCGGCGCTCAAGGCGCTCGCGCCGGGCCCGAAAAACTATGCCTGGGACATGATCGAGCAGTCGCCGCTCGCATCGCAAAGCGAACCGACCCGCGAGCTGCTGATGACGCTGATTGGTACGATCATCGTACCCCAGCGCGCGAGCGACGACGATCAGCCCAACATCCAGTACATCGGCGGGCAGGTCGGGCCGATCCTCGATGCGCTGCTCGACGGCACCCAGTCTGTGACGATCCTCAATTGCAGCGACACCGACAAATGCCTCTCGACCGGAACGCAGACACTCAGTCCCCTGGGCAACGACGCGTTGACCCCGCATGTCCGCCGGCTGATCATCTCGATTTCGGACAAGATCCAGGCCGACCAGGCGCTGACCAACGAGGAGCAGCAGCTCCTCGGGCTCGCCAGCATCCCGCTCTACAAGGTGCTGGCAGTCCAGGCCGCCTCGGGCTTCCGCCTCAGCGCCGGCGAAATCGACTCCCTCGCCGAGATCACCTCGATCGATCTCCTGAACGCGATCATGAGCGAGCTGCTCGACCAGGTTGCGGCCGCCCGCGGCGGCCTCGTCAACCAGGGCGATGCGGCCAGGATCGAGCAGTTCATGGTCCAGCTGCGCGATGTTCGCCAGCGCGTCGGCGAGCGCGATGCCAAGGTCTCCGACCGGGTGGGCCGGACGCTCGAGATCGTGAACCGCGCGATGATGATCGAGTCCACCCTGCAGAACAAGATGGCGCCGGGCATGGCCGCATCGCTCAGCTTTTCGCGCGCGCTCTCCGCGCAGGGCATGCGCCCCTAGTTCCCAAGGAATTCTGCGCATGCTCGAGGTGTTCACGACCGGCGGCGGCGAGTTCGTCGTCAACACTTTCAATGCCGTCGCGGCCTGGTCGGGCGGGGGCGGCTACCGCTCGCTCCTGCGCGTCGTCATGGTCATCGGCTTCGCCTATGCCCTGCTTGCCATGGCCTGGAACATGGACCCCAAGGTCCTCTTCCGCTGGTTCATGCAATCGACGCTCATGTATCTAGTCATGATGGTGCCGACGGTGAGCGTGAAGGTCACCGACCGCGCCAACCCCGGGCTCGCGCCCGCGACCGTTGCGAACGTGCCGATGGGCCTGGGGCTCATGGCGAGCTTCACCAGCCAGGTCGGCGACTATCTGACCCGCTCGGCCGAGACGGTCTTCGTCATGCCAAATGCGCTGGGCTACTCGACAAACGGCATCATCTACGGCGCCAAGCTTATGGAGGCGACGCAGGGGCTGCGAATCTCCGACCCGCGGCTCGCGACCAATTTGAACGAGCATTTCAAGCAATGTGTGTTTTACGACGTGCTGCTGGGGCGAAAGACCTTCGACGACATTGCCCGCGCGAGCGACATCATGGCGTCAATCGGCCCGGGCTCGGTTTCGCTGTCGCAGACCTGGATCGCGGCCGACGGCAGTTCGAGCATTGTCACTTGCCGCGAGGCCTACACCAATCTCCAGAACGAGTGGCAGACCTACTACAATGCCGATGCCGTTCGCATTGCTCAGCAGTTCTTCCCGGGCCTCGATAGCGGCGCTGCCCAGGCCAAGTTCAATACCGACGTCGCTGGGGTCGGCAGCGCGGGGCTTGGGGGAGGGGGCACCGGTTCGGCCCAGCTCGTGCGCCAAGCCATGTTCATCAATGCCCTCATGCAGGCGCGCGACAGCTTCGGCAGCTCGAGCGCTCAGACCTCGATCGACGCCTTCGCGACGACCCGCGCGGACATCCAGACGCGCAACACCTATTCGACGATCGCCGCCGGCGCCATGAAATGGGTGCCCCTGCTCAACATCGTCCTCACCGTCGTGTTCTACGCGATGTTCCCGGTGCTGTTCCTGCTCATGCTGATGCCCAACACGGGGCCGGGCATCGCCAAGGGCTACCTGACCGGGTTCTTCTATCTGGCGAGCTGGGGACCGCTGTTCGTCGTTCTCAACATGATCTTTATGAGCCGCTGGCAGGCCGCGCTTGTGCCCTGGCAAAGCGGCGGGCTGACCGCCTGGAATTTCTCAGGCGTGAGCGCGATCAACCAGGATGCCGGCGCGCTCGCCGGGTACATGATCATGTCGGTGCCGTTCATTGCCGCCGGCATGGCCCGAGGCGCCATGTCGATCGCCTCGCATTCCGCTAGCTTCCTGGCTCCCAGCCAGAACGCAGCCGAGCAGGCTGCAGCCGAGATCACGACGGGCAACTATTCCTACGGCAACGTCAGCCTGGCGAACCGAACGATCAACACGGCCTCGAGCGACCAGTTCAATACGGCTGCCAACTACAACACGGGTTCGGGCCTCGTGTCGGTCCGCAATCCGGACGGCGGGCTCTCGCAGCACGCAGCGAACGGGTCGACGATCTACAAGTCGCCGCCGGGCATGTCCGAGCTGCCGTTCGGGCTCACCCATTCCGAAGGTTATCAGTCCGAGGTTCGCAAGGCGCTGTCTGAGGGCTTTGGCCACGTCGAACAGACCCGCGAGGCTGCCAGCCAGTCCTGGACTGCGGCGCGGTCGAACGCGACCCAGCTATTCGAGACGGCACAGCGTTCGGCGAGCTCGGGAACCGAGGAGGGCAGGGCGCTCACCTCGTCGATTTCTCGGATGCAGGATCTCTCGCTATCGATGTCCGAGAACCTCCAGAACCGTTTCGGCTTGGACAAACAGACGTCGGATTCGCTGGCGCGAACTGCCATCATGAGCGGCGACATCTCCGGATCGGCCGGGGCGAACCTCGTTGTGGCTGCTCTCAACGGAAGCACTAGGCTGGGCAGCTCTGCCGAACGCCGAACCGGCGGGGACATCAGAGCATCCGATGGTTTCTCTGAAGTGTTCGACTACGTGCGCAGGGAAGCTTCTTCGGACGCAGCCCGCAGCGCTCGCGAGAGCTTCACGCGCGCGACCACCTCGTCATCTAACAGCGATCTGCGCGGGATGTCCGAACGCTTTGATGCGAGCCTCAGCGAGGCTCGCGGCCGCTCTGTCGAGGCTTCGAACGCCGAAGAGACGTTCAATCGCTACAGTCGCGACTTTGCCCAGGCGGAATCGCACGGCTTCCAGTTTTCGCAGAACGAGACGCAGGCGCTGGCCGATTTCATGCGGCACGAACTCGACCGGCCTGAGAATTGGCCGCTGCAGGCGACCGGATACTACCCGGGCCTCGTCAGCCCGAACGCGCAACAGTCCGCGGTTCGCGACACGCTGATCCGCAAGTTCGTCGACGAGAAAGTGGGCGCAATGCGCGAGGAGCTTGGCGTCGTGCCTGATGCGCCGGGCCGTTCGATAGCCGGGCCCGCCTCCCGCAGCGTCGGCGACATCCAGGCTTGGGGCCATAGTAATCAGGCCAATCTGCAAAGCCGCGCGCCGGCGGTCCATGTCGCCGGCGCGGCTCGCGACCGCGAGGTGGAGGGTCTCGTATCGGCGCGCGTCGACGACAGCCGCGGTCGACTCGACCAGGAAGGCCGAGAAATGCACAATACGGGCGTAATGGCGCACGACGAGGCCGACCGCGTGCGAGGTGATGTAGATCGCCGGCAGCACTCGAGTCTCGGCGGTACCCTGCCGATCGTCGGCAACATCATCGACAAGGTCGGCGTACGCGGAACGCCTGGCAATCCCTTCGAAGGCGGCTTCAACGCGAGGGTAGTGGCACGTGAGGCCGGGGCCGAGATCAAGCAGGGGGTCAATCTGTCTGGCACTGACCGCTCGATGTCGTCAGTGTTCGGTGCGGTCACCCTCAGCGGCCGTGAATTGGGCCTACCTGGCGCGGTGGTCACCTCCGGTCAGGATGGGCGCCACAAGCACGACAGCCTGCATCCCGAGGGGAAGGCTCTCGACTTCAGGGGCAACAACATCTCGGTCGCGCAGGGTCGCGCGTGGGCCGGCGGCGTGAAATCGCGCTTGGGTGCCGATTACGACGTGATCTTCGAGACGTTTCCGCGCGATCCGGAGCGAAACCATCTGCACGTTGAGCACGATCCGAAAAGTCCACGAGGACGTTGATCGCGCGGCCAACTCCTGCCGTCGCTAGCTAGCGGGGTAAGTTGAGAAGGTAAGGCGACACCGCAGCCGATATCACGAAGACCGCGGCAGCCCACGCCGCGAGAAGCAGTTTGGCCCTGGGCGTAATATGCCTACCGTTCCAAGCCTTGCTGGAGCCCCTAGAGGCTCGCATTTCATCGGCATCATGCATTTGGCGCGCTGCCGAATCGCCGAACAAGCCCACTGCTCTCGGATCGCCCATCAGAGCGTCAAACGATGTCGGAGAAGAAGGCTCGTGCGGATCCGCCATAGTGCGATCTTGATAGTTGAAATCAGTCAGAATCTCAACCTTCGCGTCAGGCATGTATGGTCGTGCCGCACGGGCCCGTTTCCATTCAGCCGGCGTCAGCTGCCTTGGCTACAGCCGCGGCTTTGGGCGAGGCAGGCGCCTTCGCCGTGGTCGGCTTTTGGCCCGGCTTGCGGCCCAGACCGATGCTTTTCGCGAGGGTGCTTCGCTTCTCGGCATAGTCGGGCGCGACCATGGGGTAGTCGGCGGGAAGGTTCCATTTTGCGCGATAGTCCGCCGGGGTCATCTGATAGCGGGTCATCAGATGGCGCTTGAGCATCTTGAGTTTCTTACCATCTTCAAGGCAGACGATGTGGTCGGGCTTGACCGAAGCACGAATCGAGACGGCCGGAACGAGCGGCTCCGCCGCCGGCGTCTTCGCGACGCCCAGACCCGCCAATGCGCCATGTACGTTCTCTATCAGGCGGGGAAGGTCGGCAACGGCGACGTTGTTGTTTTGAACGTGGGCCGCGACGATGTCGGCGGTCAGCGTGATAAGAGTATTTTCGGCTTCGATGGCGTCCGACATGCGACTTATCCTTGTTATACCTGCGCACCAGGCTTGGCGCACTAGTGGCCACAAGGCCGTGTGGGAATACCGGTTTTCTACGTGGCGGTCGCTGGACGCGACGAGACCACGATGGTGCCAGCGAATTGCGGCGAAAGTGACCTTCGCCCTTTTAGCAGCGCGACCTGAACATCGGCCATGACATCGGCCAGTTTAGGCCATTCAAAAGCAGGAATATGAGGAATTCAGCCATTTTCTGGCGAGCCGTGATCGGCCAAAGTGGGTACTGGGCTAGCGCCCTAGTACCCGTAGCGCCTTGGATTTGTGATGATCGTGTCGACAAACCAAGTCGCCTCCGCCCATTCGACTTCGCCGAGCAGCCGAACCATCTCGCTGCGACTACGTGAATGGGCTGCAGCGTCAAAATCCGCTCGGAGGCCCGCTGCTTCCAGCCGCTCGAAGGCACTGACGCCAGCGTATCGACTCTCCGCGGTCATCCTCAGAATTCTAGCAGGTGGAGCTGCGCGCGCATAGCGCGCAGGCCTCTGGCCGATGTTCAGATCCTTGTCCGCCGGTTCCACAGTTTAACCGCCTCTTCGTGCGAAGCGCGGCGCGGTCCTTCGGCGCCGCATAGCTTGCACATCACGGCAAAGAGCTGGGCGTAGACGTGCTCGTAGAAACCCACGTTGGTTGAGGCACAGAAGGGGCATGCTTCGAGTTCGGTGGCTGGATCCATGTCCATCTGGCGGCGGGAACCGTCTCCCGTCATGGTGATGTTCGGCCCGTCGGACATCCAACTTTCCCCAAATTGCGCCGCTTTAGCTGTCCGAAATATGTAGACGGATTTCGGACACAATAGGAACCAGCATCACGATTGCGTTCCAGTCTTCGTTTGCCTGAACGGCGAGGGAGCGATGCCGACGCACCTCTCTAACCTCGCCTTAATACAGCTTGGCCTATCTGTCCGCTCCTGCCGGGGAGGATGCCATGCGCGAAAATCAGAAAATTCGCCCATCGGTCGTTATCGGTCCGCTCGGCGAACCGCTATCGCTAGCAACTCTTCCGCCGCCTAATACAGCTCGATGGGTAGTGCGCCGCAAAGCGGAGGTCGTCGCTGCGGTGGACGGCGGGCTTCTGACAATCGACGAAGCCTGCCAGTGGTATAACCTGACACTAGAGGAGTTTGCTTCGTGGCAACGCGGCGTCGAGCGCTCGGGCCTGGACGGCCTCAGGATTACCCGCTTGCAGCACTATCGCGATAAATACGAACGCTTGCAGCGTTTCTGATGACCGGTCTGCTTCCGGCTATCCTGATCGCGGAATGAGTAGGTTGCATGGCAGGTGGGCGAGCAGGCGAATGCCGGCCGAAGACTGGATCCATCGTGCCAAAGAACGCTTGTCAGCGTGGGCGATGACACAAAGATCTGCGTCGATCCGAATGGCATATGTCACGATCTCGGTGGCTGGATCGCCCTCTCTGAAGGCGGTTGTGACGTTCATTCCGCGCCCTGTGAGCACCTCCGCCGCCGCATCGACTGTTTGGGCAATCGTGCTTCGTTGCCTTTCGAGAAGCTCGTTTGTTCCCCCAGCTTCTGCCAGCTCAATGGCTTTGGCAGTCGCGGTAAGGCCTAAAATATGGAGGTGGGCGCCTGTGAACCTCGCTAGTTCCGCTGCGTGCCGGGCAGCAAACGTGCTGTCGGCGAAGCCATTGTAGGCAAGTAGGATGCGTTGATACACTTGGTCGCCCTCCCATATTATCGGAGGAAGCTGGCATAACTTATGATCACATCAAAGTAGAAAAATTACAGAAAATTGCTCATTTGACTGACGTGACGTAATTAATGAAGCAAGGCAACGCGCCAGGGAAGGCGCTCGAAGATTGGCTCGACGAAAAGGGTAGCTATGGGAGCGCATAAAGGCGGAACGTTCCTGCGGCGTCGACTTCCAGAGCATGATTGACCATAACGTCGCCAGGTTCACCAAGGCTCTCAAGATACAATATCGCCGCGTTGAGGAGGGCCAGTGACGCATCACGTGCGACGCTCGGTAGAACAATCAGCCCTGGATGAATTTCCTGACGAGCCACAAGCTTTCGAAAGTCGACCGCGTTCTCCGTGACGATGACACGGTCTTCGTCGAGGCAGCGTGCGAGCACCTCGTCATCGCGCTCGCCTAGGCGACCATAATCGCGTGGATGCATGGCATCGTGGTCCCCCGTCTCGTTGAGTTTGTGTGCGAGAAGAGGAGACAGGCACTCATCGATAAACAGTCTCAAGCGGCAGTTTTCCAAGGCTTCCCGCCTGGACGCCCAACGAGCGGATGGCTGCGCGCATATAGGACGGCTGTCCCGATCGCCTCGCGGTCCAGATGGGGATAATCCTCCATCACCGCATCTATGGTGTCTCCACCGTCAATCCGGCCCAACAGTGCGTAAACGCTAAGCCGAGTGCCCTTGATTACAGGTGTGCCGCCCAAAACGTCAGGGTTCTCTTCGATGTTTGCATCACGCGATGCGGCGTAACCGGACGCCCGTTCGGCCATATCGGCTCCAATCAGACGAGCGATATCGACGGACACTGCCGGTGCGATCTCCAGCGGATCACTGGTCATGTTCGCAGTGGGACGCGCCGCGAGCTCGCGTGCGAGCTTTCGTTTTTCAGCCAAGCCGAGCGTCAGCGGCAGCCGCTTCACGATCGCGGCATAGGGAACTGCATGAAGCGGCAGCATGCGACGCTTCTTGCCGCGGTACGTGATGCTGCGAATGCCTGTGAGCACATTCTCTTCGACCGCCTTGTCGATGACGCGGATAGGAACATCGGCCAGGACGGCCGCTTCGCGTGTAGTGAACTCATCAAGCATGCTAATATCTCCCGAGCTAGGGAGATATATTCCGTGTTCGCGCTTTGCGCAAGATGGCCGTGCCTGCGGGATGGTAAGTGGGCAAGAGGAGGTATGGGCGGGGCTTGGATGTTTTCAGCAGGAGCGCTACATTGGCGGTGGAGACAGTGACATGCGCTTGAACACCGCCAAATCGTTGAGGCTTGCCCGAAGGGTGAAAGGGCGCTTTGGCACCTGGCAAGCCGTCCGCAATGCGGCGCGGGTCGAGAACGGCGTTTATGTCGTTGAAACTCAGGATACGGAGAATGTCCCCGCTCCAAGACAGCCGATGCGCCCTGCGAGAGCATAGTCCGCTTTGGCATTCAGCTACTCGCTCTTTCTCGCACTGCTGCTTCTCTTTCCCGGATTTTGCTTCTGGGCGGGATGGCGGGTGGGCCAGTGGACGGATTTCCTGAGTCCGGCTCCAGACGAGCCGAATTCAACCTTTACCCTGTTCATGATCGTGTTCGGTACATTGTTCGGGCACCTGCTCGGAACCGCATTTTTTGCCGTACAGGGCGTCTGGTGCCGCATAACCGACTGGTGCTTCGTCACAGGGTTCGATCCGAATATCTACAGGGCATTACTCCGAGGCACAGCTGGGGCGAGCGCGGTGCCAGACTTGGCCTTCGAAGTCTGGCTGTTCTCTATGTTGCTCATCGGTGCATCCACTGGCGTCTTTGCACATTGGATATCGAGGCGCGAAGCCGTTCACGCAAAGGCGGATCCCATTACTTTTGGTTGGCTCGCGCCCGCGGTAGCGGCAGTCAAACGAGGTGATTCATTCGTCGTCGCCTACGTGCTGACCAAAACCAGCCACGATGGAATCTCCGTCGCTTACGAAGGTACTGTCCAGCAGATCGCGCTTGATGGCGACCAGTCGATCAAGCTCGTGGTCCTCAACGACGTCGACCGCTTCTTGGTTCGCATCTCTGATGCAGGCTTAGTTCGACTTGAAACCGAAGCGACGCCGATCAGCCAACTGCAGATCACCGCGGCCGAGATCGCGAACGTTGCCCTGGAGGTTGTTCAGGCCTCAGCGGAGGATTTGGCGGCGGTGCAGCATCTCGATAAATAGCGGCCAGAAGCAGGCCCTAAGTTTATGATATTTAACATAATCTTTGTTATCAATCTGACCTTCTGTAAGCGCAACTTAGAGATGTCACACCCCGCAATTTAGAGATGTCACAACGCTGGGACGTCTCGCGGTCCCGGTGGCATGGTCCTCCTCCTGGCTGGGAGGACGCGCTTATGTCGGTGGTGGCGATGAGCCATGGCGAGCTTTCACGATACGATACGCTGCGTCGTTTCGAGCGCGGCGAACTGCGGATCGAAGACGCCGCGATGTTGCTCGGCGTGTGTCGTCGCCAGGTTTACCGGCTGCTCGATCGGCTGCGCGCCGACGGTCCCGAGGCGCTGATTTCCTGGAAGCGCGGACGGCGGAGCAACCGGGATTTCGGCGATGCGTTCCGGCTCCAGGTGCTTGACCTGGTGCGCGAGCACTATCACGATTTCGGGCCGACGCTGATCAGCGAGTACCTCGCCGAACGGCACGGCATCACCCTTTCGCACGAGACGTTGCGCAAGTGGATGATCCATGCCGGCATGTGGAAGGACCGCGAAGCTCGCCGGCCGCGTCCCTATCAGCCGCGTTACCGGCGGGATTGTCGCGGCGAGCTGATCCAGATCGATGGCTCGAAGCACTGGTGGTTCGAGGATCGCGGGCCGCAGTGCACGCTGCTCGTCTTCATCGACGATGCGACCAGCGAGCTCATGCACCTGAAGATTGTCGAGAGCGAGAGTACTTTCGCCTATATGGAGGCGACGCGCGAGTATATCGAGCGGCATGGCAAGCCGGTGGCGTTCTACTCGGACAAGCACTCGGTGTTCCGCAACAACACCGCCTCGGCCAAGGGCGACGGGATGACCCACTTCGGGCGGGCGCTCGAGGCGCTCGCCATCGAGATCATCTGCGCGCACTCCCCGCAGGCCAAGGGCCGGGTCGAGCGGGCGAACGGCACGCTGCAAGACCGCCTGGTCAAGGCGATGCGGCTCGAGGGCATCGCGACGATCGCCGAGGCCAACGCGTTCCTGCCCGGCTACATGGCGCGTCACAACGCGCGCTTTGCCAAGGCGCCGTTCGATCCGCGCGACCTGCATCGCCCCCTCGCCCTGCACGATGATCTACGTGCCGAGATGGTCTGGCGCGAGCATCGCACGGTGACCGCGGCGCTGACGCTGCACTACAACAAGGCGCTGTTCATTCTCGATCCGACCGAGATCAGCCGGCCGCTGGTGGGCAAGCGGGTCGAGGTTTGCGAGTATCCCGATGGCCGGCTCGAGATCCGGCATGGGACGCATGCCCTTCCCTACCGGATGTTCGACAAGATCGGCCAGGTGAACCAGGCGGCGATCGTCGACAACAAGCACCTCGATGCGGCGCTGGCGATGGCGAAAGCGATGCAGGAGCTGCTGCCGCCGCGCAAACGCAACAACAACGAGCCGTGCCGGCGTTCGCAGGGCAGTCACCTGTTCCCCTCGCCCGAGCCCGCGGAAGAAGCCCCGGTGAAGCGCAAGCGCGGGCGCCCTCCCCTTCGCCGGCTCACCCCGATCAAGGCGGCGCAGCGGCTGCTCGAGAGCTGTTGAGGGAGCCCACTGCCTGCGCAGCGGGTCCGGGGTGCATCCTCGCCAAACCAGCGCACCAGCAGGGTCTGCGCTGCGCAATGCCGAAGGGCTACGCACAGCCCCTGCTGCATCGAGCCGTGACATCTCTATCTGGCGGAAATAGTGTCTTCTCTAAATTGCAGGAACACCTTCTGTAAGCGGGTGGATCCTATCTTGAAACGCGAATTCCGAGGATTTTCGGGGCACCGGCCCCATTCTCGGAGGAACGCCCATGTCGCACTGCTACCGTCAGCTCCGCTTGCCCGAGCGCGAAGCGCTCTTTCGGATGAAGGCCGCCAAGCTTCCGGTCCGGAAGATAGCTGCCGAGCTCGGCCGGCATCCTTCGACGATTTACCGCGAGCTGCGGCGGAACTATTTCTTTGATGAGGACGCGTATTTTCGCGGCTACTTTCCGAGCGTTGCGCATAAGCTGGCGCGCGACCGGCGCGTTCCAGGGCGTAAGCTCGAGCGGAATCCGGAGCTGGCGAACTACGTGATCGATCGGTTGCGGAGCTGTTGGTCGCCCGAAGAGATCGCCGGCCGATTGCGCTTGGCCGGAGATAGCGGCTTCCGGGTGAGCCACGAGACGATCTACCGCTATGTCAACGGCGCCGCAGGCAAGCAGCAGGACCTCTACCGGCTGCTGCCATGGTCTCGCCGGCGCCGGCGTCCCCGCGGCGGCCGGAAACCCCATGGGCTGAAAATTCCGCTGACCAACAGCATTGGTCAGCGCCCGATGGCAATTGCCCGCCGCGACGAGTTTGGCCACTGGGAAGGCGATCTCGTCGCGTTCCGGCAGGTCTACGGCAAATCCACCTCACATCGCTGGTTGAGCGGAAAAGCCGGTTTGCCGTACTCTGGCGCAATCCGAGCCGAACTTCAGCCGGCGTCATGGCTGGGATCTGCGGACAACTCGGCCCCCTTCCCTGTGCCCTGCGCCAGTCGGTCACGTTCGATCGGGGAACCGAGTTTGCCGCCTTCCCGACGCTGCGATCCGAACTGGGAATGAGCAGCTCCTATTCCTAGGTGCCCGTGCTCGCGCGCACCGCCGTAATGGACCAAGGCCAAAGCCCAGGCGGAAAAAGCCGCGGCGACGATTGCAGCCGTCATCATGGTCTGACGCGGGATCGATCGAGCCTGTTCCTCTACTCGCGCGCTATTTCGCCGTCCTGGAATGCGCACGTCGGCTTGCGACATGACATCGCGCACCTACGCCGTCGTCGGTGTCGAGGGGATCGCTCCCTACTGGTTCCATGTGACGGGGCAGCTTTTCCTTTCGGACAAAGGCGATCTTCGAGCCCGCCTCGAAGGCAGCTATGACGAGCGCATTACACAGCGGCTTATTTTTCAACCGCGAGCCGAGTTCAATTTCTCCGCGCAGGACATACCTGCGATCGGCATGGTCTGGGTCTTTCAAGCTTCGACCTGGGTGCGCGGCTGCGATACGAGATGCGCAAGGAGTTTGCGCCGTACATTGGGGTCGAGTGGTCCAAGAAGACCGGCGATACTGCAAGCTTGGCGCGAGCTGCAGGCGAGGATTCTGACACGGCGAATTTTGTGGCTGGCATAAGGTTCTGGTTTTGAAACGTAGGCAGATCGCGGTGATCTACCCAGCGCACAGATTGTCTGGCGCACCTCATTCCTGCTCGCGTGGGGTCCACGTTCCAATAGCGACATAACTGCCATATTGGCTGTTTGCACCTGCCACCTCTTTACTGCCCCCCGCCATAGGGGTAGGGGGTATGCCTATGGCACCTTTCCCACACCAATATCGATCTCGTAGCGCGCGTCCGCCGAATAGCGGGTCAGGTCGGCGCTGTTGAGCGCGCGCTACAGTCGGACGCAGGTTGCAGTGAGGTTTTGCATCTAGTGGCGGCAGTGCGCGGCGCCGTGAATGGCCTTTTGGATCAGATCATCGCCGAGCATCTGGAAGCTCATGTTTCGGCGCCCGGCCTCACGGATAAGGAACGCGCTGAAGGTGCCGAAGAATTGCTGGCGGTGATCCGCCGCTACGCGAAATAGGAATGAGCATGACGACGCTGCCCGACATTGACGGCCACACTCATAATCACGTGTTTCTCGGCTCATCACACGACGAGAATGCGCGCCGCACGCGCTGGGTGGTACTCCTCACCACGGTGATGATGATTGGCGAGATAATTGCCGGCTATACGACAGGCTCGATGGCGCTTCTGGCCGACGGCTTTCACATGGCAACGCACGCGGGCGCATTGTCGGTTGCCGCGGCCGCCTATGCCTACGCGAAGCGGCACGCACGCAGCCCAACCTACAGCTTCGGAACGGGCAAGGTTGGCGATCTAGCAGGATTCGCGTCGGCGATGGTGCTCGGCCTGATCGCGCTGTGGATCGGGGTTGAATCCGTTCTCCGCCTGCTCCAGCCGACTGCTGTTGCGTTCGGGGAAGCGACTATCATCGCTATCGTTGGGCTCGCGGTGAACATCGCTAGCGCCTTCCTGCTCTCGGGCGGGCTTGGGCACGATCACCATGATCACGGACATCATGACCATGGGCATGCAGCTCATCGCGGCGACAACAATATGCGGTCGGCCTATGTCCACGTTCTTGCCGACGCCCTAACCTCGATTCTGGCCATCGCGGCGCTGCTCACGGGCCGCTATCTTGGATGGGTCTGGATGGACCCGGTAATGGGGATCGTCGGCGCGGTCGTCATCGCGCGCTGGTCCTGGAGCCTGATGCGTGACACGGCCGCCGTTCTGCTCGACCGGACAGACGATCATGTGGCTGACGAGGTGCGCGAGCTCGTCGAGACGCCCGGCGATGCCCGGATTGCGGATTTGCATGTCTGGCGCGTGGGGCCGGATGCCCATGCAGCCATTGTCAGCGTCGTTGCCGATCGCGGTGTCACGGGGGCGGTTATTCGCAGCAGGCTAGTGTCCGTTCACGAGCTTGCGCATCTGACGGTAGAATGCCGATTGGCATGACGGTTTGAGGCTTCCGACGGCTAATAGTGTGCTGCCAGGAAGCCTCGACAAAGGAGCCGTAGGAGCTCCCTGGCTATCCCAAGGTCCTCGTCGCAGTATGAATCACTTAAGCCGCTGTCACGAACACGAGTCGATTTCAGCATTGATTTGGTTCTTTACCTGCGCCAGATTGTGTTTTGACAGGGCGATGAGGTGTCGACGCAACCTGCTGAATTTAAACCATTATGAGCAGCCAAGTCGGCGTAGGCCGCCGAAAGACGGCTTCTTCCATGAGCGGGCGTTGGCGCAATCGCGGACACTTACATTGTCGAACGAGCTAAACTGACCGACCGCTTGCTAGCAGCGAAGCTCGTAAAGGTGTCGGTATTTTCGGAAGCCAACAGGACCGAAATTAACGAATCCGTCGGATTAGCGACAAACCAGTTCCTCAGCTCACCCTATGCCGTGACGCCTTGCTAAACCGCCCGAACGCAAGCGCGAGCGTCGGCAGGACAAACAGGTTGAGCACCATTGAGGTCATCAAATCCGCCGAGGATCACGACCGCCATCGGCCCTTCGACCTCGCGACCGGGATCACCCATGCCAATCGCGAGCGGGAGCAGTCCGAGAGCGGTGACGAGGGATGTCATGACGATTGGCACCAGCCGGTCGCTCGCACCTTCCATGGCCGTGGCCGCGTTCCAGTCGCGGCCATCGATCGCAACCAGATGCTCAAAGTGCGAAATCATCATGATCGAGTTGCGTAGCGTGATACCGGCCAGTGTCACGAACCCGATCAGCGCACCGAGCGATAATTGCCCGCCAGTTAGCAGCACCGCCACCACGCCGCCGACCATTGCGAATGGGAGGTTGGCGAGCACCAGCAATAGATTGCGCCAGTTTCGGGTCACGACCAATAGCAGGAGGACGATGCCAACGGCCGCGATCAGCGTGTTGATCAGGAGTTCTCGGCGTGCGTCCGTCTGGCCTTGGGCGGTTCCGGCGAACGCGACATAGGTTCCGGCCGGAAGCGTGACCTTGGCGGCAACCAGCGCCTTGGCTGTCGCGACAAGGCCAGTGGTATCGCTGTCAGCGACGTTGGCGGTCACAGTCTGGACGCGGCGCGCGCCCTCGTGGCGCACGACCGCATCGTCGACCACCTCGCCGATCGCAATGGCGAGACCGCCCAGCGTCATCGTGTTGAGCGTGATTCCGAATACAGCAGCAAGGTTGCTGTCAGCAGCGACAGCGGGATGGCGGTGCAGGCGATCGCCGCGGTGCGCAGGTTGAACAGGAACAGGAAGAGGACGACGACAACCAGGATGCCGCCGAGCAGCAGCGAGTGCTGGATGTTCGAGAGCGCGGTTCCGATGAAATTGGCGGGGCGGAACAAGTTCTCGTGCAGCACGATGCCCTGCGCTGTCAGCGCCGGCTTGAGGTCCGCCAGCGCGGCGTCGACCGCGTTGGTTACGGTCAGCGTATCGGCGCCATATTGCTGGGTGACGGTGATGATGACCCCGGACTTGCCCATGATGCCTGCGGCACCGATTGGTGGTTGGGGCGCTTCGACGACATCGGCGACGTCGCCCAGCGTCACCCGGCCCGTTGGCGACGACGACACGATCGTGCGCGCAAGGCCCTGCGGGTCAAGGACCTGGCCGTCGCTCGCCAGAACGATCCGCTGATTCCTGGTGTCGATCACGCCCGCACCGCGCAGGCCGGTCGCGTTACGGGCAGCCGCCAGCACATCGTTGGTCGCAACACCGTAGCGGAGCAATCGATCGGGATGGAGCTGGATTTGGATCGAGCGCGTCTCGCCGCCGAACACGGCCGCGTCGGCGACGCCTGGCACCGCGAGCAGGCTGCGGCGGATCGTCCATTCCGCACTGGTGTGGAGCGCCATCAGCGATTGCCGCTCCGACGTCAGCCCGAAGACGAGGATCGTCGCGGTCGATGTGGTCAGCGGCGTCAGTGTCGGGGCGGCAACGCCCTGGGGAAGCGACTGCGCCGCCGATGCCAGTCGCTCGGAGGCGAGCTGCCGGTCGAGATAGATGTCGCTGCCCGGCGCGAACACCAGGGTGATCGCCGACAGTCCCTGAATCGAGTTCGACCGGACCGCCTGGACGCCGGGAAGGCCGGCGACAACGGCCTCGATCGGCCGTGTGACGAGCAACTCGACCTGCTCAAACGATAGCCCGGGCGCTTCGGTCTGGATGCCGACCTGGGGCGGCGCGAACTCGGGGTAAAAACTTGGAGGCAGCGTGCGAGACGACAGCCATCACATCACCAACAGAACGTTGAAGCAAATCAACGATCGCAACATCGGACGCCCGCGGGCGTCAGGGGCCGGTAGTAGTGTTCCCGATAGCCTGGAATTTGATGTGGGCGCGAAAGCCGGTAACCCTCGCATATGATTGCACCAAGGGCCTCCCTGTTGACCAACGTCGAGCATCTGGAACGCGGCTCGCGGGCTTGAGCCCATGAGCATGCTTCAACGTGGCAAAAGCCTGTACACGACGGAGCGCCACGTAGTTTTCCCATGGCTGCGTCACGCAGCGTTAACCATCCCTCGCCAATGAAAGGCTTGGTTTCTGGCGGCGCTCGGCCCGTCCGTCCGAAAACTCATATCCGCGACCAAATGCCTAAAGTGATCTGCCCCCTTCTGAGTGGCCCATCGACTATCATAGTCTGGACCACGAAGGAGGAATGGAATGGCTCGCAAGCACAAGCCCGAGGAGATCATTGGCAAGCTGCGTGAAACGGAGATCGTGCTGGCGCAGGGCGGGACGGTGGCCGATGCCTGCCGCCGGATCGGCGTCACCGAACAAAGCTACTACCGCTGGCGCAAGGAATATGGTGGCCTGAAGATGGACCAGGCGCGGCGGATGAAGGACCTGGAGCGGGAGAACGCCCGGTTGCGGCAGGCAGTGTCGGACCTGACGCTGGACAAGCTGATCCTGCAGGAGGCTGCGCGGGGAAACTACTGAGCCCCGCTCGGCGGCGACGCTTCATCGATCACATCAAGGCAATGATGCCGGTGTCCGAGCGGCGGGTGTGCCGTGTGCTCGGGCAACACCGATCGACGCAGCGCAAACCGCCGCGCGGGGCAGATGACGAAGCTGCCTTGACCTATGACATTATCGCTCTCGCCCGCCAATATGGCCGGTACGGCTATCGGCGTGTAACGATCTTGCTGCGCGATGCCGGCTGGCATTTGAACCGCAAGCGGGTCGAGCGCATCTGGCGACGCGAGGGGTTGAAGGTGCCACAAAAGCAGCCGAAGCGCTCACGGCTCTGGCTGAATGACGGATCGTGTATCCGGCTACGACCCGAGTATCCCGGGCACGTGTGGTCCTACGACTTCGTCGAGGGCCGCACCCATGATGGACGCAAGTTCCGCATCCTGTCGATCATCGACGAAGCCAGCCGGGAATGCCTGGCACTGCCGGTGGCGCGGCGGCTCAGGAGCGAGGATGTGCTGGCCGCCCTTGCCGAGCTGTTCGTCACGCGCGGCCCACCAGCGCATATACGGTCGGACAACGGCCCTGAATTTATCGCCAAGGCCGTGCAGCAGTGGTTGGCGAAAATCGGTGTGAAGACGCTCTACATCACACCCGCAGTCCATGGGAGAACGGCTACTGCGAGTCCTTCAACGGGTCGATGCGCGACGAACTGCTCAACGGCGAGATCTTCTACACCTTGGCCGAAGCCCGTATCCTGATCGAAGCCTGGAGACGGCACTATAACGAGTGCCGTCCTCACACCTCCCTGGGCTGGCTTACGCCAGCCGAATTTGCCTCATCTGCCGGGGTTAACCCCGGCAGATGAGGGCCGGAAGCTCACATAATACCCGGACGCGAAACCGGGGGACCCTCAAGGCAACAATGCACTAACAATCAACACGGACCACTCGGTGGGGGCCGATCAGCCATCGGTCGTAATCGGGCCACTCGGCGAACCGCTGTCGCTGGCAACACTGCCATCGCCCAACACCGTTCGATGGGTCGTGCGGCGCAAAGCTGAGGTCGTCGCAGCTGTGGATGCGGACTTCTGACGATCGAGGAAGCCGGTGAGCGCTATGATCTGACTCTTAATCAGCGGGTCCTAGGTTCGAGCCCTAGTGCGTCCACCAAATTCTCCATATTTCACAAAACCTTACGACAGCGCCCGTTCGACAGCGCGTGTGCGAAAATTAGGCTAGGTAGCTCTCTAGGTAGCAACCAGAAAATATGATGATTGCCGGGGGTGAAGTTGCGCCCTAGGCCATGTGGCACATCCGATTTGCCCTCAAGGCGCGAGTCTGTCCTCGAATCGAGAGCGCCGCTTGGGTGCAATGTTCGGCAAGGCGGATTTACAGCTTGGGTCCCAAATAATCTGCACGGCCGGCCTAAGCTCGATCAGTATGCCTGCTCGCTTCGGGCTCTGAACATAGACAGGCCCAGCGCCAGCAAGCCGAATACGCCGCCCGCGATGAACGTACCGGAGGAGCCCACCGAATCCCACAATACGCCGGCGAGTACACTCGCGATGAGCATCGCGACGCCGGTGACGAGGTTAAACAGTCCGAATGCCGTTCCGCGTAACCGTTCGGGCGACCAGTCGGCAACCAGCTTTGCAAGCAATCCTTGGGTAAGCGCCATGTGCGCTCCCCAAAATGCAATACCGGCAAATATGGGCAGCAGGCCCGATCCGAATGCCAATAGGGCATCCGCCAAGATGAGGTTTAGCAGTCCCCATCTGAGCAAGACTTTCGCCGAAATCCTGTCAGACAATATGCCGGCAGGATAGGCACCCAATGAGTAGATCACGTTCATCGCCACCAGCACGAGCGGCGCGAGCGCGATGGGAAGTCCACTCTCTTTAGCTTTGAGGATCAGGAAGGCTTCGCTGAACCGGGATAGGGTGAAGATCACGCCGATACCCACCACACCCCAAAAGCCCTGTTCGAGTTCCCCTATTTCGCGCAGACGCAACGGTGGGCGGGCGGCCTGCGCGCCATGGTCCACCGGCTCCCGAACCCAGATCAGCACGATCATCGCCGAAATTACCGCTGGAATCACGGCAACCCAGAACACGGCGCGCATGTCGTCCTGGAAAAGCACCATCAGGCCGATAGCCAGAAGCGGTCCCAGGAACGCTCCGATCGTATCCATCGACTGCCTTAGGCCGAACGCCCTTCCTCGGATCTCTTCGGGCGTAACATCGGCGACAAGTGCATCGCGCGCAGCTCCGCGCACTCCTTTTCCGATCCGGTCAGCGAACCGGGCGCCCAGCACCACGCCGGCGGTCTGTGCGATCGCAAACAACGGCTTTGTAAGCGCCGCCATTCCATACCCCATCAAGATAAGCGACTTGCGGCGTCCAATTCGGTCCGAGACATAGCCGGAAAAGATTTTTGAAATCGAGGCGGTTGCCTCTGCGATACCGTCGATCACGCCAACGACCACGACGCTTGCTCCAAGTGTCGTGGTCAAGAATATCGGCAACAGCGCGTGGATGATCTCGGACGACAGGTCCATGAACAGGCTGACGAAGCCCAGCGCCATAACCGTCCGCGGAATTGCGATGTTGGCGTTTGGCTGTGCCATCTAGTTCACCTTTTTCATTTGCTGATAGCCAGCGAGAGCCGCCTGAGAGGATTCGCATCCCGATGCTTGCTGGCGATATGTACATGCCCTCTCTCGCAAATGGATTTCCATCGCGAAGCGTTCACTCTATGCTTATTTCGTGTTCCGTGCGCGCAGCCATCCTCGCCGTCCAAGCGTATTCGACCGATTAGGGTCGTGGCTTCTCGCGTTGGCGGCGATCACGCTGCTGTCTTACCAACCGCTAGACTCGGTGGGGCATGTGGCTGCGGAGGCCTACGAGGCGGGCAACCACAGCATGATTGTGCGGCTGGGTGCGGCATTCGATGTCCTCGACGACACGCTCGATCACGCGCCTGACCGCGACCATGCGCCGACAGCACAACAGCAAGTCATAGTTGGTTTGCCTTGCTGTGCGAAAGCAGAGGCAACGGCGTTTGTGGCCGAAGCGGGCACCTGGGCCATCGCGGATTTCATCCTTCCGCCCAATCAGATTCTGTCAGAGCTGTTTCGACCTCCTCGGGGCTGAACGACGCCGTCACCGGTGTTGTTTCAACCTGAGGAATTCACGCAATGGCACCCTCGTTCGCGGTGCGCGGCAGCTCTGGTGCCGCGCCGACGAAATTCAATAGAGCGCATGCGCGCAGCGTTCTCACCCGCCAGATAACCGGCGTCCTGCTGATACTCGGCCTGGGCAGCTGCGTAAGCTATGCGCCTGCCCCGAAGCCGCTGGGAGAGATCGCCGACCAGTTCGCGACGCGTAGCGCGTCGTGGACGGCTGCAGTGCAGACCTGCCAGCGACTGGCGCCGTCGGCACCCTGCGACCCCACTCGACCAGATCGGCTCCTGCTCTTCGCGCTGCTGATCGAGAACAATCCGGATGTCGCCGCAGCCCGCGCCCATCTTCACAGCGTCGAAGCCGCCGCCGTGGCCGCGCGAGCTCCGGCAGGGCCGACGCTCACGCTGTCGACCGAATATGCCAAGGCCTCGTCGGACCCGTCGCCCTGGCTGTTTGGCGCGGCGCTCGACATTCCACTCGATACCGGCGGTCGACGCACGGCGCGGATCGACAGTGCGGACCTTGCAGTCAATATAGCGCGCTACGAACTGGCCGAAGCGATCTGGTCCGCGCGGATGGGACTGGTGCGCGCGCTCGACGAAGTCTCGACCGCGATGGGTCAATTGACATTGGCAAGCAACCTCATTGCGCTGCAGGAACGCCGGATGCAGGCGATGGATCGCAGGGTAAGTGCAGGCGAAGCCTCGCGCGCAGAGTTGGAGCGCGCCCGCAGCGACCTTGCAGATGCCCGCCGCCGCGATGCGGCCGCCACAGCCATGCGCGAAGCTGGCAAGGTGCAGGTGGCCAAGGCATTAGGCCTTGCTGCGGCCAATCTGCCCGCAAGCCTGCCCGATGGCGGCGCGTTTGGAGCGGACGTTCACGTCTTGCTGCCAACTGCACAGCAACGCAGTCGAGCCCTGCTGGCGCGTGCCGACCTGCTCAAGACGATGATCACCTACGACCAGGCCGAAGCCAACCTTCGTGGGGAGGTAGCCAAGCAATACCCGGCGATCAGCGTGGGGCCTGGCTTCACTTGGGAGCGGGGGCTGGTAAAACTGCCATTCAATGTCGGGCTGGTGCTGCCACCACTCGATCTCAACCGGCGCAATATCCGCGCTGCCGAAGCGCGGCGCAGCGAGGCCGGGGTCGCGCTCGAGGCGGCCTATGCCTCCGCCGTGGGCAGCGTCGATGTGGCTTATGCGGAGATCACCGCGGCGCGGCGCGCGCTGGCCGATGTCCGCAAGCTCGACTTGCCGATCGCGCAGCGGCTCGCCGTGCAGGCCGATCGGGAGATCGCGGCGGGGGCGATTGATCGGACCGACTGGGCGGTAGCGCAGGCCGGGCTGCTGATCGCCCGGCTGGCCGAAGTCGACGCTATCACCCGGGTGGTGGTGGCGAATGCCGCGCTCGAAGACGCTTTGCGCCGCCCCTTGAGCGGCCCTGAAACCTGGATTGAAGGAAATTCACGATGAGCCGTTTGCAAGGACCGGCCTGGGCGCTGGGCGGCGCGAGCGTGCTCGCTTTGACGCTCTATGCCGCAGGCTTGCTCGGGCAGGGTACGAGCCCAAAGCCCGTAACGATTGAACCGGCAGGGCGGCAGGCTACCGCAGGCGAGTCGGTTGGCGTGATTGCGATCGATGCCGACACACAGCGCCGCCTTGGGATAGTCGTCGCTCCGCTGACCTCGTCGAGCGATGCTACGACGCTTGATGGCTTCGCCAAAGGCCTCGATGCCGCGCCGCTCGCGGCGATCATTGCCGAGATCGATACTGCTGAGTCAGCAGCAGCAACTTCCACCGCGGAAGCGAGGCGCCTCGAAGCCCTTAATCGTCAAGATGTCAGCGCGTCGCGCCGATCGGTCGAAGCGGCGCGCGCACAGGCACAAGGAGATATGGCTCGCGTGCGTCTCGCGCACCAACGCATCGGGATCGAATTCGGGCCGGGGCTCCTGCGCCTTGGTAACGCGCAGGTTCGACAGCTTGCCGGCGCAATCGCGCACGGAGAAGCAGCGCTAGTTCGTATTGACATTCCCAGTGCCAATCTTGCTCCCGGCACCACAGTCAGTGTAGCGGCAGGCCCCGCAACTAGCATGGTCCGGGTGCTGGGACCGGCGGGCGCTGCCGATGCGAGGCTACAGAGCGCCGGCGTGCTGGCGGTGCTGCGTGGGCCGATCGCACGCCAGTCGCTAACCGGGCGGGTCCTGACCGCAAGAATCGCCGCCGGCCCGGCCCGCGCCGGGCTGCTGGTCCCGCACGATGCCATCGTTCGCTTTCAGGGCCAGATGTGGGTCTACCGCCAGACCGCGAAGGGCTTTTTCCGGGTCGCCCTCAGCGACCCAGTGAGCGTGCCCGATGGCTGGCTGATCCGCGACGGGCTTGCTCTGGGGGACCGCATCGCCGTGCGCGGCGGTGCAGGCCTGCTTGCGATCGACCTTGGCGGTTCCGGCCAGGGCCAATCGGCCGAGGAGGACTGAGCCATGCTCGATGGTCTGGTTCGCTGGTGCCTGCTCTACCCCTGGATGGTGGTATGCGCGGGGCTTCTCCTGCTGGTCTTCGGCGTCGTAGTAGTAGAGCGGGCCAGCTACGATGTTTTTCCAGAGTTCGTTCCCGCGCAGGTCACGGTACAAACCGAGGCCCCTGGACTCGTTGCGGAACAAGTCGAGGCGCTGGTCACTCGGCCGCTCGAAAACGCGATAAACGGTGCCAATGGAGTCGAAGCGGTGCGCTCGGATTCGGCGCAAGGGCTCTCGGTGATCCGCGTCATCTTCAGCGAAGGCTCGGATCCGCTGCGCGCGCGACAGGTGATCGCCGAGGCGCTGGCAGGCACGACCGGCTCGCTACCCACAGGGGTGGCAGCGCCAAGGCTTTCGCCCCTCACCTCCTCGACCATGGACCTCATCAAGATCGGCTTGGTCAGCGACAAACTCGATCCACGTCAGTTGCGCGCATTCGCCGACTGGACCGTGCGCCCGCGCCTTCTGGCGACACGAGGCGTCGCCGGGGCCACAGTCTATGGTTCGGCGGGATCGCGCTTCGAGGTGCGACTTCGTCCGGCCGAGCTTGCTGCCCGCCAAGTCTCACTTGCTGAAGTCTCCAACGCCATCGCTGCGCTGACCGCGGTACGCGGCGGCGGCTTCACTGAGACAGCCAATCAGCGCATTCTCGTTCGCCCGACAAACGGCATGATCGACGCGTCAACGCTGGGCTCCGCGCTGATCCCGGCCGGCAGCGGCGGTTCGATCGCTTTGCGCGACCTTGCCGACGTAACACTCGCCGCCGGACCGCAGTTCGGCGATGCGCTTGTGATGGGGCGGCCCGGCGTCCTCGTTTCTCTGTCGAGCCAATACGGCGCCAACACGCTCGAAGCGACCCGCGCGGTCGAGGCAACCCTTGCCGACATGAAACCCGTGTTCGCGGCACAGGGCATTCGGGTCTACCCGGCGTTGCACCGCCCGGCGAACTTCATTGAGACCGCGCTCCACGGAATGTCGATCGATCTCCTGATTGGCGCGGCCATGATCGGGCTGGTACTGTTCGCCTTTCTGCGCAACCTAAGGGTCGCGCTGATCGCCTTCGTTTCGATCCCGCTGTCGCTGCTCGCCGCGCTGATTGTGCTCTATGCGATGGACCAGACGATCAACACCATGACTCTGGGCGGCCTAACCGTTGCGCTCGGCGTGGTGGTCGATGACGCGGTGGTCGGCGTAGAGAACATCGTCCGCCGCCTGCGCGGGGCATCGCCGGCCGGACGTCGGGGGATCATATCCGACGCTACGGTCGAAGTGCGCGCGCCGGTCGTCTATGCGACCTACCTGCTCGCCCTGACGATCGCCCCGATTCTTTTCCTTACCGGCTTGCAGGGCGCGTTCTTCGCGCCGCTCGCGCTGTCGTTCCTGCTCGCGGTCCTCGCCTCGCTGGCAGTTGCTGTAACGATCACTCCGGCGCTGGCGCTGCTCTTGCTCGGCAAGACCGAGCCGCATCCCGAACCTACGTTCCTCGTTCGCGCCAAGGATTGGCACCGCCGTCGCCTGGAGGCGATCTGCGGTAAGCCGCATGGCGTTGTGGTGGCGACGCTGGTCACCAGCCTGATCGGGATTGCCGGACTGATGGCCTTCGGCGGCGAACTGCTCCCTGCCTTTCGCGAGGGGCACTACGTGCTCAAGGTCAATGGGCCAGTAGGTGCTTCAATGGGCTGGATGCGCGAGACTGGCACGCACCTGTCGAAGGATCTGCTCGCCATTCCGGAAATCGCAACAGTCGAGCAGCAGATCGGCCGCGCCGAAGCGGGCGAAGACCCGTTCCCGCCGAACCAAACTGAGGTTCATGTCGAGCTAAAGCCCGGCGGCGCGGGCAGCGAGGTTCGCGCAGTCGATGGAATCCGGACGACCCTGGCCAAATATCCGGCGCTACAATCGGCGACCCTGACCTTCCTTGGCGACCGGATTGGCGAATCGCTCAGTGGCGAGACTGCGCAGTTCGCCGTAAGCATTTATGGTCCCGATCTCGACGCACTCGACCATGCGGCCAGCGATATTGCCCGGGCAATTTCTAGTGTCTCGGGCGCGGCCGACGTCAAGGTAAAGTCGCCGCCCGGAACGCCAGTACTGGCAATCGCCCTCGATCCGCGCCGCATGGCTACCTATGGTGTCACCCCAGCGGACGCCAACGATGCAATCGAAATCGCCTTCCAAGGCCATATAGCTGGGGAGGTTGCCGAGGCCGACCGCGTTACTGACGTCGCGCTCGTCTTGCCGCCCGAACTGCGCCAGGACCCGGAGAGCGTCGCGCGCCTGCTCGTCAGGTCGGGAGACGGTTCGACCGTGCGCTTGTCGGACATAGCCTCGATCACGCTTGAAGAGGGACGTAGCACGATTGCCCGTGAGGGTGGACAGCGCCGCCAAGTCGTCACTGCCAATCCGACTCGCAAGGATGCCGCCGGTTTCGCCCGGGACGCCCGAGCCGCAATTGCCGCCAAGGTCAAGCTGCCGCCCGGCGTGTCGCTGTCATTCTCGGGGGTTGCCGAGGGACAGAAGGCCGCAACCCGGCAGATTGCGTTCAATGTTGCGATCGCGGGAATCGGCATCGTTGCTCTGCTCATTCTGGCTTTTGGCGGATGGCGACCGGCACTTCTCATTCTGGCGGGGACGCCGTTCGCTCTGGTCGGCGGCGTAGCCGCGATCGGGATGAGCGGCGGCGTACTCTCACTCGGTGCGCTGGTGGGGTTCGTCACCCTGTTTGGCATTGCCGCGCGCAATGCCATCCTACTGGTATCGCACGTCGATCAGTTGGTCGAAGAGGAAGGGATGGAGTTCGGGATTTTAGCAGTTCTTCGCGCGACCGAGGAGCGCGTGACGCCGATCCTCATGACCGCGCTCGTCACCGCGCTTGGTCTGCTGCCCCTAGCGCTGGAGAGCGGCCAGGCGGGCCGCGAAGTCCAGGGACCGATGGCGCTGGTCATTCTCGGCGGCCTAATCACCTCGACCATCATGAGCTTGCTATTTCTGCCGGCGCTAGTCCTACAGTATCGGCGCGGCAATTCGCGCGAGAAGTAGGGCAGCTGTGGATCGCAATCTGATCCTAATTATCGCTGCGGGAAACCGCTTATGTTCCGCTAGACGCCCACCGGGTCGACATCGAGGGCGAAATCCGCGAGCCAGCCGAACATCCAGTGAAGCCCGGATGACGGATCTGCACGTCTGGCGGTCGGCCCCGGAGGCACGTGGCGATAGTTTCGCTGCGCGGCGACGAACGAGATGAGGTTCGGTCGCGGCTGACCGATGTTCACGAGATTGCCCACCTGACAATCGAACAGTCCTAAGCCGCAAATCCAGTGTTGATCGGATTAGATGCCTCGCAGGCCTTGATCGATTTGTTGATGCGACGCCGGCGAAGCCAAGCCCAGAGTCCAGTGGCATAGAGGAGGGGCAGAGACAGGCCTGCGAGAGCTACCAGTATGCGTCCGGGAAGCCCGGCGGCCTCCCCCGCTGTGCACAGGAAAGGCGCTGTCCAGTATCCTGTTGGCCAAAGGCCCGTTTGCCGCATCGTAGGTGGAAAGGATCCTGCCGCTTCCCGCTTCGAGCACTACAAAGCTGCTGCCAGACCAGGTTCGCCACTCCCCGGGACGCCGGAGGCGCACTTGATAGACCGGGGATTTGGGGCTCGGCAGGCTGACCGAAGTCAGTGACGCATCGGGAAGCGCATTGATTGCCAGCGCCAGCGCCCGGTCCGCACCGATGGTCTTTTCCAGCAACGGAACCGGTTTTGGCCAGAAAGGGGGCTGATAACCGGCATGGCGCTGCGCCCAGGCGCGCAGCGGCTTTCCGAAGTCCATCATTGCCCCGCTGACTGCCGAGAGCGCGAGCGCAATGGGTTTACCACAGTCGATCTCTACAACCCGGTCCTGCCTGTCGTGGCAGTCGACCTCGGCGGTACACCGGCAACGCACAACGAGGGCCAGTTCAAGAACGAGGGGCTCTATGTTCAGGACCTGATCGACTTCGGTTCCGGCTTCAAGGCACTGGTGGGACTACGCAGAGACTGGTTCGATCAGCGCACGATCCAGCGCCTCGCCTTGCCCAACCTGTACCGCAAGGACGCGGTGTGGAGCCCCCCGCGCGGGCATGGTCTTCCAGCCCGACGACAAGCAGAGCTACTATGTCTCGTGGAGCCGCTCCTTCCAACCATCGGGCGAAGGCTTTGCCCTTGCGGCGAACAACGCCGGCATCGAGCCCGAGAAGACCACCAACAAGGAAATCGGCGCCAAGTACACCCTGCTCGGCGGGCGATTGAATGCAACGATGTCGCTGTTCGAACTCGAGCGGACCGGGATCAAGTCGGCCGCGCCCGGCTCGACGGTGCTGATCCCGATCGGCACGCAGCGTACGCGCGGCCTCGAGCTTTCGGCGAACCTGGACCTCGCCTCCGGCTGGCGCGCGATCGCCGGCTACTCCTATCTCGACGCACGGATAACGCGCTCGTTGGCCGTTGAGAGCGGCCAGGCGGTCGAAGGCAAGCGGGCGACGCTCACACCCCTGCATAGCGCCAACCTGTTCGTCAGCAAGGATTTCGCCGATAGCTTCGGGATCGGCCTCGGCGGCAACTACGGCGGCGATCGGTTTGCCAACCCCGGCAATACTGTGACGCTACCCGCCTTTGTGACCGTGGACGCGCTGGCTTGGGTAAAACTGGGCCCGGCTCGCCTCCAGCTCAACGCCTATAATCTGTTCGACAAGCGCTACATCGTATCCGGACACGGCACCTCTCCGCTGCTGAACCTCCCCGGCGCTCCGCGCACCGTCATCGCGACCGTGCGCTTCGACCTCTGACCCCTGCCCACTGGAGACCGCAATTATGTACGCTGTTGTTGACCGACCGGTGTCTGAACTAAGCCACGAAGGCCAATTGCTCATCTGGGCGATGCGCAGTTGGGTCGTGTCGGTCGGGAAGAAAGCATGTCCCGGCACGGGGATCGGCAAGGTCTTTGCCGGGCGGAACATGATTGCGGCGCTTCAACCCTTTCTTCGGATGATGGCGTTGTTCAACCGCGGAGGGCTCGAAAACTTTGAGTTCTGCCAGCTTACCTGCAACCATGTATCTGAACACGAGGCAATTTTTCTCCAGCTGGTCAGCGATGCCCGCAGCAATGAAGCCCTGATCGTCCGGCACACCCTGTCCATGCTGGTCGAAGAAGAGTTCGTCGGCGATCTGTTCGAAGCAATTGTGACGCTTAGCGGAGCTTTGGGCCGCGCTTCGGAAGCTCCGTATTTGAATCGTTGACCCTGCCTGGCCGAGGTTTGAGTGCAAAGTCGGGGCGTGGCTCGGCTGGCCTAAGACTACCAATTGATCCGCCCTATTCCGGGCAGTGATTGAAACGGCCGGCCCTTCGACACCGACATCGCTTGCGAAGACGAAGAACCGCTGCCCTGCCTTGCAGGGGCGACGTGAATTTGCTTTCGCCCCTACCAGTCAAATGGGCGGCATACCTCAACAGCGGTGCTTACGATCTATCTCGTGCCCGATGACCGCACCTCCGCCGGCGCCAAGGATCGTGCCGACGGCGCGGTCGCCATTACGATCCAGGCCGCGACCGAGCAGGGCCCCGAGCGCGCCGCCGACGATCGCCCCGGTCGTTCCACTCGTGCGACAATCACCGCGGTAATAGCGGTTATCACGGTAACGTCGATCGTAGCGCGGACTGGCTTCATAATAATAGGATCGGCTGTACCGAACCGGCTCCTGGTAATCATATTCGTCGCGATAGCGACGATGTTCGCGCCAGTCATCGTTGTCGTCATCGTCGTCAGATTCGTACGAATAAGAATGAGATTCCCGTACGACGCGTTCGTGGGCAAAGGCGGCAGTCGGGATGGATGCGAAGGCGCTCAATCCGGCAATGCCCGCCAATAATCCGCTCACAATCCGCCTCATGTTCCATCCCTTTCTATGTCGTTCGATGACCAATGCACGCTGGCAGGAATGCATTGGCCCGCGCCTGAACACGCGCGACAGCAACCGTTCAGGTCATCCGTCAACAGCAACCTATCGCCTCAAAGGACGCCAGGTTCAGGCATCATGGCGCCTGTCGTATATCGCAGATCGGCGAGCACGCCTCTTTATGCACTGACTGAACCGTATCGGGGATTTGGCGCGGACGGAAAACCTATCGAGCTGTCTGCTCTACGCCCGCTGCCCCCGGTCTTTTTGGTCGCGTCCGCCGGCGCCGCACGAGCAGGCCATTGAGATAATGCCACAGGAAGATAGCGGGCAGCATGATACCCAGCCCCCAATGCGCAAGGCTAGTCCATGCGCGCAGCGCTTCGTCTCCGACGTAGTAGAGCATGTAACCGCTCGCAATCAGGACGGATAAGACGGCTCCTAGAGCGATGCCCGCGACACGCTGATGCACGTGATCCCAACCCTTAGGGATGTGTGCGACGAACATGCCGCCTATGCCAAGGAGCGCGGGGATCAGGACCAAGCCGTGGAGCTTCATCATCCACGGTTCAAGCGGGTTTGTTTCCGGGCCGAATTCTCCCTGCTGCTGGCCGAAATAATGCAGCAACAGCCAGATCCCTCCGCTGAGCCACAAGCCCGCTCCGCTAAGGCAGAGGAGCCAGATTTGCCAATTCGCTAGCCGAGCCGTGCGGCGATGGGCCGTCATGCTGCCCATCCCATACAGGGTTCCGCCAGGATCTTTCCGGCATAATGCTTCATCATTCCTTCTGCAGCGTCAGGGGCAGCGATCGCCACCTTGGTCAAGGCGTCGGCGAATACGCAGCGCTCGGAAATAACGCTGACCCGGCCCGGTATCGCTATCGGTAAGCGGTCGGCACCAATGTGCGGCGTTTGAAGCCGGCCAAATCTCTTGCGACGGTTACCGAAATTCGAAGAACTGGCTATGGCGCAATCGGCTAGGGCAATCGAGGTCCGCACAGCACCGTCGCCGTCGCGCAGCCCGACTGTCCATTTGCGCACACCGAACATCCGCAAATCGCCACCTGCATTTACGAGACCTTCGGTGACGCTTGCCGCCTGCAATGCCTCGATCGCCTGATCGACGGCGAACCCTTTGGCGATCCCGCCAAGATCGATCAGCATGGGCTTGTGACAACGAACTCTATAGTCATCGACGATCTCGATGTCTGCCGAAGTGCCCTGATGGCGAGACCATATCGAACCTTCCGGCTGAGGCAGGAATCCAGAGCGCACCAGTTCCCTGCCAATTGTCACATCGAAAAGTCCGTTCGAATCCCGATAGAAATCGAGAGCGATGCGCAGCACCTCCACGGTCTCGGGTGCCACCTCGACGGTCATGCCAGGGTGCGCCTTCCTGAGCAGCGCCAGGTCGCTGTCGTCGGCATGAAAGGACATGCGCGCATGGATTGTCGCAATCACCGCGAATGCGCCGTCCACCGCTCCTGCTGCAGCTTCTGGAACGGTGATCTCAACGAGCGTGCCGAGCAGCGGCTTGCAGCGGGTAAGCAAGCTTACCTCGCCTGGGCCAAGGCGACGGCGTGAATAGCGAGCAGGCGCTTCACTCCGTCAGTGACGTTGCGTGACGACAGAGTGGCGCCGGAAATGTTCGGGATGTCCTGGTTGAGCTTGAACTTGTCGCGCACCGTCTTTCCCCGGAACAGGTTGCGCCACCGTGCGTCGCGCACCTGCCCGCCCTTGCTCTCGCGATAGCTCAGGATTTCAATGCCCAGCACGTGGCCGTCGGAAGAGATGCCCGTGGCATAGGTGATATATTCGTGCTTGCCGATCACCTCGTCGACGATCACCCAGCCCGCAAGTCTGCCGCCGACGGTAGCACGCCATATGCGCGGCTGGGCTGTACGCTGAGGCACTCCGGAGATCTGACGGATCTGCGCAAGCTGTGCCGGGGACAGTGTAACCGGGAATGCCGCGAATCCATCGGCTTGCGGGACAAGGATGTGCTGTGCCTCGGCCACCGTCAGGTAGTCGGCGGCGAAAGCGCTCGATGAGGCGGCAATCGCCGGAATGCTGAAAAGGGTAGCCCAGTTGAAGCGTGTCATGACGGATTCCTGTCAGAAGTTCATGCCAAGCTTAAGTCGAAACTCGTTCTTGGTCTTCTCGATCAGGTGCAGATTGATGTCGGTCTGCCCGGTGTAACGCTCGCCGCCGCCCTTGATCTGCGGAAACCAGGTGAGCGTGGCCCAGAACTTCTCGCCGCCATAATGAATCGTCGGGCCGGCGAACAGCGACCAGCGCTCCTGGCCAACTTCAGTCTCATATTCCGAGGTATATTGCGTCTCGGCACCGATGAACCAGTTGGGGGCGACACGATAGGTCAGGCCGGTGCCGGCGCTTAGCTCGATTTCCATCTCCGGAGTGGTTGGCCAGTCGAAATCGGCTGGCAGATTGGCGATTGGTGCCCGCTTTTCATGCCCAGCCTTGAGACCGAGGTTGCCGACCCAGACGATCTGCCCCTGACGGAAATACTTCTGCGCGGCGAGAACGACCTTACCTTCGTACTCTGTCTTGCGCTGGCCGCTATGCGGATCGAGCCGCTTCCACTCGACCGAGGTGATGACGGCGAGTCCGAAATTGTCGAGCGCGGGACTGAGCACGTTGAACTTCGATTTCAGCTCCAGTCCTGAAAAACGTGGCCCCTTGTCGATGGGCGCCGGAAGATAGCCGTCGATCAGCAAACCATGGGTGTCGATCGTGAGGAAGCTAGCGGCGGCCGACACAGTGATCCTGTCGGTGACGCCGTATTCGCCCTCAATCTCGGTATCGATCGCGCGGTAAGTGCCCTGCCCCTTGTCGGAGCGCAGGGTGTTGAACACATAGACCTCGCCAGAGCCTTTCGGGAGGGTCTCGGCGCCCGTGTTATAGCCAAAGAGGTTTTCGTCTGCGTGGGCCACGCCTGGGAGTGCAGTGGCAGTACCCAGTGCCAGGGTGCAAGAAAGCAGGCCGCTGCCATAGCGGCTGAAAAATAGGCGCATATTATATCTATCCCGATTGTTAGAACATGTAGCCCAGACCAAGATTGATCCGGTCGTTGTCCTTGTTTTCAAAGAATTTTTGGTAGTCGACCTTTACCACCACTTCGCGCAGCGGATGGAACGAGAAGCCCGTCGTGAGCACCCGGTCGCGATTGACCGCATCGGCCATGAGCCCCAGCGGCATGCGCGCCTGCGTGTCGAATTTCTCGTAGCGGACGAACGGATCGAGGGTCGCGGTGCCCCCCGAGCGCGAAACTGTAAGCACCCTGAACATACCAGCCGTAGAAGGCTGAAGGAGCGACCGGCAGTTCGGTGCCATTGGCGTCATTGAAATTTTCCACCACAGCGCCGAGCGCTGCCGAATGGCTGATCGTGCCCCGCGCGTAGAGCGCCTGAAGGTCGAGACCCCGATGCTGCCAACGACCGTGAACGTCCCACAGAGTGACGCGGGAGGTAATGCCCGAGAAATCCGGCAGGCTGTGGTCGCCCTTGAAGTCGGCGTTGTTGTGGGTGGCGTTGCCGGTGAAAACCGCGCCGCCGATCAGCAAGCCGGGTATGCCCTGATATTCCAGTGAGCCGTAAAACGAGAGGCTTGAAGCCTTCGCGAGCTGGAGTTCCTGGTGTGACCCTGCCAGCGGCGCGCCGGGATCATCAAATTTGGCGACATTAAAGCCGGTCGTGACCCCGACATCGTAGCTGAGGCCAAACGGTGTGCTGCCATAGAGACCGGTCCCGCCTTCTCGCCACGTCGAGGGGATGATGCGGGTTTCAACTTCGTTGCGCTCGACGCCATAGAACACGGGCGGCTCGTGATTGCGGTTGAGAAATCCGAACGGCATCAGGAATAGACCTGCCTTGAGGTTCGCTGCCTGGCTGAAAGAGTAGTCGAGGTAGGCCTGCTCGATTGCGACTTCGCCCTGGTCGCCCGAACTGGCAACCGCATGTTCGACCTCGATTTCGCTGTTGAAGCTGAGTTTGTCGCTGAAGCGATGGCCGACAAACAGCACCAGTCGCTTGAGGTCAGCCTGATTGCGGCTGCTGTCCTTGAGATAGCCGTTGTAGGTGATCTCGCCATAACCGCCGATCGTCGTTTCCCCGCCGCTGCCCCTGCCGGCACCAACGGTGTTGGCAGCGACTGCCGTGGGCGATGCAGTCGTTCCTGAGGCACTGCTCGTAGATTCCGCCAAGGCCACAGGAGGAGTGGTTGGAGCCGTAGCGGTCTGCAAACGGGCCTCGACTAGTTCCAGGCGCGCAGCCTGTGCCGCGAGCTGCTCTTTTTGCGCCGCGATCTGCGCTTTCAGCAATGCGACTTCTGCTTCAAGGGAAGACTGTTCGGCAAGTGCCGGTGTCGCGGTCGACAGCGCTGTCGCCGCCAGAAGCAGCCCAATTTTTTTCATGTACCCCCCGAATCAGATGCCAGTTTGTTGCTGCAATGTTGCTACTACATATGCGAATGGTTCGCAATAGCAATTTGTTCGATGGGTGATCGGTCTGCGATGACGTTCACCCGCCTCCGGTCGGTGTCCACTGGATTCTGCACTCCGAATTGGCCTACCCGACGCCCATCACAGACCGTCAGCGTTGGCGGGCCTCGCCCCGCCTGCCGGAGATGAACGCCAATCATCTCCTCCATTCAGCCACCATGCAGAGCAATTGTATCAAACAGTCGCAGGGGCTTAGTTGGAAGGAGCGCATGGTGAAAAGAAATCTGATACCCCTTGTCGGAGCGGCCGCATTTGCGGCGATGGCACCGACTGCGGCATTCGCGCAAAGCAGCTGGTCGATCTCGATCGGCTCAGGCGGCGGCTATTATGACACCCCCTATTACAGCAGCCATTCACGCCACGATGATGAGCATGAAGAGCTCGATGCCGAGCACGGCGACGTTCATGATCAGCTCGACGAAGAGCATGCCGAAGCACACGAGCAGGGTTTGACGCCCTGGGAGCATGCACAATTGCATCGGCAATTGCGATACGAGCACCGATATGCGCACGATCAACTCGATCGAGAACATGACGGGTGGCACCGCCGCGAGTGGCAGCGCCGTTACTACCCGCGCTACAGTTATTATGGCTATTGAAACGCAGAGATGGCGAGCGTCAATGAGGTAAGAGTGCCGCCGCCACTGACGGCAACCAGGGCTGGCATTTGGCTTGACCCGGGTTGGACGAGCAATTCCAACCCGGGTTTGTTGACCCGCCGGAGTAACTTTCCAGCGTGCACCTCGATCCGCCATCTGCGCTTTAACCAACGCACCGCGAGGTACTGAGCCTAATCCAGTTAGACCGGGTTCGCGAGGAGAAGCAGAATGATACAGATCCGAACAGTTGCAGCGTTGCTTGCCGCCATCGCCGTTGCTGCGGCCACTCCAGCCCTGGCACATCCGCGCCTTTGGCGCGCCCTGCCGGCTCAATCAGCAAACACGGGCAATGTCCGCGAGATCAGCCTTACATTCAGCGAGACTTTGATCGCGCCTCTATCCGGCCTCGACTTGGTGATGACCGGCATGCCCACCGCGTCATCATCCAGGAAACACATCGCAATGAAGGTGAGCGGGATCAGGGCTTCCCTTGCCCCGGATCGCAAGACGCTGAGGGCATCCCTCGCCCGCCCGCTTCCGGCCGGCACATACGACGTCAATTGGCATGCGGTTTCGAATGACACGCATCGGGTTTCCGGCAAGGTCTCCTTCACGGTCCGCTAAATATGTCCCTCGAGGCAATCCACTTGGTGCGCGGGGGTCTTTATGTCGATTTAGGCGTGCTGTTCGGCGCCCCAATCTTTGCGACACAATTGGCCTGGCCTCGCGCGTCACCTTTGAAACGGGGCACTCTTGCCTTGCTGGTAGTGGCAGGCCTGTGTTTGAGTCTAATTGGTTTCGCCATGACGGCAGCTGCAATGGCGGGAACAAGTGCCTTCGAAATTGATCCTGATCTTTTTACATCGCTAGTGACTAGCACTGGTGTGGGCTGGGCGTTTCTGGTTCGGATCACCGCGCTCGTCCTAATCTTGACGTCCACCGCAATTCCAGCAGGCCCTAAAACCCCGGCAGCCAAAATTGTCGCGGGTTTTGGGGCAATTGCGATCGCATCACTGGCGTGGTCAGGGCATGCGGCGGCGTCGGACGGCGCTGCTAGCATGGTTCGGTTTTCTGGAGACATTTTCCATCTGCTGGCAGCGTCGGTATGGCTTGGCGCATTGGTGATCCTGCTTCGACAGCTAGCAGCGCTCGCGCCCGATGGGGATATTTTAGGGACCTGGCAAATGCTCGCGAGCTTCGGAAGAGTTGGAACGATTGTCGTGGCTGTAGTGATACTGACGGGGCTATTGAACACTTCTTTCCTGCTCAAGCTTGACGATTTGCCCCTGCTGCCATCGACGCAATATGGACAATTGCTGCTGATCAAACTGACTCTGTTTGGCGGCATGCTCGGCCTTGCCGCACTCAACCGTTTCAGGCTTTCCCCCGCGCTTGCGCGCAATGCCAATGCAGGCAATGGGTCAGCTGCAATTCGCGCGTTGCGCCTGAGCATTGGGCTGGAATTCACTCTGGCCGCCGCGATCCTCGTAATTGTTGGATGGCTTGGGACGCTCGAACCGATGCCCGTTTCTTGAAGTGAAGGACGAACTCGCCCCAAGGAGAATGAAACAGATATCGAGATCATCGGCTTCGCCTTCAGCGCGACGCAGCCAGGACAACGACCCGTGAACGCGCAGCGTCAGCGGAGCCGGAAATTCGCCCCGTAGCCGGCGCTGTTTGCCCTTCAGGCTAACGGGATGAAGAAGATCACCCTGTAAGTATCTGTGGATCATGCCGCAACTTAGACGGTACTGCGTTTGCGAAACGAGCGGGCCATATGCTGATCTAGGTTGACGCGATTCCGCGTATCCAATCGTCGATTTCCGCTTCGACCCACACAGCGCATTTAGGGCCAAGCGATCGCGATTTCGGAAACCTGCCTTCGCTCATCCGCTGATAGATCGCGGAACGCTTCATTCCCACTCGAGCCATGACATCCGGCAAGCGCAGAAGGCGGGCGGGCAGAGGCGCCGCCTCGTTAGAGTGCGGAGAGGTGGCTTCGTTCAAGGGGCGGCGGTCATTCGTCATTCCTGTCTTGGCAAAGCTCGGTCTCCTTCGAGGCTTCGAATCATCTTGGCAACGAGATCGGTATGTCACGGTTGGCAAAGTCGTCGATGTGTTTGGCCAGCATGCGCGCGACGAGCTGCGAAGTGCCATTCGCCCAGCGTGGCCTTAAATCCGCGACCCTACGGCCTAGAGTTCGATCAAGGTGGCCCGGCAGGGCGCAGGGCGGCGGCACTCAGGCCGGTCAGCAAAATCAACAAGGCAATCAGCAGGGACAGCCGGGCGAAAACGCTGACCGGAACCAGCAGGGCGGCGCCGGACAATCCGGACAGTAGAACCAGCAGGGAATGGGCACCCCCCCAGTCACCTGGCGCGGCGCCAGAGGGCGGCCAGCAAGGAGCCGCGGCCGACCGCCAGCAGGGTCAGCAGAACCAGCAAGCGGGACAGGCTGGGCAGCAGGGCGGGCAGAATAACCAGCCATAAATGACTGCCGTAGAGACCCCGCTCCGGCGGGGTCTCTGACACATTCACTATCAAGTCGACTGAAGAAAAATCCCCGCCGAAGCGGGGATGAGGTGGGGTGACTTTCTCTTGGCCGCGCCATGGAGGGGGGGACGGGATCATTTATGGCGCGACCCCTTCTCAACGGCCTGGCACACTGATGTATCCCGTTGATTGAAAAGAATTTGGGGGCGACGAAGATGCAATTGCCGGCGACTGTGATCAGTCATTTTGCAAGCGTATGTGCGACTGTGGCTCGTTCAGCAGCTTACGAGCTGCACTCTGCACGCGACGTTGATCTGGCCCGTCAAGCATGCCCAGGACGTCGATGAAAGTCTCCGCATTGCCATCGGGGAGGTAATAAGAGGCCCGAAGCTGCATGAGGGTGAAGTGATGACACATACCGCGGAGTACTTCTTCAAGTTGATGCTCCCGCCTGGTGACCTGTGCATGAGCGGTCATGGCAGTAGCTCCCTTATGGTCGCGTGGCGTAGTTTCCCGCTTCCCTTCAGATGTTGAGCCCGAACCCGGAGCACCGGATCGACCCAGCGCGCTCCTTTGCGCTTGTCCATTTGCAGCGCCGGCTTAGCGCGGCCGTGCCGATCGACCGCGGTCCAGAACCGATCGCGCTCGTCACCGCCTAATGTGACAAATGCACTGCCGGCGTATTCGAGGCCGTCGCTACTTTCACGAGCCAGAAGCGCGAATGCCGGTTTGCCGGGTTCGTGCTCGGCGCCCACGACCAGGTAATCGCCCTCGTCGTAGCATTTGACCTTCAGCCAGCTCTTCTGCCGTCCGCTCCGGTATCGGCTGGAAGCACGTTTGCTGACGATACCTTCAAGTTCGATCCCGCATGCAGCATCGAGAAGCTGCTTCCCAGTCCCCTCGAAAGTCGGCGAAAACTGGATGGGTGTGCCGGGATCATGATCGCCGATGAGATCGCGCAGGCGGGCCCGGCGCTCAACCAGTCTACTTTCGCGCAAATCCTCGCCGTCCAGATACAGCACGTCGAAGGCAACGAAGACGAGGCGTCGAGGCTCAGCCTTGATCGCTTCTCGGAGCGCGCCGAAGTCCGAGCGGCCCTGGTCATCCTGAACGATGATTTCGCCATCAATCGCGGCATTCGGCGCCACCCGGCATGCCGCGGCCACGATGGGAGAATAGAGGCTCGACCAGTCGTGGCCATTGAGGGTGAAGGCCGTTTCCGCCACTGGTGACGATCAAGGTGCGATAACCGTCGTACTTGATTTCGTGCAGCCAGCCCTCGCCCTCCGCTGGTTCGTCAACCAGCGTCGGCAGCAGCGGTGCGATGAATGCCGGACTCTGCCTTCGTCGCGCTCGCGGTATTATCGGCTCATGAAGCATCGTTAGTTGGGACTCATTTGCGCCGAGTCGTGTTCCAGCTGAGTCGAAATGAATCCGACCAAGAAAAAAATGGCGGCCCACCTGAATGGGCCGCCAATAGGATGATGGCTCGATTGAGCCTTCGGGTCGCAGGGGGTTTCCTAATTTCAGCTAATTCGTGCGACTTGTAGAAACACGACAAGCAGTAGGGGAAACTGATCCGTTCTGGAGGAACCGTGCGCCCGACCGCGGGTTCAGCCAATAAAGGAGATCACCTATGGCAGACGACAAAGCCAAGCAGGGACAGGACCGGAAATTCGTCGCAGGCGGCGAAGAGTACGAAGTCCGCCATTTCGCCGAAAAGCATGGCCTTTCGATCCAGCAAGCGCAGGAGCTGATCGATCGAGTGGGCAACAGCCGCGAGGCATTGGATGCCGCCGCTCAGATGCTGAAGGGTTAGGCTGTGCCTGTCTCCCAACTCAGCGGGTCGCTCGCGTACTTGCAGCCCAGCGGCTCAGCATCAACGCCGATGGATATGAACCGTCGGCGTCAGATGAGGTCGACGCGGAATGGCGCGATTACATTGATGATGCGGTGGCTGTGCTAAAGACGCTCCGCGAACCGGACATCGTGATGGCGAATGCCGGCAATGCCGAGACGTGGACCAACATGGTTGAGGCGGCAATCGACGATTATGGGTACCAGAAAAGGCCCGACTGATGCCTGACGACCTCATTGGAAAGCTCCGGGGCGCAGATGAAGAAACCGTCTATCAGGCGATGGACCGGGCCAACATCGACTGGCCGATCAACGACCGCGCCGAACTGCTGGAAGCTTTCAACCGCGTGCTGGACGTAGTCTCCGTGCCCGATGCTGACGGCGATGTCTGCGAAGGCGATCGTGCTTAGGGTACAGTATGGTTTGGCCCGAGAACATGAATTGGCAATAACCAAGGGGCTTCCGGACGCCCTTTGGTGCTAGTGGTGGCGGAATGCGATCCTCTCAATGCCTCGACTGGAAGGGACGCCTCGATGGGTAAGCGTACTATCATCATGGCCCCGGCTATCTGTCTTTCGCTGATAGGTGCAGCGCCAACAGCTAACGCTCAGGATGCTTCGGAATCCGCCATAATCCTTGGAGGGTCCAATCAGGCGGGCGCCAATGGGTCTCTTGGATCAGCAATCGCGAACAGCTTCAACGCAGCCGGTCGCGCGGTTTCATCGGCAGGCAGCGGTAACACCCAAAGGGTTCAATCCAACTCACGGATCGTGCAGGCGCGCTCTGCGCGTTCCATATCGACGGCACGTGTAGCTGCCGATCCGCTTGCCGGCTCAGGAGCGTCGGCATACCGCACGACCTCTGGCGCAACTATTAGCGTGAGCGGCTTGATGACGGCTGGTCCTGGCGCGGTCTGTGTGAGGAACTGCCGCTAAATATTTGAAGGCCAGTTGTTGACCCCTCACTTCGCACTAAGAAGGGGTGCGTGCTTCGAGTGGATCGCGCGGGATGTCGGCGCGCCGGGTGATGTGGAATACCGTGCGAAGGTCAGCGAGCTTCTCATCGGTATTCGAAAGCATCCCAGGCGCCGGGGCGAGCCGTGATGGCGGTCTTTGAGCTGACACTGCTTGTCGCAATCGGGCTTGCCAGCGCGTTACGCAGTGGAACGGTAGGTTCGCCGAACCGTTTTCATAGCATCGGACCGATTCTATGCTGACTGCGATGTTCCCGCGCTTCGTGAGTGATACCCGCGGCGCTATGGTCGCCGAATATGCGCTGGTCCTCGCGCTGACATTCGGCTGCTTCGCCTGTGCTGCGCTCTATCTCGGCGACAAGCCTACCGCCTCACGGCCCTGAGCACCAGCTCTCCAGTTCGGAGGTGACAAGGGTTAGTCTTGTGCTAAATCTGCGGCGGTTGTCGCTCATCCGTTCACAGCCGGACCGAGCGGCAGCTACCCCATCTTCGTGCCCCTGATCGCCGGCCCGACGCGCTGAGGAACAACGCCACCATCGGTGCGCTTTCATGGTTCAAGGATGCCATTACCTGCTGCAAAATCGCGCATGAGCGACCGCTTAATCACCTTCAGGATATTTATGGCAGTTTGGAGCGCTGGAGCATTCTTCGCTGCCTATTCGGGCCTGTCTGAGGATTATCTCTACAGACGAGACGGCATAAAAGTCATCGGCAGATTTGAAATTCATTCCGACGACATTGGGCCGCGCAACGATATGGGAATATTGTCCTATTCCGTGGACAGGCAGGCATATCACCTTACCTCATTTCGCGGACCTGGCGTGCACCGGCCTGGGGATGTTGAACAGCTCTTCTATTTACCGGGCAGCCCAGACCGTGCGCGTGAAGCCGACTATCTCCTATTCGATCTGATGTGGCTCGGCCTCGGATTGGCGGCGCTCATGCTCTCGCTTTTCAGCGGTAAAGTTGTCCGTTGGAGGACATAATCGCGTACGTATTTGCTCATTCCGCGGCTCAAAACGGACTTTCAGGATCCCCCAACTTTCCGGTCATAGCAGTTTACCGAAAGCGGCTCTGCGCTCGTTTCCATTACCGGTCCGGCGGCAGGTCCCATGAACGGCAGAGCTGCGGGTATTGATCGGAGGGGAAGCTGTTCGCCCGCAGCGTAGATGCTTCGAGACGCGCTCCTCGTGCGATTGAACGATATGTTATGCCCCGCGGCGGCGATCATGGTGTAAATAGGCGTTGAACCGGGACCCCATATCGGCGTGCAAAAGGGCCCCCCCTTTGCGGTTTGCAGGGCGGTTGTCCCGGTAGTCCATAGGAGGGACCCGCGGCCGTCGCCGCGCGCCTCCTAAAGCGCTGGCGGTGACGGCCGTGGGAGGTTCCTGTGGACCCACCGGGTCAACCGCCGGGTGGGGGGTCCGGGGGGGAGGGTTTTAGCTCCGGTTTCTGAGGCGCCAGCTGTCGTTGCCGGTCTCGACGATGTCGCAGTGATGCGTGATGCGGTCGAGCAGCGCGGCCGTCATCTTGGGATCGCCGAACACGGTCGGCCATTCCCCGAACGCCAGGTTCGTCGTGATGATCACCGAGGTGCGCTCGTAGAGCTTGCTGACGAGGTGGAACAGCAGCTGGCCGCCCGAGCGGGCGAACGGCAGGTAGCCGAGCTCATCGAGCACGACGAGGTCAAGGCGCGAGAGCTGGGCCGCAAGCGCGCCTGCCTTGCCGAGGCGGCTCTCCTCCTCGAGCCGGTTCACCAGATCCACGGTGTTGAAGTAGCGGCCGCGGGCGCCGGCACGCACGACGCTGGCAGTGATCGCAACCGCGAGGTGGGTCTTCCCGGTCCCGGTGCCGCCGACCAGGACGATGTTGCGCTGTCCGGGCAGGAACGAGCCGGCATGCAGCGAGCGTACCAGCTGCTCGTTGATCGGTGTGCCTTCGAACACGAACGCATCGATGTCCTTCACCGTCGGCAGCCGGGCCGCAGTCATGCGATAGCGGATCGATGCCGCCTGGCGGTGAGCAGCCTCAGCGCGCAGCAGGTCGGTGAGGATCTCCATGGCGGTGCGCTTGCGCTGCATGCCCGTGGTGACCGCCTCGTCGAAGGCGCTGGCCATGCCCTTGAGGCCCAGGCCGCTCATCGCGGCGATCATCTCATGCCGCTGCACGGGCGCCTCGCAGCAGGTCGTATCGAGCACAGTCCGCGGTCGGCGGGTGGCTGAGCGCCAACGCTTCGGACGTCGCGATGGTCAGTGGTCGGGGCGGCTCGCGCCGTCGTGCCAGGATGTTGAGGATCACATCGTCGCTGGCAGCGCCGGCGGCGAGCGCCTCGCGGATCGCGGCCTCGACCGCTTCGAGCCCGTCGGTGAGCACGGCAGAGAGCACGCGCACGAACCGGCGGTCGGCTTCATCGCCCGTTCCCAGCTTGCGCCTGAGCCGGGCCAGTGCTGGCGGGAGATCCCAGTCCTGGAACGGTGCCCCGTTCCTTAAGGCGCCCGGCTTCTTGGCCAGCACCGGCAGGTAGTGCCAGGGATCGAGGATCATCCGATCGCGGCCGAAGAAGCGGGGATGCTCGGCGACCACCTCGTCGTCGAGGCGGACCACGATCCGGTCGGCATAGGCGCGAACCTGCACCGCACGCCGGGCCGCCTTGGCCATGACCGAGTAGCGATTGCGGTCGAAGCTGATCAGGCAGGTGCCGGTTACCGCGTGCGGCGTCTCGTGGAAGCCGTCGAACGGCGCCAGCATCGCCTGGAGCGCCGGGCGCTCGGCGTCCCATGCCTCGGCGATCGTCAGCTCGCGCTGATCGGGATGGGGATGCAGCGCCGCCCAGCGGCGGCACTCGGCCTCAAGCCACCCGTTCAGTTCCTCCAGGCTCGCAAAGCGTAATCGGGGCTGGAAGAACCGGCCGCGCATCGTCTGCACCTGGTGCTCGACCTGGCCCTTCTCCCAACCCGCCGCTGGCGAGCAGGCGGTGGGCTCGATCATGTAGTGGTCGGCCATGATCAGGAACCGGCGGTTGAAGACCCGCTCCTTGCCCGTGAACACCGTCGTGACCGCGGTCTTCATGTTGTCGTAGATGCCCCGCGTCGGCACGCCGCCGAAGAAGGCGAACGCCCGCGCGTGGGCGTCGAACACCATCTCCTGCGTCTCGCGGGGATAGGCCCGCACGAACACCGCCCGCGATGCGCAAAGCCGCATATGCGCGACCTTCACACGCATCGGCTTGCCGGCGATCTCCACATCCTCGTGGCTCCAGTCGAACTGGTATGCTTCGCCCGGCCGGAACATCAGCGGGATAAACGCCGCCGCGCCGTCGCCGGCATCCTTGCGCCGATCGTCCAGCCAGCGCTTCGCATAGCGCCTCACGGCATCGTAGGAACCGTCGAACCCCTCGCGCAGCAGCAGGTCGTGGATCCGCGTCATCCGCAACCGCTCGCGCCGGGGTCGTGCCTCGTTCTCCGTCAGCAGAGTATCCAGGCGCTCCTGGAACGGGCCGATCCGGGGAAGCGGCTGCACCGACCGCCGATAGGCAAATCCCGCTTCCGGGGCGCGGATCGCCTTCCTTATCACCTTGCGCGACACCCGCAGGTCACGCGCGATCGCCTTGATCGATTTACCGTCGGCGTGCTCGCGCCGGATCCTTACTACCGTCTCCAAAATCAACATCCCGATCCCGCCGCCTGGCTACAACCAAGCCGACGCACCTAAACCATCGAGATGGGGGTCCCTTTTAGATGCCGATCACCCCCATAACGGGGGCCTTTTTTGCACGCCGATCCACAATCATGGATCAGCGCCCATAATTGCCTTCGAAGCGCAGGACTCGCCAGATGCTCGGTTATGCCTGCGTAGCCTTCCTGTTTGAGCTGGCGAGTGCTATCCTGAACGCTGTTGCAGGGACCCATTCTCGCCAGCTCGAATGCCCGCTCGACAATGCCATCTTCTCGCAGAGGCGCCTTTCTGCGTCGTCCCGTCAAAAATGGGAGCATCCCAGAGAATGGCAACCTCATCTACGAGTCAGATCTCGTGTGCGCGTCCTCGACAAAGCGATCCGCTGCTGCGGCTCATTCAACAGCTTTCGGGCCGCGGCCTGAACCTTTCGGTAATCCGGCCCGTCGAGCATTCCAAGGATGTCGTCTATAAACGTCTCTGCGTTCCCATCGGGCAGATAGTAGGATGCCCGGAGCTGCATCAGGGTCAGGTGGTGGCAAAGGCCGCGAAGCGCTTCCTCGAGTTCGTGCTCGGGGCTGGCGATGTTCGAATGCGCGGTCATGGCAGTATCTCCCTTATGGTTGCGTGCCGCAGTTTCCCCGCTCCTTTCAGATGCTGCACGCGGACCCGCATCACCGGATCGACCCAGCGTGCTTGTTTCCGCTTCTCCATCGCCACAGCGGGCTTCGTCCGGGGGTGCAGATCTATGCTGGTCCAGAACTTGTCACGCTCATCGCCTCCCAGAGTCACGAAAGCGCTGCCCGCATATTCCAAGCCGCCATCGACCTCGCGCGCCAGGAGGGCGAGCGCCAGCTTTCCCGGCTCATGCTCGGCACCGATGACAACATAGTCGTCTTCGTCATAGCATTTGATCTTGAGCCAGCTCGTCTGCCGGCAGCTGCGATAGCGGCTGTCGAGCCGCTTGCTTACGATGCCCTCAAGGCCCATCGCGCAGGCCGCGGCGAGCAGATCGCGTCCGAAACCCTGCTGGCTCTCTGAGAACTGGATCGGTGTGCCGGGATCATGATTGCCAACGAGGCGGTGCAGCTTCAGCCGGCGCAGGCGTAGGGGCTCGGATCTCAGATCCTCGCCGTCCAGTTCGATCAGATCGAACGCCATGAAGACTAGGCGATGCGGCTCGCCCTCGATGGCAGAACGGAGGCCGGCGAAGTCGGAGCGTCCGTGCTCGTCCTGCACGATGATCTCGCCATCGATCGACGCGGTCTTGCAGCGCAGCCGCAGCGCGGCGCCGACGACAGGGGCATAGCGGTCAGTCCACTGGTGCCCATTGCCGGTGAACGCGCGGGCCTTGCCATGATCCAAGACAATTAGCGTGCGATAGCCATCATATTTGCTCCCACTCCTCGCCCTCGGGCGGCTCGGTGACGAGCGTCGGCAAAAGCGGAGGCACGAAAAGATTGCCGGGATCGCGCCGGTACTTGGCCCGCGAGGGGTTGAGGATGCGATCGTACAGCATCGCTTCTCGGACTCATCTGCGCCGAGTCGTGTTCCACGCGAGTCGAAATGAATTTCTGCTTCTAAACTTCGGGCCTTCGCAAGTGGTTGAAAAGGCTCACTTGCGTGCGTCTGAAAAGAATCGATTAGATTGCTGTTAGTTCGAGGATTACGCTTGTTGGGCGAGGCTTCCGAGGGGAAGCCTCGCCGATAGGGTTGCAACAAATTGCTCACTCAAACGGCGGAGCAGTAGTCATGCCAAGCTACAAGATATTGCCGACCGAGCCGTCACGATCCGCGGAATTTAAGGCTTGTGATGCGGCGGCAGTGTTCCAGTTGGTCAGCCGGCTGGAATGCAAGGAAGCGGATGTGCTGGCCGATGATGCCTATGCATTTTCGGTTCGTTTGGGCGACAATGGCCTCTGGACAATCTTCAATCGTGGCGGCGATTTTAGTCGAGATGACATCTCAGCCTGGGGCTCGGGTATCCACGCGCTCTGATCGCCGACGGCTCTTTCGTAGATTTCTCCGACAGTGCGCCTACAGAAAGGTTAACCAAGATTGGAAAAACACAATCGGCATCCTTGCCCGTTCATTCTGCAAATTTTGGACACCATATCAATATTTTAAAAGGGAGGCCAATCGCCTTCTCGAAATGGCACAGGCTTAATTCATATTTGGGAGATTTATGAGGGAACCGCCGCGACTGGCTCAAGTTGCGACAATGATCAGGCAATGGGGCTTTGATCAACTTGTGGAAGGGGTTTCCGCCATGAAAAGAAGCTTTGACCGCCGCCATCACATGCCTCGCTATGAGCAGCGCGACGGCACATGCGACTACCGTATTTTTGGAGGGCGTGACGCCGGTCGACTCGGAGTTTCGATTTAGTTATGGTGGCTCCCTCTCGCCAACTGAGGGCGTGAAGTCCGGCTCGATGCTGGTCGTTTACGATTTCGCCGGTTACGTCGATGGCTCGATTGCAGCGACTTCGCCGAATATCTCCGCAACTACAGCGTTCACGTCGAACGGTCTCATCCTTGATCCGAGTTTCACCGATGATCCCAACATCGTGAATCTCGTGTTCACCTACACAGGGCCTAATTTCCAAACCACGCCGGCTCCCCCGGCATCGCCCTATCCTGCCCTTGATTTCACCGGTCTTTCCGCTCGCTCCATCTACGGAAAGGTGAACTTCGACGGCTTCTCGACATTGACCGTAAAAAATACTCCGTTTGAAGCTGGCACAAATGTTTTCTCGACGGGAAGCGTAGGCATTCCTAGCCCCGTTCCGGATCGGCAACCTGGGCGATGCTGATCGCCGGCATCGGCATGGTGGGAGCCGCTATGCGGCGACGCCAGGCAGCAGTATCGTTTTTGGCTTATTGAGCCTGATCGGCTGATGAAGGGGCGGCGTGGCCTCATCGCTCCGCCGTCGCGATCTACGAGATCTGATGACAAATGCGTCGCACCTGCTATGGGCGCCGCCGGCTGCCGTCCGTGCAAAACCCAAACCTTCGGGCGGCAGCGCCCGGCCCAAACGAAAAGGGCGCCCCGGATGAAGCCCGGAACGCCCTTCCTTGTAGCCAACCTTGGAGGGGTCGGAGATCAGGCCTTGGTCGAGTTTCACCCGATTGGCAAATCCTGTTATCGGCGGCCTACTTGCGATTACGATAATCGTTGCACCTCAGTTGGATTTGGATCGACGCAGACGCAGGATGTCGAGGACATCCAACACCTGCTTATCGTTCGCATCCTTCAATGCCGCCGCTAACCCGGTCATGTGCTTCGCATGCGCTTCGATCCGCAAGCGCAGATCGCGCTTGGACTTTGCGCTGGGGTCGGCTGCTATCAAGATGGCAAGGGCGGTGGCGAGGATCGTCTCCAGTTCGGCGTTTTCAATCGTGATCTCACCGGGCGAGATTTCGCGATCCCCTAAGGAATAGAACGCCGCCTGGATTACCGTCTGAGCACGCATGTACAGCTTCGTCATCGGGTCCGCGTCCTCGGGAATCCCTTCAAACAGCTCGATCGGCACCTCATTATCGCCGGCCATGTCCTACTTCCTCTCAGGCAGATCGCGAGGCGCCACCTTGCCGTGCCTGTGGAGCCCGACCCGGTTGAGCGCGGCATTCATGCTCTGCGAACGCCCGATCTCGTTCTCGGCTTGGCATGACCTCCAGAAATAGCTGATCGCTTCTGCGGGTATTCCAACGAACCGCAGCGCGCGAAGTGCCAAGCGAACGTCGGCACCGGTCTGCAGCCCCTCGTGGCTGCGTGCAACCGCGGCCCGAAGCACGGCGAGGGCGTCATCCATGGCCGAGCATTTTGATCGTGGCTTCTGCGAACTGCATCATTGCCTGATGCCAGTAGGCGCTGACATCCTTCCAGGCGGGATCGATCTCCTGATCCCGCTGCCTCTCCCACATCCGCTCAGCAAGCTCCTCTGCCAGGGCCGCGAGATCGTTCGAAGTGCAGAGGCGACAACGGCCGGGGGGCGACTCAGACGGCATGCCCTATTTTAGAACAAAGAAAGACCACACTGCAAGGCAGCCTTTGCCAACCGATGCTAATTCCCGAAAAGCCGCCGCAGCCAAAACCGCTTCCGTGTCGCCGGTGCTCGTTGCCCGGCCAGCTCGTAGAGACAGTGGCCAAGTTGGACCGCCTGGTTCTTGTCCATCATGAAGTAGGCCGAATGGACATCCGATTCAGAGTGAGGCGTCGGCGTGGTTACGCTTTGCAGGCGTATCACCACTTTCGAACCGAGATCCTGTGTGGTCCAGCCTACTAGGGTTCCGTACGAATATTGATCGGGGGTTGACACTTTGTGCCTCTCATTCGGCAAAATCGGCCTACAGCAGCCTAAATGGCCAGCGTAAGCGAAAGGGCGCTTCCGTACCATCGGCGGCGGCGAGGAGATCAAGTGAGCGTGATCGAGCTAGCGAAGATGGCTGTCGCGGGCTTCGGGGTAGGCCTCGCCGCCTATGCGGCGATGGAAACCGAGCCCGAGCAAATCGCGCGCCGAGCGGGTTACGGCATCCTCGGGCTTGGGCTGTTCATCGCCGTTGTGCTGACTAGCTAGACGCAAGCCGCGTTTCGTCGCATTATCGCCGAATGCAATGGCTCAAGGATACCCTGCGCACGTGGCGGGCCGGCCTTAACCTGCTCCTGATCTTCGCGCCGATGTTCCTTCCCGCTTTTCTGGTCGGAGCGCTTGCGCTCTACGGTCTGTTCAGCGTCGGCTTGATCAGTGAGCCGACGAAGCGCGCCTACTGGTTCGCCGGTCTTCTCGTGCTGCCCTACTTCCTTGCTGTCGCCTCAGGTTCGATCATGGTGGCCGTGCGCGATATGGACTTGCCCCCCTCTCAAGCGCGAGGTCCACAAAGTGACCGGGCGTTCTGGGAAGTAGCGAGCCTAGCGGCGGCGTACCTTTGGCTTAGTCCGGTAAGCGGTCAGCTCTATTTCGTTGGCTATCTCGACGACCGCAGCAATCGCCTTCGCCTCATCCGGGGTCATGTCCTCAGGGCATTTGATTAGATCGCGACACCAGTCGGGCAAGCCCGTGCCGTCCGCCATGGAAGCCCGCAAGTCTTCAATGCTGCTCATGCCATCGAGAGACCCATCAGTCCGGCCCTCATCGTCAGGTCTGCGGAGATAGGTCCACATGGCCTCAATCGCACGCTCGACCACGGCCCGAACCTGAGAGCTGACGTTATCGAGTGAAGCGCGTTCGCGAAGGCGCTGTCGGTGGAGCTTCTGGCGCTCAGCATTGCTCATAGGAGACATGAGCGTGACGTAACGCACATCGGCTCAAAGTGCAATCCGTTACGTAACGCTATTGACGGTAGCATGATGCTCCGTTACGTAACGAGACGGCCCGACAACCCGCAGCAACGGGAAGCCGAGCCTAATCGCAACCTTGCAGCAACAAGGAAACGACTATGAACGCCACTAACATGGGCGTGCCGATCGTGCACGCCTTCGACGCCCAAGCCTGGCTTACGGACTTCGCCGCCCTCGGCGGTGGCTACGACGTCGGCGATAACAGCCTCGGCTTGGCCCTCATCATCGGCAATCAGACCGACGCCGAACTGGCGCTGGGTCAGATGATGATCACCAGCCTGACCGCCAACGAAAAGACGGCGCTGTTTCGTCACCTGCGTACAACCATCGCAAACGCGGGAGGCGGCAATAACTGAGCTGAACAGGCGAGCATTGCTCATGGCCACCCCCGCAATCGCCATGCTGGCAACCATGCCGGCTTTTGCAATCGAAGCCGCTAATAACGCGGACTGGGATGCCGCCATGCGCGTGCACCTTGAAGCCAAAGGAAGCCAGCGACGCGTTCACGCCCGGCTTCCTGAAACTGCTGGAGGAATACTCGCGACAGACCGAAGCCTTGCCGCACGTTGTGGTCGGATATTCCGGGCCAATCGAGCTTGCCACGCACGATCAGTGGCAGGTCACCCGCTCGCGCAGGAGGCTGGCCGACGTGGCCGAAGGGCGTTGCAGGCTCGATGATATCCCCGATGTCCAAGAGCGCTTCCGGCTCGACAGGCTGCTGGTGCAGGCGGCGGACGAGCGGCAAGCCCAACTCGACGCGATCCGGGATCGGCTGGGCTATGGCGAGGCCGACGACAAGGCCGACAAGCTGGGAGACCGAGAGCACGAAACGCGTTGGGCGTTGATGGAGATACCAGCGCCGACCCTGCCGGCGCTTCTCTGGAAGCTCGAATATCTTCTGGCGAGCGCGGACGCTCAGACCGGATCGTGGTCAGACCAAGCTATTGCGCAGACCGTCGCGGACATGCGCCACGTACTCGGGGAGGCACGCTGATGGGTGCCGTTCTCCAATTCCCCGACGCACGTGCAAAGGGCCGCAAGCGTCAGCGCGGTAGCTACAAGTCGATGGGCGAGTGGGCGCTTGATGCTCTCGACGATGGTGACCGCCCGGGTAACGTCCTGCGCTTCGCCAGCGTCCGTGCCAAGGCTGAGCGCCATTCAGGTGCCAAACTGGCGTTTATGTTGGTGGTTACGATGCTGCGCACCGCACCGCTGGCGCAACAAGAAGAGGTGCTTCATCAACTTCGCGCGATAGAGTCCATGACCCGCGACACTATCGCAACCTCGCTGCTCGACGCCCTCGACAAGCGGAGGCGGTGACCATGGGCAACCAAGTCCGCAACATAGGGGGCACTTACGCGCTCCCCACCAACCTGTTGGGTCAGGCCACCCGCTGGCTCACCCGCGCCGAGCAAGAAGACCTGATCGAGCGCCTCATCGCCCATATCGACGCGCTGGGCTTCTCCTCACGGCAGAACAAATATGCCGTTGGTAAGGGTGAGTATTTCTGACCGTAGCGGCGTCTCAAACTTGTCGGCAATATCGCCGGCATTCACTTTTCCGACATGCCAAAACCTCTACCCTCGCCTCGGCGGGGGTATTTTTTTGTCCGGAGGGAACGTCCGATCAGGCCAGCGTTATTGAACTACCTTAGCTTGCTGACTCCCGACAAGCGAAGGCATGGCGCGTTGGTATGGACACTCCCACCGCCCGAGCGCCCTGCTGCCGCTTCACCCTGGCAGCAAGGACGCTTGTAGCGCCAAGGCTTAAACCTCGGAAGCAAGCACCGTTCTTCCTCTGACTGGCCGAAACGCTCATCGGCTGTTCGATTAACCTTAGAGGCCGCTTGTCCATGCAAGCGGCCTCTTTGGCTTCTGAGTTTCGTTCAGTCAGCTTGGCAAACGGCAATTAGGCGCTTCCGCGGGGAAGGCGTAGGTTTGGAATATCATGGGCATGCGACCTGCCTAGGCCTTACGCACCTGCCCCCGCTTCGGCGGGGGTTTCTTTTGCGCGCCGGATACACTTTGGGGTCGAGTGCGTTTTACCAATGTGCCGCCGCTCACCCCCTGACGCGGCATGCGACACGAGGGTTGACCGACCCTCCACCTTGCCCCCGACCCTGCCGGCCGGGGGCTTTTTCAAGGTTAACACGGTTTCCCAACTGAGGATGCCACGACCGCGCGCCGTCATGCCTACAGCGTTCCCAGGGGCAAATCGGGAGTGCTTGGCCGGCGGTGGGGAAACCCTGGCCATTAGCTTTGTAGGAACCTGCTGCTCCAAGCTTCGGCGGAGCTTCGTCAAGATCGCACCGACCCTCGAACCATGAAAACTCATCACCCGGTCGCCCGCGCTTTCGAGTTGGCGAAGAGCGGCAAATTCCGAAACGTCAAAGAAATCGAGCGTGTGATGATACGAGAGGGCTACAGCGCTGTCCTTGGTCACCTCGCTAGCCCGAGCCTTAGGAAGCAACTCCTGGCGGTGATCCGGTCGAACGAGAACCGTTCGCAATGAACTTCGCGGCACGGCGCTGCGGAACGTCTCTCACTTATCCCCATGGATCGATGTGTGCCGCCGCCCCAATCTGGTCAACGGCTTGGGGGCCTGGATCATTACGACAGCACGGGCGCATAGACCGTCAAATGTCTTAAGCATTGGTGATGTTGGGAATAACCAACCAGGCAGCAAGGTGCACCTGTAACAAGCACCAACTGCTGGGAACTTTTAGCCCACCGGACGGTTTTGGCGCGCGAAAAAAGGGACGCGCGATGACGGTGACCGAGGTTGTAACTATCTCGATTTTTGGAACGGACGGTGAAATTCGAACGTTCCGCGAGATCGAGGCCGACATTATCGAGTATGCAATGCGTCGCTACGAAGGCAATGCGAGCGAGGTTGCCCGCCGGCTCAAAATCGGCCGGTCAACGTTGTCTCGCAGGCTAGGTTGTGTGGACACTTATCTGAGCCATAGGACGATTGCGGCGAGGGTGACGACGGCGCGATAGTTTCGAGCGGTTTTCTCGAAGCGAGTGGCGACCCGACGGAACTGCTTGAGCTTGCTGAAGCAGCATTCGACGAGATGGCGTTGCGCGTAGAGATGCTTGTCGAGTGGATGCTTGCGGGCGCGCGACGGGTTACTGGGTATGACAGCGACAGCGCCCTTTGCCGCGATGGCCTGACGGAAGTGGTCGGCATCGTAGGCGGTATCGGCCATGACGACCTTGGCGGGGAGCCCTCCGATCAGCGGTGCGGCTTGCGGCACATCGCCGCGATGACCGGCGGTAAGAGCAAACCGTACTGGGCAGCCCAGACCGCGAACCGCAAGGTGGATCTTGGTGCTCAAGCCGCCGCGGGAACGGCCGATGGCTTGATCTTCAGACCCCCTTTTTTGGCCCCCGCTGCATGTTGGTGAGCGCGAACCACGGTGGAATCTACGATCAGATACTCGAAGTCCGGATCATCGGACATCGCCTCGAATATCCGCCACCAGACACCCTTCGCGCTCCATCGGCTGAAGCGCCGGAACACGCTGTTCCAGTCTCCGAACACCTCAGGAAGGTCGCGCCAGGGCGAACCCGTCCGCACGATCCAGAGAACTGCCTCGACGAACATGCGGTTGTCCCGGCCGGTCGAGCCCTTCTGATCAGGGCGTCCGATGATCAAAGGAGCCATCCGCTCCCACGCCGCATCGCTCAACACCAATCGGTCCATCACACCCAAAGCCGCCTCCAAAAGACAGCCTTGAATCAGACTTTGCCAAAAATGGGAATCCTAAGAGTCCACACAACCTAGAGCGATACGTGGACATGAAGCGTCGACCGGTGAGCAGCGACCATGTGGCTGACGCCTTATTTCAATCCGCCGCTTAAGTGAGATCGTAGAGAGGCAGCGTTGCTGGCTGATTGATGCGGCAGCAGAACGGCAAAGTTGGACTAGCAGTCCTTGCGCCATCGTTCTTCGGCACCCCTGCGAGCAGCTTCAGAACGCTCTTCCGCCGTCATTGTTACCATGCGTTGACTGCCCCCCTTTTTGCCCCGTTCGGCTGCCACCACACTTCTCCGCTCCGCATCTCCTTCCCTAATCAGCGCTTGGGCCTCAGCTCGAACCCTAAACTCCGAGGCCAGGTCGTCCCACCTCTCGGCAGATCGCAAGTGCTGTTCACGCACCCTTTGAAGGGTTGCAGCTTCGGCAAGGGCTCGCTCTGCTCCCGCACGAGCCAGACATTCTGAAGCGCTTTCGGCTGCCATTGGGTTCAATCCTCGCGCGCTGTTAGATTAGCGTAAGCCTTGTCGCCGCTCCATTGTTCGGCTTACCCCTGTCTAACTGCACTACGCGGAGTCGGTTCCTTCCATGCGGAGTCGTGGCGGGACGCCGAATACCGATCCGGAGCCTAGACGCATGGCCACATCTATTTCGGATTGCGCATTCCCAACGATTGCCCGGCAAACCCGTGTGTTACGGTCCAGTCACCTTAACCGCGTGCGATGCGATTGAGGCCCTGCACTTTGCCTCCGCTGAAGCGGGGACCTTCTTTTTCGGGCATGATCGTTAACTTGGATCAATCTTCAGGGCGCCATTCATGAATACCGCTCACGTCGAGGGGATAGTAGGTCGCCTTACCCCAGCACAGCGCCGGGCGCTTTTGTCGGATCGCTGCCAGTTAGGTACGCTGAATGTTTTGAGGACGCTCGGTCTCTGTGAAACGGCCGAGGTGTGCGAGCCCGTTGGTCCGCACGGTGATCGCTTCAAGCCAATTTGGTCCGCGCTCGGGCTTATAGTGAAAGCCCAGGTTGTCGAGGATTCAGCGCGCCTCGCATAATTCCTGTCAGCTCGTGGGCGCTCGATAGCCTGCCCGCGACACCGCGAACCGGAGTAGCTGCCTGACCGTGTGAAGCTGCCGGTTGATCGGTTTGCGCTCGGCGCGCGTCTTCGCCGCGGCCCGCTTCGCTTCAAGCTCTGCAATCCGGTCTTCGCATAGCTGGGCCATACCGTTCGGGCCGGGCGGATAGTCCGAGGGATCAAGCATCGGCCAGTTCCTTCAACAGTCGGGAGGCGGCACGGCGCAGGGCAATCGCGTCATTCGACCGACCTCCATGCTTCCAGGCGCCGTTGGCAGGACCGAGCGGACCACCGCCGCCGGCTCCATGGGATCTACAAACCGACTTTCCTTTTGCTGCCGGGCAACCGCAGGACTTGCCCGCGCGGTTCGTCGCCTTGCATCTGCGCGCGCTCGCCAACTGCGGCGGCTGTAGGCTCATGGGGCTGGCGTTCATTTTCGGAGGTACCCCCTTTCAGGTGGACGTGTTGATGATGATGGACGTGCTTTTCATGGCGCACGGTGATGTTCTGCTTGCTGGTGCGCCGCTTGCCGCGAAGACCCTGGTAGGTCTCCATAAGCATGGCGTAGGTTCGGGCGAGCTTCCCGGTCAGCGCCGCGTCCCGCTCCATGATCATCCCGCCGCTGTTGAGTGCCTGCTTGCCCAGCCTCATCACCATCAGGTGGATAAGCACGATTTGCGCGGCCAAGCCCGCCTCCGCGGTATTCCGGGGCTGAAGATCGTTGACCATCGACAGGATCGCGGTGAACTCGCTTTCGTTGGTCTTCCAGGCCCGGTCCTGATCGTCCCATGCCCTGGTGCACAACGCTTCGAGCTGGATCAGAAACGCTCGCATCACGGACTGTGACCGCGTACCGAATGCCCTCGCGATTTGCAGGTCCCATAGGTCGTTGTCGTTGTGCGGGGCCGTGGCGATGTAGCCTTCACCCTCGCGCTCGAACATAATCGCCGGGGCGGAAGGACGCTTCAGAGCCTGGGCGAGCGCCTTTGGCTTGTCGGCTCGCAGCGAAGCACTTGGCTCTGGCCTGGCCCGATTCCGACGACGGCGCGGCCGGGCAGCTACGTCCTCACGCTGGGGGTCGATGTCTTCGGGCGGTCGCTTAGACATGGGCCGGGGCCTCCAACGAGTACCAGGCTATCGGCGGTTCAGCGAAGGGGCGACGCTTTTGAATCGGCCCAGCCACCCTTGCACCACACACCGACCCTCAGCACGTCGGACCCAGCGAACTGGACATGGCGATGTGGTTGACCTTGCTCGCCGGTTCTTCGGCGATGGGATGGTGCAGGAGGGGGAACCGCACCCCGAGGACGTTGAGTTCCATCAGCGGGTAGGCGCTGGCAGGCACGACCGGCTCGCTACCCACAGGGGTGGCAGCGCCAAGGCTTTCGCCCCTCACCTCCTCGACCATGGACCTCATCAAGATCGGCTTGGTCAGCGACAAACTCGATCCACGTCAGTTGCGCGCATTCGCCGACTGGACCGTGCGCCCGCGCCTTCTGGCGACACGAGGCGTCGCCGGGGCCACAGTCTATGGTTCGGCGGGATCGCGCTTCGAGGTGCGACTTCGTCCGGCCGAGCTTGCTGCCCGCCAAGTCTCACTTGCTGAAGTCTCCAACGCCATCGCTGCGCTGACCGCGGTACGCGGCGGCGGCTTCACTGAGACAGCCAATCAGCGCATTCTCGTTCGCCCGACAAACGGCATGATCGACGCGTCAACGCTGGGCTCCGCGCTGATCCCGGCCGGCAGCGGCGGTTCGATCGCTTTGCGCGACCTTGCCGACGTAACACTCGCCGCCGGACCGCAGTTCGGCGATGCGCTTGTGATGGGGCGGCCCGGCGTCCTCGTTTCTCTGTCGAGCCAATACGGCGCCAACACGCTCGAAGCGACCCGCGCGGTCGAGGCAACCCTTGCCGACATGAAACCCGTGTTCGCGGCACAGGGCATTCGGGTCTACCCGGCGTTGCACCGCCCGGCGAACTTCATTGAGACCGCGCTCCACGGAATGTCGATCGATCTCCTGATTGGCGCGGCCATGATCGGGCTGGTACTGTTCGCCTTTCTGCGCAACCTAAGGGTCGCGCTGATCGCCTTCGTTTCGATCCCGCTGTCGCTGCTCGCCGCGCTGATTGTGCTCTATGCGATGGACCAGACGATCAACACCATGACTCTGGGCGGCCTAACCGTTGCGCTCGGCGTGGTGGTCGATGACGCGGTGGTCGGCGTAGAGAACATCGTCCGCCGCCTGCGCGGGGCATCGCCGGCTGGACGTCGGGGGATCATTTCTGACGCTACGGTCGAAGTGCGCGCGCCGGTCGTCTATGCGACCTACCTGCTCGCCCTGACGATCGCCCCGATCCTTTTCCTTACCGGCTTGCAGGGCGCTTTCTTCGCGCCGCTTGCGCTGTCGTTCCTGCTCGCGGTGCTCGCCTCGCTGGCAGTTGCTGTAACGATCACTCCGGCGCTGGCGCTGCTCTTACTCGGCAAGACCGAGCCGCATCCCGAACCTACGTTCCTCTTTCGCGCCAAGGATAACCGATGTTCACGAGATTGCCCACCTGACAATCGAACAATCCTAAGCCGCAAATCCAGTGTTGATCGGATTAGATGCCTCGCAGGCCTTGATCGATTTGTTGATGCGACGCCGGCGAAGCCAAGCCCAGAGTCCAGTGGCATAGAGGAGGGGCAGAGACAGGCCTGCGAGAGCTACCAGTATGCGTCCGGGAAGCCCGGCGGCCTCCCCGCTGTGCACAGGAAAGGCGCTGTCCAGTATCCTGTTGGCCAAAGGCCCGTTTGCCGCATCGTAGGTGGAAAGGATCCTGCCGCTTCCCGCTTCGAGCATTACAAAGCTGCTGCCAGACCAGATTCGCCACTCCCCGGGACGCCGGAGGCGCACTTGATAGACCGGGGATTTGGGGCTCGGCAGGCTGACCGAAGTCAGACGCATCGGGAAGCGCACTGATTGCCAGCTCCAGCGCTGCGACTCGTTCGCAGTATCAGTAGCGGTAGCGCCGACAGGAGGAATCATCAATGAGAATCGAACTTCGACCAGGTCGGCCATGGCCGCCCTTTTTAATGCCCTTGGTGTCCCAGCGATTGCCGCCGAGGCTGAAGCTGCGGGAGCGGATGTACTCCTCCTGCAGGGGGTTTTGCGCAGGCCGACGCGCGCAGGCTACAGGTTAACAGCTGTCCCGACATGTTGCGACCTCGCATTCTTCGGCGATACACGGAACAATACGAATTGTGGCCATCGATGGCACAGTCACTGACCGACACCCTCGAAGGATATCATTTAACTTCTATGAGTCGGGCACCCGCCGAAATCACCGCACTTGCAGATTTTCGAGGGCGCTGGGGGTCAATCATCATCGTCGTCATCATTCTTATAGCGATACTGGTAATAATTGTCATATCCGTTGTAATCGCGATATACCGGGTATCCTTCATAGTAATATTGGTTGTAATGTCGGCGGTAATAATATCTCCGATGGCGAGGATAATAATAACCGCTATCGTAGTAATAATATCTCTCGTCATAGCGACGGTCATTGTTGGACGCGATGGCTGCGCCAACAGCCAGACCGATTATCCCCGCACCGATGGCAATCGCTGCACCGTCGTTGCCGTGATGATGACGATAATAGCGATCGTGCGCCGAGGCCGGAGAGGCGACGGCCAGTGTGGTAGCGGTCAGTGCCAAAGCAAGCGCAAACTTCCTGATTGTGGTAAGCATGATTCATCTCCCGCTCCGAACTGGGCTTCTCATGAGCTGAGTCGAAGCTAAGCTGTTAACAGGCCAAAATCCCGCTGAACCCAAACTTAACTTATTGCCCCTTGGACGGATTAATCCCGGCAGCGGCCTTTACGTGTCCTGTCCTGGTAAATCTGAGCGGATGAGACGGAGACGCTGTATGATAGCCCTGCGTTCAGGGTAGCCGAGGGCTTTCGAGCGAAGGCCGTCGTACAGACAATCAATTTCGGCAAGCTGGTGAAGGAGCCTGCACTCTTCCTTGGAGGTAATTTCACCCCGGTCAGCCGCTGTGATGATTTCCCGTTCTATTCGCCCAAACGTGCGCTCTAGTCTGTGGCCGTATCTATGGCCGTAGCCGCTTCCCCATCGGGCAAAGGCAACATCCGGTTTCGTGTCAGTTTTTGATGCTCGCGGACTAAAGTCGACAGGCATACAACTTGTCCCAGATCCATTTGGGAAGAATAGTGTTCCTTTGCCCGTCGACGCCCCCCGAACATCAGCCGGGCCGTTGCTCAGCTGACCATTTTCATGGAACGGACAAGACCTTGATTAGCAATGTCTATTGCGCTCAATTTCGCGTCCGATAAGCGCCCCGCCACCGGCTCCGAGAATGGTGCCGACGGCCCGATCACCACTGCGGTCGACACCGCGGCCAAGCAGCGCGCCCAGGGCGCCACCGACGATCGCCCCGGTCGTGCCGCCGGAGCGGCAGCGATAGCGCGGACGGTTCACATAACGCGGACGCTCGCGATAGTAGTGAGGATCCTCATAGCTGTCGCGATAGCCCCGATGATCCCGCCAATCGCCATCCTGGTAGTATTCTTCCGAGTAGCGGTGCCCCCAATGATCGCGTGCAAATGCCGCCGACGGTAGGGGAGGCGGCGGCACTCACCCCGAGCAGGCTCGCGAATACGATCGTTTTTGAAGTAGCCACGTCCATTCCCTTCGTTCATGATGTTGCAAGGGTAAGCTGACATAGCTCACTGAACGTGATGCTGAATTGGCCGTTGTCCGACGTTAAGTAACCGCTGACTGGTGGCGTGGCCGCATCCTAATCAAATGGACTTATCAAACGGCACACCGACAGACCGCCTTCATGGACGTTGCCGCACGCGCGTCTCGACGTCTTCCACTCGGCGATTCAGATACGCTTGCTCCTCGATGGAGGTGTTAGTTCGGGCATAGGCATCCGCGAGGCGCGTCAAGTCACCCAGCTCCACAGAATCTGGGCGTTTGCCCCGCGAGTGAGGCCGCTGGCAGGAAGCGTACGTGCAATGGCATCGAGCCGTGCTCGTGGCGTTAAGTTCGCGCCTGGTGAGCCGCTATCACCAAGCTTGGCATCAAGTGCGTCTAGGCGGGCGTCGAGGTCATCTCGCTCGGCTGCAGTGATTGCGCCATCGCGCAAGTGCCTTGATTCGAGCTGAACTGCAGCCGCATAATCGGCCTTCAGGCGTGTTCCTTGAGTGCGTGTGATGCGACGCGCCGCCAAAGCCGCGTCCACCCGGCTGTTGAACTCCGCGCGGCCGGACGCGACGTCCGCAGTCGCAGTCGCTGCTGTCGTCGCTCCGCTGCCATAGCCGCGGTCCGCGAGCACTTGCGTCAAGGCGGTGTAGCGATCGGCCAAGTCCGCCCGCTCCTGAACGGCGAAGCAGCATACTGGCTCTCGAGCTGCACTAAATAGTGCATAATCGGATTTTAGGCGCGCGCCAGTGCTTCGGTCTGCATTCCCGGATCGAACTTCGACGTCGACGCGGCTCTCGAACTCAGACTGTTGATTGTTAGTAACCGATGTTCTCAGACCACGGCGGTCCAAGGCATGAGTTCGCCGACGGCATTGGCAGGATGTCCCCCCGGCCAGCTTGGTGAGTACCCCGGTCAGCCAGGCGTGAGGGTTGAGACCGGAGATCTTGCAGTTCTCGATGAGGGTTGCGATCACCGCCCAGTTGTCGCCGCCTTCGTCAGAGCCAGCGAACAGGGCATTCTTCCGATTGAGGGCCAATGGCCTGATGCTCCGTTCGACAGTGTTGCTGTCGAGGTCGAGGCGGCCATCGTCGAGGAAGCGTGACAGGCCGTCCCAGCGGGTAAGTGCGTAGCGGATCGCCTCGCCGAGCTTCGCTTTGGCGCTGATCTGCCGGTGCCGGGCTTCGAGATACTGGCGAAGGTCATCGACGATGATGCGGCTGCGATCGTGCCGAACGGCACGGCGCTCTTCGGCCGGCAATCCCCGGACCTCTTCCTCAATGGCGTAGAGCGAGGCAACACGGCGCAGCACCTCCGTTGCGACCGGCGAGGTATCGGCGAGTTCGTAAAACTTCCGGCGCACATGCGCCCAGCAGAAGGCTAGGCGCACCTGCTGCCGACGCTTCGCGAGCGCGGCGTAACCGCCATAGCCATCGACCTGCAGGATGCCGGCAAAATCGCAAAGATGAGCCTCCGCCCGTTCGCTCTTCCGATCGGCGGCATAGACGTAGGCGATCATCGGCGGGTCATCACCGCCCCATGGCCGATCATCGCGCGCATAGGCCCATATCTGGCCAGTTTTGGTCCGCCCGCGCCCAGGATCGAGCACTGGTGCGGTGATCTCGTCGGCGAAGAGCCGATCCGATCGTCGAAGCCGTTCCAGCACATGATCGCGCAACGGGCGTAGATACCAGGCAGCCCGGCCAACCCAGTCGGCCAGTGTCGAGCGATCGAGCTGGATGCCTTGGCGGGCGTAGATCTGTGCCTGCCGGTACAATGGCAGGTGATCGGCGTACTTGGCGACAAGCACCTGCGCGATCAGGGCTTCGGTCGGAATGCCGCCTTCGATGATCCGCGCCGGCGCGGGAGCCTGCACGACCGCGCTCTCGCAAGAGCGACAACCATAGCGGGGCGGCGCGTCGCCAGCACACGGAAGGTGGTTGGCACGACGTCGAGGCGCTCGGCCACGTCTTCGCCAATCTGGTGGAGGGCACCGCCGCAGCAAGGGCAAGCCTTGTCATCGACATCGACGATCTGCTCGACCCGCTCGAGATGAGCCGGCAACGAACCCCGGTTGGTCTTGCGCGGCCGATCGGCCGGCATCCGGCGCGCCTTATCCAAGGCATGCTCAGCCTCGGCCAATGCCGTCTCGACTTCCTCCAGAGCCAGTTCGAACTGATCGGGATCAAGCTGTTCGGACCGGCGGCCGAAACGGTGGCGTTGCAGTGCGTCGATGATCGCCTTCAGGCGTTCGACCTCGGCTTGGAAATCCTTCAGGGCATCGAGCTCGCGGGCCTGTTCGAGCACCATCGCACGGAGCGCTTCGACGTCGTTGGGAAGGTCCGCTGCCATGAGCATGGAAGCAGTGAATCAGTCGAGGAAAGCCCCGTCAACCGGCAATCTGTGGGGCAATCGGGCGGCGGCCGCCATGGACGCGGCGCCAGTCGAGGCCCTCTAGAAGCGCGCCAAGTTGCGCCGACGTCAGCCGCATTACGCCGTCCTGGATGCCGGGCCACTTGAAGCCGCCTGACTCCAGCTTCTTGGCCATCAGGCAAAGGCCGGTGCCGTCCCACCAGACCAGCTTGATCCGGTCCGCGCGCTTTGCCCGGAACACGTAGATCACGCCGTAAAACGGATCACCGCCATAGTCGGCGCCGACCAGCGCCGCCAGGGCGTCAGGTCCCTTGCGAAAATCCACCGGGCGCGTCGCCACCATCACGCGAGCGCCAGCACCGGGTCCGATCATCGCCCAGCCTCAATCATCTTTGGGCCCTGAGCGCTTCAATAACTGCGGCAATCGTACCCACGTCGGCGCCTTGGCCGATCTTCACCGCCACGCCGTCGATCTCCAACTCGACCACCGCACCTGTTGCACGGCGTCGACGACGACGCCTGGGTGCAGGATCAGTCACAACACTCGGTTCGATTACGGCAGGCACGAAGGTCGCCACTTCCGGCTTCGGCGGCGGAATGATCACTCCCTCGGCTTCGAGCTGCTTACGCAAGTCCCGCCGCCAACCGTAAACCTGCGAAGGGTCCAGGCCATGCCGGCGCGCCACGGCGCTGACGCCCTCCCGGCCCGAAAAACACTCCGCGACAATCGATGCCTTCACTTCGGTCGGCCAATCCCGACGCTTGCCTGCCCCCGTGAATATCTCAAACCGCTGCGAGCCCTTGCTCACAGGATCATCAACCGAGATTATCATAGTAGCAGCGCACTCCCCGCCCGATCAGGGCAAGGAGACTCGGCGCTGCGCCTCAACACTGCAAGGCGGGGCCGTGGCTCCGCTTACGATTGTTGAGCGGCGTCTGTCCGGACAACCACTGCCCATCAAGCGTCGTACCCGGACCTACGCGTCCGCCGCCGAACAGCTTGCCGAGGATCGAGCCGAGGATGTCCCCGGGGCGAGGTCTGCTGCGTAACTTGCGCTGTGGCTGGCAGCGCCATCAAAGTTATCATGGCCTCGGCGCTCAGGGGGGATTGTCTTACGCATGTCATCTCCTGCGTTGCCCCGAATGATACAACATCGGTGCATGCCGCCGATAGTTTCAGAACACCGGCACGACCTCCCCCCGACGGCAACGGCCGCGACCAGAACCTATATGGCCGTGTTCTCACGCGCCGGAGATGCACCGCGCGACTATACGGTTGGACCCCGGCAAGGGTTCTTTGTTGTTATCCTTAATTTACTTGGGTGCAGTACGGCTCCCTGCCGTGAGCAGCGCTCGCTCAACCCAGGCGCTGCTCGGGTGGCCCCCCTCTGCCGCGGGTATCTCATCAATCGAGACCGCGTTAAAGGTTCCCGGATCGGGCCTAATCAAAACATTGGCCTCTGCCGCCTTGTTGCCAGGATCGCCGGTAGTGTGCGGGGAGTTCTGCAAAATCCATTGAGGATCTGAGCGGCCATGGCAGGCTGGTGATGTCTGACGTCACCAACTCCATAGGAGCCCCACCATGACCCGGAGCGAGAATAAGCCGTCGATAGCCGCCGTCAAAGAGTTGATGGGTGCGAACCACGATATGTTGCGGAAGATCGTACAAGATCTGCTGCAGGAGATGCTCGAAGGGGGAGATGACAGAGGCGCTTGGCGCCTCGAAGAGCGAGCGCAGTGATGGCCGTGTCGGCTACCGCTCGGGTCATTACAACCGGACGCTGATCACCCGGGTGGGCAAGCTCGAACTGCGGGTGCCGCAGAACCGCGACGGGCGGTTCTCGACGGAGTTGTTTGAGCGCTATCAGCGCTCGGAGCAGGCGTTAGTAGCGACGCTGGCTGAGATGTATGTTCAGGGCGTCTCGACGCGGAAGGTGAAGGCGATCACCGAAGAGCTGTGCGGACACAGCTTCTCGGCCTCGACGATCTCGGCGATCAACAAGCGGCTGGATGAGAGTTTGACGGCCTTTGCCCGGCGCCGGCTGGATGAGCCTTTTGCCTATCTCATCATCGATGCGAAGTATGAGAAGGTCCGCCAGGCCGGCGTTGTTCGGTCTTGTGCGGTGCTCGTCGCGCTCGGTGTCGACTGGGAGGGCCGACGGCAGATTCTCGCTGTCGAGCTCGCCAACCGCGAGAGCCGCTCGTCGTGGAAGGACTTCCTTGTCAGCCTCCGAGACCGCGGCCTCCACGGCGTGGAATATGTTGTCGCCGACGACCATGCGGGCTTGCGTGCCGCCGTCCGCGAGGTGTTGCCCGACGCAGCGCTGTTACGTCCATTTCCTACGCAATGCGCTCGACCATCTGCCACGCAAGGCCGACGACGACTGTCTCCAGGAGCTGCGGTGGATTTACGACCGGCGCGCCTTGTCCGAGGCGAAGAGCGATCTTGCCGCATGGCTTAAGAAATGGTCGCCACGATACCCCAAGCTCACCACCTGGGCGGAGGAAACCATAGAGGAGACCTTCACCTTCTACCGACTGCCGCGCCAGCATCACAAACATATGAAGAGCACGAACATGCTCGAGCGCTTCAACGAGGAGATCAAGCGCAGGACCATCGTGTTGCGCATCTTCTTCAATGAAGACAGCTGTCTGCGCCTGATCCGATCGCTCGCCGTCGAGACCCACGAGAACTGGCTCGAGGCCAACCGCTACCTCAACATGAACGATCTGAAGGAGATGAAGAAAGCCGGTCTACGACAAGCCGCCTAACCAGCATGCCAAGCCGCTATTTACAGGACTTGCCGCACACTACCCGTTTGGCGCTGCGTTGGCTGCTGTTCGTCGTCGCGCCCGCGGCCAACGGCGATCCAAACCCGGCGAGGGCCGCGCGCAGTATCTGCGCGAGGGCATGTGGATCACCACGACCGTCCAGGACCAGGGGGGCACGTCAGTGCCGCCCTTCCTTGCGAGCCTCCGATTATCGGAGCCCGAAACAGTCCCCTCATTCCACTCGATTGTGCGACCATCTTATATTCCACATTTGCACAAGCTTAGCTTTTGACGCCTCGACGCCAATAGTCTCGTGGTGCGGAAATCATTGGCAAGACTTCGCGTCATGACGATTTCGGATGTTCAAGGACATTATATCTTCCCAATGCAGGAACACCTCAACGGACCAACGCTTTCGGTGCCTGAGGTCCCTGAGGTCCGCTTTCGACGCTACTTCTCGCGGCCGGCCTTATGGTGTCCGATTGTCTCAGCAGCGACCGGACACCGATGTGGGGCAAGAAGGATCAAGGATGCCTGAAGCCGGTTGCGATGCCAGAAAGTTGGCAGGAACGAACAGTATGGTTAAGAGCCTGTCCCGATCAACTGCGTGGGCGGGTGCGCTATTAGCGCTCGCTATGAGCGTCGTACCTGCTGCTTCGCGGCAAGCCCGGCCCGCCATGCGCTCTTCGCCGGCAGCAAGCGCCGCGCCCTCGGCGGCGGCTGGCACCACCGACGAGGGCTATGTAATCGGCCCGGGCGACGTCGTCGATGTCAGCGTTCTTGGTCGCGAGGAATTTCACCCGCGCGTCCAGGTCCAAGCCGATGGCACGGTGCAACTTCCCTACCTGCATTCGGTCAAGGCGGCCGATCTGACAGTGATTCAGTTTCGCGAGCAGGTAAACAGGCTACTGCGCGACGGCGGCTTTTACACCGATCCAGTCGTCAACGTCGCTGTCGTCAGCTACATCAGCCGTTACGTGACGGTTTTGGGCGAATTCGGCAATCCTGGTCTCGTTCCAGTAGACCGCGTTTATCGCGTGTCCGAGATTCTGGCCCGCGCCGGTGGCGCCAAGCCTTCTGCGGCCGACGACATCCTGCTGCGCCGCGCGGACGGCAAAGAATTCCGCCTGCCGGTGACCGACGTAGCACGCGGCGGCGCTGCCGAAGATCCTTACGTTCAGCCCGGTGACAAGCTGTTTCTGGCGGCTGCGCCGATCTTCTACGTCTATGGCCAGGTCGGCGCCCCCGGCGCCTACAAGGTCGAGCGCGGCATGACGATCCGCATGGCGCTCGCGCGCAGCGGCGGTCTGACCCAGCGCGGTTCAGCCGGCAAGATCTCGGTCTATCGCAACGGCCAGAAGGTCAAAGCAACGATGGACATGAAGCTTAGTGAAAACGACACGATCTTTGTCGGAGAGCGCTTCTTCTAAGACGAGGCGATCAATAGCGACAAGGCGCCTGGCTCGATTTGAAGGCGCCGATAGCCCAGCGCCTACCTGATGAGACGGCCTCTAATGAAATGAGCGTCGCAATTCGAGCTGTCAGTTTCAAGGCACCGGCCTCCAGTACCTCAACCCGATCATCGTTGCCAGGAAGAACGTCACTTAGCCGAAAGAGCGGAATGGGTTTATTTGGGAATTTGTCTTCGAGACTTGATTTGGGAGATCTCGATTGTTGAACCAGAAACTACTCAATCAAGGCAGGCCTCCTGCCGAAGGTCGAATATTCAACCTCCATCTTAGCTAGATAGGCTTCGCTTACAACGGATCGCTCAGCCGCGCAGTTGCTTGACGATGCGCTGGAACTCGCCGCGCGGACCAAGGCCGCGAGGTCAAGACGCCGGGTTTCGAATGTTGGCACCGTCGGCCGACCCTGGGGCAGCTAGAAAGCGCCCTAGCCGCTTTCGGGCGAACTGAATTGGTTAATCCGAGGCACCAGCACACAGGGCCGACGCCGCCTCGCGTATATAGGACTTGCGAGCCCGGCGCCGCGCAGCGCTGACTTTTGAATAGACCCAGCTTCCAACCGCGCATCCCAGTCCGACGCCCAAACCAATGAACATCATTGAGCCGTCGCTCAGGTTGCCGTCCGCAGCGAAGTGCTTGGCGGAGAAGTAGCCAGGAGCGAACAGCGTCGGCACCCAGAGACTGGCCGACGCGACATTGGCGAGCTGGAAGGAGCGAGACGGCATGCGCGTCACGCCTGCGACCAGTGGAACAATCGCTCGCAGGGGTCCAAGGAAGCGTCCCGCGAAGACGGCGAAGAAGCCGTACCGACGGAAAAAGAGCCGAGCCTGTGCCACGGCAGTGCGATGCTCCCTCAGCGGCCAGTGCCGGTAAGCGGCAGGGCCAAGGCGCGCGCCGACAAGATAGGACACCCAGTCGCCAAACACCGAGCCGATGATCGCGGCGCCGACAATCCAAACGGGGTCTAGCCTCCCTGTCGCGAGCAAGCTACCAGTGGCGATCATGAGCGCCGTGGCGGGAATGAAGAGCCCGACCAGAACAAGCGATTCCCCGAAACAAAGCAGGCCGATTACCGCCGAAGCCCATCTGGCATTGTTCGTGATGATTTCGGCAATCCAGGCTGCAAACGATTCCACACTGAACTCCGAAACGGCGGCGCGCCTAGATCGACGCAAGTTCCGACCTCGCCTAGCCCGCTATCGACAAACCATGACTAACATGCGGTCATCTGAATTGTAGGCAGCTTTCCCTACCAAATCTGTGAAACTTTTCAAAGTTCCGCCGTGGGCATCGGTGGCGTCGCCGAGGGCGTGGACCGCACGATCGGGAAGGCGGAGCCGTTCTATCGCGGCTCATCCATTTCGTTCACCCGCCGGCCCAAACTGATCGGTTGTGCGCGAATAGCTTTCCGCCACGATCGAGGCCTTGATCCCGGATGGTCAGTCCCAACGCTTCCCCGCGCCGATGAAGACCTTGAACCGCTGTACCCTGCTAGTGCCAGCATCGTCCTTGACATCATCATGGCACTAACGACCTCCCCCTGAAAAGGCTGTAAGACTTGCTCACGCGGTTCGCACCCGTAAGCTCGGGCTCAGGTTTCGCTAACGTCGCATTCTGTCGAACGTATCGTTCACGAATGGCTCCGATCAGCAAAATTGATCTATTAATTTTGCGCTGCGATCCTGGCGAGTTGTGCCTATATTTCGGTCGTTGGCCGGCTAGGACAGCAGATCCTTAACATTGCGCAGGCCAATGGGAAGCGGACGTACTCACTAACGGCGCGGCGAATAATTAAATTTATGTATCGAAATAGCGGGAGGGTCTAGCGTATCTGCGCGTTCAGGCATGGGGACCCTTTGCCTTATGTGATCTGCGCGGCCCATGCGCTACACAAATCGGTAGTGTCCGTCGCCAGTCCGCGAACCGCCGCTTCAACCACTCATCTGTGGTTTCAGGACATAGTAGATGTAAGCCATTATCATCACCAATCCCATAGCAGCCGGTATCACGTAACCTTCGTTCCCGGCGTAGTTGACTGCGGCGCAGCCGATGGCGGGTGGGACGTAGTGCCAAACTTTGTCCTTAGGAGCCGCCTGAGCAGATCTCTGCAGATATATCACAGCAAGGGCCGCGAAGGTCACGACCGTCAGCCAGTCGAAGATTGTTTCCATCGTTCCCCCACGTCGAAAGTAAGAAAATCTGGTAGCCTAAATCAAGGCCGAGCTTAGTAGTAGTCAGCAGTTCCATTCTGATGCTGACTAAGCCCGAGCGCTCGAAGACGCGATATGCGCACACCCGCGGGCGGATTTGCAGCGAGCGCGCCGCCGACCTGGCCGCGGCCGCCGGTGACGAGCCAAACCCTCTCGAAAGGGCCGCGCTCAGCCATTCACGCCCAGCCGCTCGCCCTGGTAGGTGCCGGCCTGGATCGCCTCCCACCAGTCGCGGTTGTCGAGGTACCAGCGCACCGTCCCCGCCATGCCGCTGCCGAAGCTTTCCTGCGGCGTCCAGCCCAGTTCGTCGCGGATGCGCGAGGCGTCGATCGCATAGCGATAGTCGTGCCCCGGGCGATCGGTGACGAAACCGATCTGCGTGCGCCGGCTCTGGCCGTCGTCACGCGGGGCGTTGGCATCGAGCAGGTCGCAGATCGCTTCGACGACCTGCAGGTTCGTTCGCTCGGCATTGCCGCCGATCAGGTAGGTCGCCCCCGGCGCACCGCGCTCCACCACCGCCGCCAGCGCGCGAGCATGGTCTTCGACGTGCAGCCAGTCGCGGACGTTCGAGCCGTCGCCGTAGACCGGCAGGCGGTCGCCCGACAGGCCCTTGAGGATCATCAGCGGGATGAGCTTCTCGGGAAAGTGATAGGGCCCGTAATTGTTCGAGCAGTTGGTGATCAGCACCGGCAGGCCATATGTATGGTGCCAGGCGCGGACGAGGTGGTCGGACCCGGCCTTGCTCGCCGAATAGGGCGAGCGCGGATCGTAGGCGGTGCTGTCGTCGAACTTGCCCTCGTCGCCCAGCGCCCCGAACACCTCGTCGGTCGAGATGTGGTGGAAGCGGAACCGGTCCTGGCCCGCGGCATCGAGCCCGCGCCAATAGGCGGTCGCCGCCTCCAGCATGCGGAAGGTACCGACCACGTTGGTCTCGATGAAGGCCGCCGGTCCGTCGATCGAGCGGTCGACATGGCTCTCGGCCGCGAGATGCATGATCGCATCGGGCTGGAACTCGCCGATCGCCGCGGCCACGGCCGATCCGTCGCAGATGTCGGCCCTGAGGAAGCGGTAGCGCGGATCGCTGACGACCGGCGCCAGCGAAGCGAGGTTGCCCGCATAGGTCAGCTTGTCGAGCACCAGCACGTCGGCGCCGAGATCGCCGACGAGATGGCGCACGACGGCCGAGCCGATGAAGCCGGCCCCTCCCGTCACCAGGACGCGGCGGCGGATCACAGCACGATCTCCTCGAGATCGCCGAGCGGGTCGCCCTCATAGGGAAACACCGCCGTCAGATCGGCAAACGCGGGGGCGACAGCGTCCTTGTCGGAAAGCACGGGGCAGCCACCGTCCAGCGGCCAGGCGATCGCGAGTTCGGGCGAGTCCCAGCGGATCGAACCCTCGCTCTCGGGCGCAAAAAGATCGCCGGCCTTGTAGAGCACGTGGGCATCTTCGGTCAGCGTGACGAAGCCGTGCGCAAAACCCACCGGGACATAGAGCTGTTCCCCGCCCTCGGCGGTCAACTCCGCGCCGACCCAGCGGCCGCGTGTAGGCGACCCGTCGCGAATATCGACCGCGACGTCCCAGATGGCACCCGCCACGCAGCGCACGAGCTTGGCCTGGGCGTTCGGGATGGCCTGGAAATGCAGCCCGCGGAGCGTTCCCTTGGGTGCCGAGAAGCTGTGGTTATCCTGCACGAACGTATCACGGATGCCGGCTTCGCCGTATCGCCTCGCGTTATAGCTTTCGGTAAACCAGCCCCTGTTGTCGCCGTAGCGGCGCGGCCGGATCAGCTTGGGCAACATCCGGTTCTCACCTTCGTTTCAGCCGCGTAGCATCGGCTGCTTGTCACAGTTTGGAGGTAGGGCATCGCTTAAGCGGCGGAACTTGCGCGGTCAATCGCATTGCCGTCGTGGGGCGGCCTTAGCCTTTGTGCCGCCTCGCTTTGTCCCAAAATGATGCGGCTGGCGGGCGACCTAGACGGCCTGGCAAGCCATCCCGCTAACGACTTCTGTGCTATCGGACGGGCAGTAAACGGACGAGCGCGAGGATGGATCGACCGAGTATGTCAGCTTCCAAAAAGTTGAAGATCGATTTCGTCTGCGCCGGGGACCCGCTCGATATCCACACTTGGTCTGGAACGCCTTTTCACATGCTGCAGGCATTGGGAAAGGAGTTCGATCTCGGCCTCGTCATCAGAAAGCCCTGGCGGCCCGGATTCCCGTTTTTCCGGCGCCTCATCCGCAGGTTGAGCCTGGGGAAGATCGACCTTTTCTGGTCACGGGCCTGGACCCGCTTCGGCGCGGGGCCGACGGTAGAGCAGCTCAAGCGCAGCGATTCCGACATGGTCTTCGTCGTCGCCGCGACGCCGATCTGCGCGCTCCTCACCGGCACGAACAAGACGGTCTTCGTGTCGGATGCGACGCAGTCGGCCATGGTCAACTACAACCCGCGGCACAACGCGCTCAGCGCCAACCTCAAGGCCAGCGCGGCCGAGCTGGAAACGACCAGCATTTCCGGATCGATCGCTGCGTTCTTCCCCTCGCGTTGGGCCCAGGCTTCCGCAATCAAGGATCATGCGGCGGCGCCCGATCGGGCATTCCAGGTGCCGTGGGGCGCGAACCTGCCATCGGTCGATATCAAGCCGCCCGAGGAGCGGTCGCTCGACGAATGGCGCATCCTGTTCGTCGGGGTCGATTGGGTCGGGAAGGGCGGCGACATCGCCCTGAAGACCGCTGAACTGCTGCGTGACCGGGGATGCCGCGTCCATCTCGATATTGCCGGCTGCGTGCCTTCCACGCCCCCGCCGACGATCGAGGGCGTCACCTTCCATGGATTTCTGAACAAGAACGTCGAGGCTGACCGCGATCGCCTGACCGGACTTTTCCAGAACGCCCATATCCTGATGCTGCCGACGCAGTTCGAGGCGCTGGGCGTAGTCGTTGCCGAGGCGGCATCGTTCGGCGTGCCGTCCATCTCCTACGACACGGGTGGCGTGTCCGGGAATTTCGATCCCGGCAAAACCGGAATTCTGCTCGATACCTCCGCCGGCCCGGCAGAGTTCGCCAACGAGATAAACGCCCTGCTCAGCGACCGGGCGCGGTATATCGACATGGCTCACGCGGCAGCGGATTACAGCCAGCGCCGGTTGAACTGGCCGGCCTGGGCGCACGAAGTGGCTACTCTCCTTCGGCAGCAATGGCAGTCCGAGCGCCAGCGGGAATGGGGCGAGCAAGCGTGCTGAGCTTCCTTTCGCAATGCGCGCGCACGGGACTCAGTCCCTCTATGCGCCGCAGGGCGAAACATCTCGTCGAGCCGATTTTGTCGCCCATCGGTACGATAGAGCGGGTTCGCTCGGCCACGCCGGCCGTCGCGCTGACTTTCGACGATGGTCCCGATGACCGCGTTACGCCGATCGGCGCGGCCTCGATCTGCGCGGTGATCTGGTCGAGGCCCACCTGGCGGATCTCCTCGCCGAACGCGATCGTCTCGAAGATCGCGGCCCCGGTTTTTGACATTCGCGCTTCCGGAGGTGAAAGAAGGATTTCGATTGTGGGGTTTCACTGTGGTTGAAGCGGTTTCCAACTATCACGACCTCGTCCGCAGCGATGTCTTCGCTTTGGTACCCCAGAATGCAGGCCGCCTGCTCGATCTTGGCGGCGGGATCGGTGCTACCGGCGCAGCCTTGAAGGAACTAGGCCGGGCGAGCGAAGTCATCGTCATCGATCACGTGACCAGCGCCTGGGCGAAGGGCGTCGACAAGGGCTATGTCGCCGATCTCGAGGACACGGACTTCCTGGATGACGTCCTCGCCGAAAACGCGCCGTTCGATACGATCCTTTGCCTCGATGTTCTGGAACACCTTCGCGATCCCTGGGGCGCGATCAAGCATGTGCACAAATCCCTGCGGCCCGGCGGGGTGATGGTCATCAGCCTGCCCAACGTCAATCACTGGTCGCTGGTGGGTCCGCTGCTACTCCAAGGCCGATTCAATCTGGTAGAATCCGGCGTGATGGACCGCACCCATATCCGCTGGTTCGCACGGCACGGCGTGATCGAGCTTGCCACCAGCTCGGGCCTCGTTTGCGAGGAAATCCAGACGAATATCGGCAGGCGGCTGCACAAGGTTCTCGACAAGGTCTCGTTCGGGCTGCTGCGCCGCTTCGTCGCTGTCCAGTATGTCGTGCGGGTCCGCCGCCCCGCCTGATCGGCTCCGCCCTTGCTACTTCTGTGCGGGCGGCAGGCAGTTGTGTAGGCGCTGCGCTCAGGCCACGGCGGTCCATGACATGAGTTCGCCGATGGCATTCGCTGATGACCGCCGTGGCCTGTCACAGCACTTACGTTGCACCCCTTGAGGTTCGCGAAATGAGGGTGAAAGAGGAAAAGAAAGTTTTTTCGTCGGAACTTACTCAAAGTTAAGACCGACAACGCTCTATGCGTCCGTGCTGCTACGATGATCCAGGCCCCCAAGCCACTGACCAGATCAAGGTGGCAGCACACCAGGATACATTCGACGACGACGTGTCGACACATGTGGACTGAGTATTATGGCCCGCCTTGGCGTCAGTCGATATACCAGCGCCCTGAGGCTGACTGTCACTTTCGATATGCAAGCTCTCGCCCGCTTCACAGGGGGTTTTTCTTCGACGAGGTTAAACGGCGATACCGAGTTTGGCGAGTCGTCGCTCTCGATAGATGCTGGGTTGACAAATTGGCTCGCGGGCGCAGTGATCCAGAATGACGGCTACCGCTCGAAAACATTCCCCGTCTTCAACTACGTCTACACGGTGCCGGGCGTGTTCGCCCAGATCGAGACAAGGTTACCGACAATCTGACATTGTCTGGTAGCGCGCGGTGGGACGACCACGACAGGTACGGATCGCACCTCGCCCTCGCATTCCCGCAAACTACAAGCCCGACCCCTAGACGATCCGCGCGTTCTAAGGCCTTGGCTTCGATGCGCCCACGCCGTTCGTGGAGGAGGTCACAGCGGCGGGTCTCTCGCGTCTCGAACCTCTTTTCGGCCTGAAGGTGGAGACAGCAGAGACGGCATCGCTCGACCTTGCCTACCGCGCGGTGGCTTTTCGGCGAACGTCACGCTGTTCGGCTCGAAGGTCGATAATGCCGTGCAAGAACAGACTGTCGCTGTTGACCGCGTCGGGTTGATCAATGCCGGCGGAGTTACGCGCCCGCGCGCGGAGTTGTTACTGAAGTCTGCGCGGCAACGTATTCATGTCGCTTTGGCTTGTTCGCTGTGCCGAACCTCGATCTCTTTGTGCAGAACGGCTAGGTTGTGTGGACACTTATCTGAGCCATAGGACGATTGCGGCGAGGGTGACGACGGCGCGATAGTTTCGAGCGGTTTTCTCGAAGCGAGTGGCGACCCGACGGAACTGCTTGAGCTTGCTGAAGCAGCATTCGACGAGATGGCGTTGCACGTAGAGATGCTTGTCGAGCGGATGCTTGCGGGCGCGCGACGGGTTACTGGGTATGACAGCGACAGCGCCCTTTGCCGCGATGTAGGCGGTATCGGCCATGACGACCTTGGCGGGGAGCCCTCCGATCAGCGGTGCGGCTTGCGGCACATCGCCGCGATGACCGGCGGTAAGAGCAAACCGTACTGGGCAGCCCAGACCGCGAACCGCAAGGTGGATCTTGGTGCTCAAGCCGCCGCGGGAACGGCCGATGGCTTGATCTTCAGACCCCCTTTTTGGCCCCCGCTGCATGTTGGTGAGCGCGAACCACGGTGGAATCTACGATCAGATACTCGAAGTCCGGATCATCGGACATCGCCTCGAATATCCGCCACCAGACACCCTTCGCGCTCCATCGGCTGAAGCGCCGGAACACGCTGTTCCAGTCTCCGAACACCTCAGGAAGGTCGCGCCAGGGCGAACCCGTCCGCACGATCCAGAGAACTGCCTCGACGAACATGCGGTTGTCCCGGCCGGTCGAGCCCTTCTGATCAGGGCGTCCGATGATCAAAGGAGCCATCCGCTCCCACGCCGCATCGCTCAACACCAATCGGTCCATCACACCCAAAGCCGCCTCCAAAAGACAGCCTTGAATCAGACTTTGCCAAAAATGGGAATCCTAAGAGGCCACACAACCTAGAAGCTGAAGTCTGATCGAGCGCCCGGCGAGATACTCGCGGGCATTGAGATAGCCCTCCTTGTCCAGCTGAATGCTGACCTGCTTTATGTTCCTGTAGGCGCCGCTTTTTGCGAGCTCGAACGCCCGTTCGACGGCATTCTGGGGCAATCCTGATTTCGCGTCCGTCACCGTCCCGATCCGCAATCTCATTTGCGAGGACAAATGCCCTTGGCGAGATCGCACCTCGCCAAGGGCACCGAATGCCAGGGTCGCTATCAAACTGGCGTCATCAACATAACAGACATCTCCAACGTAACGACATTGGGAAATCCCAACGTCGCGATGCTTAGCGGTGAGATGCGATCAGCATGTTGGGGCGAGGAAGTTAGGGGATACCACCCCCTCATGGCAGCTTAGCCGGCGACACCTGACCTTCCGAAAGAACGGCCGCTCACATGACGAGGACGTCGGTCAAGGTTTAACTTGGTGACAGCATTGGTCGTCTCCTTGGCGATCGGATCCAGGCTTTGCCCGTTGCATGACGCGGATCGACGGATCGACCCATATCCAGCTCACATGCGGTCGCCGTCCGGAACGGCTGCACCATTATCCCGCTTGCGGCGGGCACGGGCTCAGGAGGGCGAGACCAGTCTTTCAGGCGGCATTTGAAGCCAACAGCCGTTTCGGTTCGCCTCCTGGATCCACGAAGCTGATCGGGCTCCGGGGATGGGTGGAAGGTGCCGGGTCAAGCTGCCTTCATAATGGCTCCTTCGATGACCACGCCAGCGGTCGCATACTTCCACAGGGCGATCAGGAGCTTGCGAGCAAGCGCGACGATTGCCGGCCTTGTGCCGACCACCGTTGTGTTGCACGCGCTCCTGGAACCAGCGCGCCAGTGCAGAGTCCGGCTGATAGCGGACCCAGAGCCATGACAGCTCCACCATGGTCGTTCGAAGCCTGGCGTTGCCAGCCTTGGAGACGCCCTGCTCGTGTCTGATCGAACCGCTTTGCCAGGGCGTGGGTGCCAGTCCAGCATAGGCTGCCAGCTGACGCCGATTATCAAAATGGCGAAACAGCCCCTCAGAATAAAGGATTTCCGCGAACCTCGGGTCCGGTGCCTTTAAGGTTGAAGGCCATCGCCGCGGGCGTATTGTCCGCCTGTGCAGCGATGAGCAAAGCGCGTTCGTCCTCGACGGCTTTGATCTGTTCGATGATCAGCTCGAGACGATCGAGTTCTCGGTCGATCTGCGACCAGACATGAGCCGTGAGAACGCGTCCATCGCCTGTTCTGAGGTCTGAGGCTGACCTCTGCGATCCCGACAGAGCGGCTCATATCCGGTGATGCCTTGGGTGAAGAGCAAACCTTTGATCCGGTTGATATGCTGGGTGCGCTCGATGATCAGCACCTGGCGCTCGCGGCAAGGTGCGACGCCAGTCTTCCCCTTCCTCGACGCTGGGTGGCCTGACCATCGCGCAGGCGCGTGGTTCGCGCTCGCTTGTAGGCGAGCAAGGGATGGACCAACGCTTCGCCCTCGATCTTGTCCGTCTTCGCGCGTCGGCGTCGGCGGGATGTCGCGATCGACGCCGGGTCAACGACGTAACTCTCGATACCTTCGCTTTCCAGGACCCGGTGGATCCAGAAACCATCGGACTGGCCTCCTGGATGACAATGAAGCCGAACTCCTGTCCGGTTCGCGCCTGCGCCTTCGCACGAAGGTGGGCGAAGCGCTCCAATAACCCGGCAACATCGCCGGCGCGCACAACGTGCTTCGACATCCACTCGCCAGCGCCCGGCGGCAAAGACGTGGTTGGCCACGTTGATTTAGACAGTTCCATCGAAACGAAGATCGCGCCAAGATCTATTCGGATAGCGGCGGGCGCATGGGGTCGATCGGCTGCAAGCATGGTTGCCTCCACGGAGTTAGGGGTCAGCAACCGAACTCTGCCAGGGTGTCAGCCTTTATCCACCCTCGCCATGGGATCTTTTGCGGGAAGTCCTTCGGCGGCTTCTATAGCGCACTAGAAGTTGGCGCCAGCCGAGAGCAAATCATCATCTACCCTTACATGTGCCGGTAGCGAGGATGCCCCGAAGGATTCTGAATGTCGCAGGGCTTTACCAGCACGAACATCTGAAAGATTGCTCGTTGCATGCTTTTCCAGCCCTCGGCTGTTCGAGCGGCCAGAGCCACGCTAAGGGTGCAATCCATGGAGCGCGCAGCAACTGAAGTACCCATCGGCGGCCTTGTCGGCGGCGGCCAGGCGGGCGACAGGATTCGTGCCAAGGATTGGGCGTCGACGCCCGCCGGCCCGATCTGAGACCGGCCCATCGAACTTAAGGCCAACGTCCAGACAATTGGAACCGCCGCCGGTACCGATGGTTGTTATCTCCGGGGCGCTGACGGCATTCTCGGCGACAACGATGGCTATGCTCAGGTGTGCGGAGCCGCACCATCCGCATCGCTCGGCGGCAAGCTGCTGGACGTCTGGCCGGAAGCGCGCGCCTTCAACGCCAGAGTCATCGCGGCGGGCCTCGCAGGAAGGGGTCGCTCAGCTTCCACGCCAAGGAGCTGGAGCTGTGGCGGCGCGCTCGCCCCGAGCAGGTCTTCATGGACCTCGAGTACATGCCGATCCGCGACGACCGGGTCTCTCCGATCGGCAGCTTGGCCATGGTGTTCGACATCGCCGAACGACGTAGTGGCCGAACGTC